>JBDHVD010000053.1:0-28125 GCA_039809525.1 Labilithrix sp. | reverse complement strand
GTTGTTTCACCAGGTCAATTGAACGGGTGAAACAGCTCGCGCGGGGCCCCCGCCCCCCGCCGCTCACTTCTTCCGGCGGAGGATCGTTCCGTTCGTACCGACGGCCCAGACGTCGTTCGGGCCGCTCGCCCAGACCGACGTGAGGAACGACGTCGCGCCGCTCTCCGACGGCTTCCACGTGGCGCCGTCCCAGTGGGCGATCGTGCCGTCGCCTCCGACGACCCAGACGTCGTTGGGAGCGACGGCGAACACCGAGCGGTAGTTCGCGGGCGCCATCGACTGGAACGTCCACGTCGTGCCGTCGAAGTGCGTCGCGCCGCCGAACGCGATCGCCCACACGTCGTTGGCCGCGGTGCCGTGCACGTCCCAGAGCCGCTGCGTGGTGCCGCTCGGGTACGGCGCCCACGCATCGTCGTGCCAGCGCATCGTCATGCCCTTCTCGCCGACGACCCAGACGTCGTTCGCGCCCGCGCCCCACATGCCGAACGGCGGGCCGCTCAGCTGGTCGTTCACCTCCGCGAGGTTGCCGGTGGTGGTCGTCCACGTCGTCCCGTTCCAGCGCTTGACCGTGCCCCACACGCCGAACACGTCGTTCGCGGCGGCCGCCCAGATCCGCTCGAGCCGCTCGGCGCCGAGGCCGTTCCCCTTCGGCGACCAGGAGGTGCCGTCCCAGTGCAGGGGTACCTCGCCGGTCGCCCAGACGTCGTTCGGCGCCGTGCCGCCCAGGTCGACGAGCGAGTACGCGACGCCGGTGGTGACGGGCGCGAACGTCGTGCCGTCGCCGTGGAGGATCGTGCCCTCGTCGCCGGCGATCCAGACGTCCGTCGCGCTCGTGCCCCACACGCGTCGATACGTCCGCGTCGTCGCGCCCGGGCTCGCGACGGTCCACGCCGTGCCGCTCAGGCGAACGAGCACCCCGCCCGCGCCGACGGCCCACGCGTCGGTCGCCGACGCGCCGCGCACCGACGCGAGGCCGTTCTTCGTGCCCGTCGCGACGGGCTGCCACGACGGTCCGCCCGTCCAGTGGAGCAGACCTCCGCTCGCGAGCGCGGCCCAGACGTCGTTCGCGCTCGAGCCCCAGAGCGACGTCACGTGATCGTACGGCGCGAGACCGAACGACGACGTCGACCACTGGCCGTCGAAGTGATGCGCGTTGCCGTCCGACGACGCGGTCCAGACGTCGTTCGCCGCGGATGCCCAGACCACGTTGCCGCTGGTGCCGCTCGCGGTCGTCCAGGTCTTGCCGTCCCAGTGGTGGACCGCTTCGGCCGCGCCCCCGGCGACCCACACGTCGTTCGGCGCCGTGCCCCAGACGGAGGACAGCGTGTCGTTCCCGTCCGGCGGATCCTTCGTCTGCTTCCAGGCCGTCCCGTCGAAGTGCAGGATCCGCGTGCCCGCGCCGACCGCCCAGACGTCCGTGGCCGAGGTGCCCCACATCGCGTGGAGGTCCTGCGTGTCGCCGGTGCCGACGCTCGTCCACGTCGTCCCGTTCCACCGGAGCAGCGTGCCCTCGCGGCCGGCCGCCCAGACGTCGTTCGCGGATGCGCCCCATACCGCGCGGAGCTCCTTCTTCGTCGGGCTCGGCACCTTGCCCCACGCCGAGCCGTTCCAGTGGAGGATGGTGCCTCCGGCGCCGACGGCCCACGCGTCGTTCGGTCCGAGCACGTGCGTGGCCGTCAGCTCGTTGCCCTGAGGGAGCGGGCTCACCCAGCACCACCCGTCGCTCGAGCACGGCTTCGGATCGCCGGGCACCGATCCGTCGGTGCCGCCGTCGCCGAGGCCGCCGCTCGAGCCCGGTCCGCCGCTCGAGCCGGCGCCGTCGAGCCCGCCGCCGTCCGCACCCGTGGGGGACGACGTTCCAGAGCCTCCGTCATCGCCTCCGCCGCAGGCCGCAGCGATCAGCATCCCGACAGCGGACCATCCGAAGAGCACCCGGCGCATCGACACCTCCGACGATCGACGAGGTTATCCGAAGCGTCATTCACCGATCCGTGAGACTTCGGAGCGCACGGCAATTCGTCCCTTCCTCCGCGGCGCCGCCCTTCGTACGACGTCGGACATGAAGATCGGATTCGTGGGTCTCGGGCAGATGGGGAGCGCGATGGCGGCGAGCCTCCTCGCGGCGGGCAACGAGCTCGCGGTCTACAACCGGACGCGCGCGCGTGCCGAGGCGCTGGCCGCGAAGGGGGCGCGCGTCGCGGACACGCCGGGAGAGGCGGCACGCGGCGCCGACGTGGTGTTCACGATGCTCGCGGACGACGCGGCGGTCTCGGCGGTCGTGTTCGGTGACGACGGGATCGTCGCCGCGCTCGCGCCCGGCGCCGTGCACGTCTCGTCGAGCACCATCTCGGTCGCGCTGTCGGAGCGCCTCGCCGAGGCGCACGCGGCCGCCAAGCAAGGCTACGTCGCGGCGCCCGTCTTCGGTCGTCCCGAGGCGGCGGCGGCCAAGCAGCTCTGGATCGTCGCGGCAGGGCCGGCGGCGGACGTGGACCGGATCCTGCCGGCGCTCGGGGCGCTCGGCCGGGGGACGAGCCGCGTGGGCGAACGCGCGCCGATGGCGAACGTGATCAAGCTCACGGGGAACTTCGTCATCGCGTCGATGATCGAGACGCTCGGCGAGGCCTTCGCGCTCACGCGAAAATGGGAGATCGCGCCCGACGCGTTCCTCTCCGTGTTCGCCGACGTCTTGGCGCGCTCGCCGATCTTCGAAGGGTATGCGAAACGGATCGCGACCGAAGCCTACGAGCCGGCCGGCTTCGCGACGGACCTCGGCCTCAAGGACGTGCGACTGGTGCTCGCCGCCGCCGAGGCGCGCAGCGTACCGATGCCGGTCGCGAGCCTCGTGCGCGATCACCTCCTCGCGGCGGTCGCGCGCGGGCGAGGTCGTCTCGACTGGTCGGCGCTCGCGCGGCTCGCGGCGGAGGACGCCGGTCTCGCGTGAGGCGCATCAAGGCACGACGGCCGGCGTGCTCCTCCATGCGGTCCCGTCACCGATCTCGCCGAAGTCGTTGCTGCCCCAGCAGTAGAGGGTGCCCGCACCCCGCAGGCCGCAGGTGAAGGACGTGCCCGCGGTCACCGCCGTCCAGTCCGTCGCGGTGCCGACCTGCACCGGCGGGTTCGGCACGTTGCTCGCCACGAGCGTCCCGTCGCCGAGCTGCCCGAAGTCGTTGCTGCCCCGGCACCAGAGCGTGCCGTTCGTGCGGATGCCGCAGACGTGGCTCGCTCCGGCCGCGGTCGCCGTCCAGTCGTTCTCCGATCCCCAGGCGAGGGGCGCGTTCGCCCAGTCGACGCGGACCATGCTGCTCCCCTGGAGGCCCCAGTAGAAGACCCCTTGCGGCGTCGCGTCGATCGTCGACCACGCCGTGGACGCGCCCTGCTGCTCGATCTTCGTGTAGCCGAAGCCGAAGCAGTGGAGCGTCCCGTCGCTCTTGATCCCGCAGGTGGCGTCGAAGCCCGTCGCGACCGCGCTCCAGGTGTCCGTGCCCACCTTCGTCGGCGCGGCGAGCGATGCGTTCGTGCCGTTCCCGAGCTTGCCGAAGATGCCGTCGCCCCAGCAGTAGAGCGAGCTCCCGGCGATCGCGCACTGATGAAAGTAGCCGACGTCGTACGCGCTCGGCGTCAAGCTCGTGGCGGCCGGGGACGCGCCCGTCGCCCAGCAGTGGAGCACGCCGTTCGTCTTCGTCCCGCACGCGCCCGACCAGCCGGGCTTCGCGGTCTTCCAGTCCGTCGCGGCGCCGATGGTGACCGGCGTCTGCGCGGCGACGCCCACGGCCGGCATCGGGCCGCCCGTCCCCCAGCAGGCGAGCGTCCCGTTCTTCCGCACCGCGCAGACGTTGTTCGGACCGGCGGCGACGCTCGAGAACTCGCCGGCCGCGCCGATCGGCGTCGGGAGGAGATGGCCGGCCGGCGCCTGCGCGAGCTCGCCGCGCCCGTTCGCGCCCCAGCAGCGCACGGTGCCGTCCTTCTTCGTCGCGCACGTGAAGCCGTCGCCGACCGCGACGTCGGACCAGTCGACGTCGAGCCCGATCCGCTGCGGGGTGGTGCGCGCGAGGTTGCCCGCCGCGACCGGCATCGCGAGCTGGCCGCGATCGTTCGCTCCCCAGCAGTAGAGCGAGCCGTCCGTCTTCAGCGCGCATGCGTGGGCGATGCCGACGCGGACCTTCGCCCAGTTCGTGGCTGCATCGATGGCGGTCGGCGCCATCGCGATCGTGCCGGTGTAGGCCGAGCCCCAGCACACGAGCGCGCCGCTCGTGCGGACGCCGCACGAGCCGACGTTCTTCGTGTCGACGTCGACATAGGTGTTCGCCGCGTCGACGGCCGAGGGCGAGAGGCGCGGCTGATCCGTCGGGCCGCCGTCGCCGACCTCGCCGAAGGCGTTCCACCCCCAGCAGTAGAGGGCGCCCGCGTTCGTGATCGCGCACGTGTGGTTCCCACCAGGCGCGACGCGCTTCCAGTCGGTGTCCGTGCCGACCTGCGTGAGGGTGGCGCGAGGCGACGTGTCGCCGACGCCGAGCGAGCCGGAGGAGTTCGAGCCCCAGCAGTACAGCGCGCCGGTCTTCGCGATCGCGCACGCGTTCCCGAACGCGACGCCGACGCTCGCGAACGTGGACGTGTCGGGCTGCGCGACCGATCCGTCGAACCGCGACCAGCACCAGAGCGTATCGTCGCTGCGGATCGCGCAGATCGCTCGAGCGTCGTACCCGCCGACGGTGACGAGCTTCCACGTGGCGCCGCTGCCGATCTCGGCCGGCGCCTTCACCGCGCCCCAGCATCGCAGCGCGCCCGTCGTCGTGATCACGCATGCGGTGTCCCGACCGGCGGCGAGGCCCGAGGCGTAGGTCGTCGTGACGATCGGCTGCGGGCCCGCATCGGCATCGGCGTCGGCGTCGGCATCGAGACCGGCGTCGCCGCCGCCCGCGTCCACCGGGCCGCCGTCGGGCGAGCCGGCTCCTCCGTCGCTCCCTCCAGGTCCGGCGGAATCGCGATCGAGCGCGCCGCCGTCGCCGGCGGCAGGCGTCGCGGGATCGGGCACGCCTGCATCGTCACTGCTTCCACACGCCGCGACCGCGACGAGGACCAAGGCCGACCAAGCTCGTGTCACGTGCACCTCACCCTTCCGATGGAGAGACGGCATCCCGTTTCGGCGATTCATCACGGAGCCACGCGGCCGAGCATGAAGTCGCCGTCCGTCGATCCGACACGGGCGATGCCCGCGACGAACAGCGTCTTGCCGGCGACCGTGGCCGGCGCGCGCACCGCGAGCGGCGTGCCGGCCTTCTGCATCGAGAGACGACCGGCCTGTCCGAACGAAGGGACGCGCACGCCCCGGTCATCGTACAGGAACACGACCACGTCGTCCTTCTCGGAGGTGACGAGCGCGACGCGTCCGTCCTCGAGGCGCACGGACGAGGGACGCTCGGCGATCTTCGTCGTGACCGGAGCGAGCGTCTCGCGGACGGCGCCGCCCTGACCGAAGCTCGCGTCGAGCACGCCGTCGGCGCCGCGGCGCTCGAGGACGATGGCCGTGCGCTTCTCGTCGATCCACGTCACGAGGAGCTTGCCGTCCGGCGTCGCGGTGACGTGCGCGGCGGAGAATCCGTCGGCGCCCGCGAGGCCGGTCCCGCCGCCGAGCGTCGCGTCGGGCGCGCCCGTCGCGGGATCGAAGCGGAAGACCTTCCCGCCGGGCGCGGTGGACCAGACCACGATCTTCCCGTCCGCTTGCCGCGCGATGCCGCCGGGCGAATTCACCGCCGGGTTCACGACGCCCTGCTTGCCGAAGGCCGTGTCGAGCTTGCCCTCGGCGCCGATCTTCACGAGCGCCTGCCCGCCGACCGCCCAGATCGTCGAGGCGTCCGTGACGATGCCGCGGCCCATCGCGCTGCCGAAGATGGGGACGGTGACGAGCCCGGTGCCGATCTCGCCGAACGTCTTGTCGATCGCGCCGTTCGCCTCGAGCCGGCCGACGACGAAGCTCACGTTCGAGCCCCACGCGGCGAAGACGATCTTGCCCGTGGACTGGCGCGCGACGCCGCGCACCGCGAAGAACGTGTCGAACGCCGCGATCCCGTTCGTGCCGAACGAGGGATCGGGCGCGCCCGTCGGGCCGAGCTTGACGAAGTGGGCGCCGAGCGCGCTCTCGCCGCCGAGGAGGGCGCTGCCGTCCGCCTCGCCGATCACGGACGCCGCGACGTCGAACGCGGCGCCGCTGTCGACGTCGGCGTAGCCGTCCGTCCCGAACGCGGCGTCGAGGGTGCCGGTGCTCGAGTACTTCGCCGCCGAGAGGTCCTCGGTGACGCCCGAGCGCTGCCCGACGAGGACGATCGAGCCATCGTCGAGCAGCGCCATGTCCTCGCCCCGGATCTGCGCCGAGACCTTGCCCGTGCCTCCGCCGAACGTGCCGTCGGGTGCGCCGCTCGACGTGTAGCGGCGGAGGAGCCCGTACCCGCCGCACGTGATCGTGCCGCCGGCCTGGGTCGCGACCGCGTCGCAGCTGCTGTCGCTCGCGACGAGGCGATAGCCCGTGCCGTTGAAGCCCGTGTCGAGCGCACCGGCGGGCGTGTAGCGCGCGACGATGGAGTCGGCCGGATAGCCCGAGCCGACGACGACGATGTTCTGGCTGTCGTCGATCGTGACGTCACGCGCGAGGTCGTCGCCCTTGAACGACGAGACGACCTGGCCGTCGCCGTCGAAGCTCGGGTCCGGCTTCCCGTCGGCGAGGTAGCGGAGGACGATGAAGCGTCGCTGCCCCGCGCCGAGCGCGCCGACGCCGGCGACGACGATCTTGCCGTCGGCCTGGACCGCGACCGCGACGCCGAAGTCGTTCTGCGCGGTGACGTCGGACTCGACGACGCCGCCGGTGCCGAACGTCGCGTCGGGCGTGCCGTCGGCGAGGTAACGCGTCGTGCGCGCGAGCCCGTTCCGCGCGCCGGTGACCACGATCTTCCCGTCGCTCTGGAAGGCGAGGTTGGCCGCTCCCGCGTCGTCGACGAGGCCGTCGCCGCCGCCGAACGACGGATCGACCTTGCCGTCCGCGAGGAGACGTCCGACGGCGCTTCCGACGACGACGATCTTGCCGTCCGACTGCACGCCGATCTTCCGTGCGCCCCACCCCGCGGGGAGCACCACGCGTCCACCGGAGCCGAAGGTCGTGTCGAGCTGTCCGTTCGCGCCGAGACGGACCACGCAGTACGACGTCGCCGTCCCGAGCGGATCCTCCTGGCTCGCCGGTCCGCCGCACGTGCCGGCGACGACGATCTTGCCGTCGGAGGTGCGCGCGATCCCGAACGCCTCGTCGCTGCTCTTGCCCCGGCCGGGCAGCGTGAACACGTCGTATGCGGTCGACGCGTTCGCGTCGGCGCCGCCGCCGTCTCCGTTTCCGCCGGAGCTCGCGCCGCCGTCGGGCAGGCCGTCCGGTCGGGCTCCGCCGCCCGCGCCGTCGTCGTCGCCGCCGCACGCACCGGCGGTGACGAGCACGGCGAGGAGGGCGACGACGCGCGCACCGAGGACCGGAGAAGAAGGATGCATGGTGCACATCCTATCCGGACGCGCGAAGGCGGCGCGTGACGGACGTCGAATCGGTCGCCCTCTCGACGACAACGTGCGCGAGAAATGCACGCACGGCGGCTATCGCATCGGGTACGGATGAATCGGCGGAGCCGCCGTCCGTCCATGACGGCGCCGATCGCGGTCCGGTCGTTCAGTCGTGGTCCGCGCAGTCGCAAACGCGGCCGTCGACGCAGCGACACACGCCGGCGCAGAACACGTCGCCACACGGAACGGTGGTGGAGGACGAGGAGCAGTAGGCCGTCGGACGTTCGGTCGGCCAGCGCTCGGCATACGTGCACTTCGACGGCGCGGGGCAGTCCGCGTTGGTGCTGCACGACATCGCGCAGCAGACCGCGCAGCCCGCCGTCGAGAGCTGGCGGCCGAGCCCGCAGGGATACGGACCGATCAACGACGGTGCGCAGTCCTTCGTGCAGGTGCATGCGTATCCGACGGGACAGCCCTCTTCGGCCGGAGCGTCGTCCGAGCACGCCGCGGCCGCGGTCGTGATCGCGAGCGCGCAGCCGGCGAAGTACCGCCCCCACGTCGGCATCACGTGCGAGGCTACGACGCGCGCGCGTCACCTCCGGACGACGAACGCGTCTTCGGCGAAGTCGATCGGAACCGTGAGCTGACTCTTCACGTGCATGGTGAAGACGTCGATCGGATGGACGCGGGTGACCGCCGTGCCCGCGGCGTCGAGCAGGCGCGCGGTCGCCGCGTAGTTGCCGGCGGCGAGCGTGATGCTGGTGGAGAACGCGCTGCACGACTGCTGGAACGTGCCGATGGGCTGGTTCGCGCCGCTCACCACCGTGATCTCGATCGCCGAGGCCGCCACGGAGGTGCACGCGTTCGGATCGGCGGCGCCCTTGACCGTCCAGTCGACGGTGAGCGCGCCGGTCGTCGATGTCTCGGCGGGTTGCTGCTCGCCGCCGTGCGAGGAGCCACCGCAGCCGGTTGCGATCGCGGCGACGAGGACGCTGATACCAGGAGCGAAGCGCATGAGTGTCGTGCCTCCCGCACCTGCGCGGAGCAATCGAGGTGCCGCCCGGCGACGAACTAATTGCGCGCGGCGACGGTGAACGACGTCGCGACCGGCGTCGTCCCGACGTCGACGACGGCCGCGCTGGCCTCGTCGAGGACGGGCACGTCGGGCGATGCGGAGGACCAACCGAGATCGTCGGCGGGCCCCTCGGGAGTGCCGTCGCCGTCGGCGTCCACGCCCACCTCGATGACGTATGCGCCCGGTCGGACCTGGAAGTAGAGGCGCACCTCTGCGCCGCCGCGCGCCTTGAACTGCATTTGCTGCAGGTCGAGCGGATCCGGAGTCCCGGATGCACGCCGGAAGCGCACGAACGACACGGCGTTCGCGCGCGCGCCGCGCGGAAGGAACGCACGCACCTCGAGCGGCGTCGCATCCGCGATGGCGAAGCACGCGTCGTAGTCGCGTGCAGCGGCGCAACCGGGAGGCGCGGGCGGCGTGAACTCCGAGACCGGTGCGCGAGCTCCGCCGAGCGGTGCGTCGTCGAGCCGTCGCTCCTCTCCGTCGGCCGCCGCGCTGCCACACGCGCTCGCGATCAGGCCGATGGCCGGGAGACACAACGTGACGGCCTTGCGCATCGGCGGCAAACGATAGCGGGCGCGTCAGCTCGAGCAAGCCGAGGGTGCGGTCGCGCTCGGCCCGCGATCGCGGCTGCGTCAGGTCGAGCGCGCGGCGCGCAGGATCGTACCGACCTGCGTCTGCCGGAGCGGCGCACCCGTGCGGCCGACGACGCCGCTCGCGCAGAGCTGCGCGACGATCTGGCGCTGCGAGAGCCCCTCGGCCGACAGCCGGCACACGCGCGCGATGATCGCCTGCTCCGACTCGTCGAGCTCGATGTGGACGCCGTCGTCGGCGACGCGGTAGCCGAACGGCACGGTCCCGATGCGCTCGCCGCGCGCCTTCTTCTCCGCGAGGGCGGCGCGGACGCGTGCGCGCAGTCGGACGCGCTCGTAGGCGCGCGCGAGGTCGATGGCTCCGCGGGTGTACGCGACGTCGTCCTCGCCCGGCTCCGTCGTGCGCCCCGGCGGGCGCGAGCCGTCGGCGGTCTGGATCGTCGCGCCCTGTCCGAGGGCGGCGCGCTCGATCAGCCAGCACACGAGCTCGTCGTGACCGAAGCGCTCGGCGTTCGCCGCCACCAGGATGCCGGCCTGGTGCGCGCGGATCGCCTCGTAGGCGGCGAGGAGGCCCGGGCGCTCGGCGATGGGCGTGTCGCCCGGGACGACGTCGAGCTGCCACGACCGGACCTCGACGCATTCGCGCTCGGCCCAGGTCTCGATCGCGAGGCGCTGAGCGGACTGCGCGCGCTCGGTCTCGTCGGAGAAGCGAAGGTAAGCGACCGCACGCCGGGCGCCGTCAGCACCGCTCATCACCGATGACGTATGCCAGTCGGAGATCTGTGCAGTCAACAACTATCGCAGCGCCACCACGCGCGTCCGAGCGCGAGCGAGGCGGGCTCGTCGCTTGCACGAGCGCCGGCGAGGGGGACAGCCATGGGGAAGACCTGGATCGGCGCAGCCTGCTGCGTGCTGCTCGCGGTCGCTTGCGCCCAGTCGCCGACCGGTCACCCGCAGCTCTTGCTCGTGTCCGACGCGGAGATGGCGCAGATGGGCGTCGCCTCGTTCGACGACGTGAAGCGCGAGACCCCGCCGACGACCGACAAGGCGCTCTCCGCGTACGTCGAGTGCATCGCAAACGCGATCACGCGCGAAGCGGCACCGAACACGCGCTGGGAGGTCGTCGTGTTCCAGAGCGACGACGTCAACGCGTTCGCGCTGCCCGGCGGGAAGATCGGCGTGTACACCGGCATCCTGAAGGCGGCGCAGGACCAGGACGAGCTCGCGACCGTCCTCGGTCACGAGGTCGCGCACGTGATCGCGAAGCACGGCAACGCGCGCGTCTCGGCGGCGCTCGCCGCGCAGACCGGCGTCCAGCTCACGGCCGCGGCCGTCGGCGGCTCGGCCGGACCGAACCGCGAGGTCGCCGGGCTCCTCGGGCTCGGCACCGAGCTCGGCGTGCTGCTCCCGTACAGCCGCGAGCAGGAGACCGAGGCCGACGAGCTGGGGCTCCAGTACATGGCGAACGCGGGCTTCCAGCCGAAGGCGGCCGTCGAGCTGTGGCAGAACATGCAGCGGATCGCGGGCGACAAGATGCCCACGTTCCTCTCGACGCACCCGTCGAACGCCGCGCGCATCGCGGACATCGGCGCGAAGGTCCCCGCGGCGACCAGGCGCTACGAAGCCGCGCGCCAGGCGGGGAAGACGCCGCAGTGCCGGCGGTGATCGCGGCGCACCCGAAGCCGTGCCAGACTCGCCGCGATGCTCGCTCCGTACCGTCTCGTGATCGCCCTGACCCTCGCGATGGGGACGGCGGCGTGCGGCGCGCCTCCGGAGTCGCGCGCGCCGGCGTCCTCCGCGCCGCGCACGTTCGACGCCGAGCTCTCGGGCTACGCCTATCCGTTCGAGGTGAAGACGTTCGCCGTCCCGTTCCGCGGGCGCACCCTCGCGATGCGCTTCATGGACGTGAGCCCCGAGCGGCCGAACGGATCGACCGTCGTCCTCCTGCACGGCAAGAACTTCGTCGCCGCCTACTGGGAGCGGACGATGCGCGCGCTCCTTGCAGAGGGCTATCGCGTGGTCGCCCCCGATCAGATCGGGTTCGGCAAGTCGTCGAAGCCCGTGGACTACCCGTTCTCGTTCCAGGAGCTCGCGACGAACACGCACGCGCTGCTCGCGTCGATCGGGGTGAAGCGCGCGTTCGTCGTCGGTCACTCGATGGGCGGGATGCTCGCGACGCGCTACGCGCTGATGTTCCCGGACGCGACCGCCGGCCTCGCGCTGGTGAACCCGATCGGCCTCGAGGACTGGAAGACGGTGGTCCCGTATCGACCGATCGCCCAGGCGTACGAGGACGAGCTGAAGCAGACGCCGGAGAAGCTCCGCGCGTACATGCGGGCGAGCTACTTCGCCGGCACGTGGGAGCCGAGCTACGAGAAGCTCCTCGAGCCGCTCGCCGGCTTCACCCGCGATCCGGACTATCCGACGGTGGCCTGGTGCTCGGCGGCGACGTTCGAGATGATCTTCACGCAGCCGGTGGTCTACGAGCTCCCGCTCGTGCGCGTGCCGACGCTGCTCGTCATCGGCCAGCGCGATCGGACCGCGCTCGGAAAGGCGTGGGCGCCGAAGGAGGTCGCGCCGTCGCTCGGGAACTATCCGGAGCTGGGACGTGCGGCGAACCGCGCGATCCCCGGCTCGAGGCTCGTCGAGATCGAGGACGCGGGACACCTGCCGCAGGTCGAGACGTTCGACGTGTACCGCGACGCGCTCGTCGCGTTCCTCTCCAGCGCTTCGTCGAGACCGTGAACGCCGCGCGGCGTGCGAGGCCCGCACGCCGTTGCCGCGCCGCGCGTACGGGCACTCGATTCGCACGGCGCGCGCCTCATGTGGCTCGTCCGCCTGGCGCTGCGCCGCCCGTTCACGGTCGCGGCCTTCTGCCTGGTGGTCCTCCTGATGGGCGTGCTCTCGGCCGGCTCGATGCCGGTCGATCTGTTCCCCGCGATCGACATCCCCGTCGTCGTCACGGTGTGGAACTACCCGGGGCTCTCGGCCGAGGACATGGAGCGTCGCGTGACGTTCATCAGCGAGCGCGGGATCTCCACGTCGGTGAGCGGCGTGTCCCGCATCGACTCGCAGACCATCGCGGGCACCGCCGTGCTGCGCATCTACTTCGAGCCCGGCTCCGACATCGGCGGTGCGATCGCGCAGATCTCCTCGGCCTCGCTCTCGGCCGCGCGCATCATGCCGCCCGGGATCCAGCCTCCCGTGATCTTGCGCTACAACGTGACGAACGTGCCGGTCGCGCAGCTCACGCTGTCCGGCACGCGCAGCGAGCAGGAGCTGTTCGACTACGGTCTGAACTTCCTGCGCGTGCGCCTCTTCACCGTGCCGGGGCTCGCGACGCCGGCGCCGTACGGCGGGCGGTCGCGCCAGGTGATGGTCGAAGTCGACCCCGTACGGGCCGCAGCGAAGGGCGTCTCTCCGCAGGACATCGTGCAGACGGTGCTCGCGCAGAACGTCATCCTGCCTGCGGGCACCGCTCGTCTCGGCGACACGGAGTACGACGTGCTGCTCAACGGCAGCCCGGCGAAGGCGGACGACTTCAATCGCATCCCGGTGAAGGTCGTGGGCGGAGCCACCGTCTACCTCGGCGACGTCGCGCACGTGCACGACGGCTTCGCCATCCAGACGAACGTCGTCCGGGTGAACGGACAGCGCGCGACGTACCTGTCGATCCTCAAGAAGGAGAACGCCTCGACCCTGGCGGTCGTCGACGCCGCGCGCGATCTCTTGCCGACGCTCCGGGCCACCGCCCCGGAGGGCATCGAGCTGAAGCTCGAGTTCGATCAATCGCGCTTCGTGCGCGCGGCGATCCGCGGCGTCCTCATCGAGGGGGTGACCGCCTCGATCCTCGTCGGCGCGATGACCCTCGCGTTCGTCGGCAGCCTCCGGAGCACGCTCATCGTGTTCGCGTCGATCCCGCTCAGCGTGCTCATCGGGATCGTGGGCCTGAAGCTGAGCGGTCACACGTTCAACCTGATGACGCTCGGCGCGCTGTCGCTCGCCATCGGCATGCTCGTCGACGACGCCACCGTCGAGATCGAGAACATCAACCGCAACCGCGCGGAGGGGAAGCCGATCCTGCGGGCCATCCTCGACGGCGCGCACCAGGTCGCGCTGCCGGCGCTCGCGGCGACCTCGACGATCTGCATCGTCTTCTTCCCCGTGGTGCTGCTCGCCGGGCCGGCGAAGTACCTCTTCGTCGCGCTCGCCCTGTCCGTCGTCTACGCGATGATCGCCTCGTACCTCCTGTCGCGCACGCTCGTGCCGACGCTGTCCGCGATGCTCCTCGTGCACGAGGCGCCGGAGAACGAGCGCGCCGCCGCCGAGCCCCACGGCCCGTTCGGGCGGCTCGATGCCGTGCGCCGCCGCGCGCTCGATCGCATCCGCGACCGCTACACGTCGATCCTCGAGGTGGTCATCGCGAGGCGCAGGTTCGTGCTCGCGATCGCGGGAGGGCTGCTCGTGGCGAGCGGCTTCCTCGTCACCGTGGTGGGCCTCGACTTCTTCCCGTCGGTCGACGCCGGGCTGATGCGCATCCACCTGCGCGCGCCGGCGGGGACGCGCATCGAGGAGACGGAGCGGATCGTCGACGCCGTCGAGCGGCAGGTCCGCGGCATCGTCCCCGCCGCCGAGCTCGACGTGATCGACGACAACATCGGCGTCCCGCTCTTCTACAACCTCGGGTTCGTCGCCAGCGACAACATCGACGGGGCCGACGCCGAGATCCTCGTCGCGCTGAAGCCGAAGCACGCCCCCACGCGCGACTACGCCGCGCGGATCCGGCGTGCGGTCCGCGAGGGATTCCCCCAGACGCAGATCTGGTTCCAGCAGGCGGACGTCGTCAGCCAGGTGCTCAACTTCGGCGTGGCCGCGCCGATCGACGTGCAGGTCGAGTCGCAGGACCCGGCGGCGGCGCTGCCGATCGCGCTCCGCCTCGAGCGCGAGCTCGCGAACGTGCCGGGGACCGAGGACGTGCGCCTGGCGCAGGTGATGAGCCGGCCTGCGTTCTTCGTGAACGTCGATCGCGATCGCGCCGCGCAGCTCGGGCTGACCGAGCGTGACGTCGCGTCGAACCTGCTCACGTCGCTCGCCTCGAGCTCGCTCGTGTCGCCGAGCTTCTGGGTGAACCCCGAGAACCGCGTGAACTACTTCGTCGTGGTGCAGACCCCGCTCCGCTCCTTCGCCGATCTCTCCGACGTGATGACGACGCCGATCACCGCGCCGGGCGCGTCCGACGGCGGCGTGACGGTGACGCCTTACGTCGGCGCGGTGTCGTCGGTCGATCTCACCGGTTCGCGCGCGGTCGTGAACCACGCGACGGTGCAGCCGGTGCTCGACGTCCAGTGCAACGTCGAGGGACGCGACCTGGGATCGGTCTCGCGCGAGGTCGACCGCGTCGTCGCGGGCCTGGGGGCGCTGCCCAAGGGCGTCGCGGTGCACGTGAAGGGGCAGGGCGACACCATGAACCGCTCGTTCGGGCGCCTCGCGCTCGGGATGCTCGTCGCGATCGCGCTCGTCTACCTCCTGCTCGTCGTCCTCTTCCAGTCGTGGCTCGACCCGTTCCTCATCATGACGACCATCCCGGGCGCGTTCGCCGGCATCCTCTGGATGCTGACGCTCACCGGGACGACGCTCAACGTGCAGTCGTTCATGGGCGCGATCATGGGCGTCGGCATCGCCGCCTCGAACAGCATCCTCCTCGTGAGCTTCGCGAACGCCGCGCGTCTCTCGGACGAGTCGCTCGACGCGCCCGCCGCGGCGATCGAGGCCGGGGCGACGCGGCTCCGTCCGGTGCTGATGACCGCGCTCGCGATGGTCCTCGGCATGCTCCCGATGGCGCTCGGGCTCGGCGAAGGCGGAGAGCAGACCGCCCCCCTCGGTCGTGCGGTCATCGGCGGGCTCCTCGTCTCGACGCCGTTCACGCTGTTCGTCGTCCCGTGCGCCTATGCCGCGCTCCGCAAGAAGACGCCGGAGCAGGCCCACCGCGACCGCGCCGTGCTCGAGGCCTCGACGTGACCGCGCAGGCGACGCGTGCGCCGCCGTCGCGTCCGCGCGGGCATCGCGCGCTGTTCGTCCTCGGTGTCGTGCTCCTCGTCGCGAACGTCGTCACCGTCGCCGTGCTGTGGCTCGTGCGCCGCCACGACGAGGCCGAGACGCGGAGGGCGCGCGAGGCGGCGACCGCGCGCGGCATGCGCCTCCAGGTGGTGACCGTCGAGACGACCAGCGCGGTGCGGGAGATCGCGCTGCCGGCGGAGCTCCGCGCGTTCGCGCAGTCGACCCTCTACGCGAAGACCAGCGGCTACGTCCGCGAGGTCCGCGTCGAGCGTGGGCAGCGCGTGGCGAGCGGTCAGATCCTCGCGACGCTCGAGGCGCCGGAGCTCGAGCGCGACGTCCTCGGCGCGCGTGCCGACTACGCCCTCAAGCAGCGCACCGCCGCGCGCCTGCGGGCCCAGTACGCCACCGGCGTCGCCTCCGGCCAGGACATGGACGTCGCGGTCGCCGAGGAGCAGGTGGCGAAGGAGACCCTCGCGCGGCTCGAGGCCCTCCAGGCGTACACCGTGCTGCGCGCGCCGTTCGCGGGCGTCGTCACGGCGCGGTACGTCGATCCCGGCGCGCTCCTCCAGGCCGCCACCGGCTCGGCCCAGGCGTCCACGCCGCTCGTCGATCTCACGGACACCGATCGGTTGCGCATCTTCTTCTACGTCGGCCAGGACGTCGCCGCCTTCGTGACGCCCGGCGATCCGGTGACGCTCTCCCAAGCGGAGACCAAGAAGGAGATCGCCACGTCGGTCACGCGCACCGCCGGTGCGGTCGACGCGCGCACGCGGACCATGCAGTGCGAGATCGAGCTCGACAACCGCCCGTGGAAGCTCCTCCCCGGGACGTTCGTGCAGGCGCGGGTGCGCACGCCCGTCGTCCCCACGCCGTCGATTCCGAACGAGTCGGTCCTCGTGCGCGACGGCGCCGCGTTCGTCGCAGTGGTCGACGGCAAGAAGGTGCATCTTGCACGCATCGAGCTCGGGGCCAACGACGGCCGCCGCGCGCGCGTCCTCGGCGGGTTGCGCGGCGGCGAGACCATCGGGATCAACGTGCCCGTCGGGATCGGGGAGGGCGCCGTCGTCGAGCCGGTTCCCGTGGCTCAGCCTGCGACGTCGCGCTGACGCCGCCGCCAGGTCCAGTAGCTCGTCTGGACGAGCGCGAGGACGAAGATCGGGATCGGCAGCTCCGTGATCGCGTGGCCGACGGCGAGGAGCGAGATCAGCGCCGAGAGCACGTCGAAGGTCAGCCCTGCATAGGCCCACTCGCGGAGCATCCGCGGGACCGGGAGCAGGATCGCCAGCCCGCCGAGGAGCTTCGCCGTGCCGAGCAGCGTCGCGAAGTAGTCGGGGTACCCGAGGTGGTGGAACACGGCCAGCGCGGCCTCCGGCCGCAAGGCGTCGTAGATGCCGCCCGCGATCGAGCTGAGCCCGACGAGCACCGTCGGAACCCAGTAGGCGAGGGCGGTGGAGATGCGGATCGAGGGCCGGACCGCGGCGCGGGGCAAGGCGTGGGTCGTCATGTTTCGTCTCCTTCAGTCCTGGATCGAACGGCCGCGCGCCCGATCGACAGCCCTCGGAGATTTTTTTTCGCCTCCCTCCGAGGCCTCGTCGGCGGTGTCTCCGCGCACGCGCACGCGCACGCGCACGCGCCAAGACCCGCTTCGCGTTCGCCATCACGAGTCGACCGAGCCATTTCCGGGTGGCCGGGCCGATTTCGAGGTGGCCCGGGGCCAGGAAAAGCGCTCCTTCGAGTTTCGCCGGTGCACGGACCGCCCCACGGCGCACGGCACCCGGCGCGGCGGCGGGCTCGGCGCGCCTTGTTTCACCCGTTCAATTGAACCAGTGAAACAGCTCGCGGAGGGGCCTCCCCGCCAGCCGCCGCGGATGCCGCGGACGCCGCGGAGGCCGCGCAGGCCGCGGACGCCGCGGACGCCGCGCAGGCCGCGCGCGTCAGTTCGTCACGGGGCGCGCGTGGGTCACGTCCTGCTCGAACGAGCGCGCCAGCTCTTCGGCGAACGCCCGGTCCTGGACCACGAGGGCGTCCTCCTCGAGCTTCTCGAACGAGAGCGGCTCGAGGTTGATCGAGCCGACGATCCCGATCTCGTCGTCCACCACCATCGTCTTCGCGTGCATCATCGACGGCTGGTACTCGAACACGCGCACGCCGCTCTGCACGAGCTCGTCGTACGCGAGGTGCTGCGAGCCCATCGAGATCTTCGAGTCGCTCTTCTTGCCGGGCATGAGGAGGCGGACGTCGACGCCCGCACGCGCCTTCTCCCGCAGCATGTCGGTGATCGCATCGGGCGGGACGAAGTACGCGTTCGCGATCCACAGGCGCTTCTTCGCCGCGCGGACGAGGAGCTGGACGAGCCTCTCGGCGCGCGAGAGCACCGGAGAGGCGGTGCTGGTCACGAGCGCGGCCGACGCCTTGCGCGGGAGGTCGGCGTCGAGCTCGGGGAACGCGCTTGCCGGGAAGAGCGCGCCGCCCGCCTCCTGCCAGTTCTCCGCGATGGCCTGCTGCGCGTCCGCCACGGCCGGT
Source organism: Labilithrix sp. (assembly GCA_039809525.1). GTDB lineage: Bacteria > Myxococcota_A > Polyangia > Polyangiales > Polyangiaceae > Labilithrix. The sequence continues at coordinate 10,347 of JBDHVD010000053.1, read as the reverse complement.
CCGGTGAAGCGGACGTTCGCGTCGCGCCACGCCTCCGCCGTGACGCCGTCGCCGAGCCACTCGTCGCGGATGCCGAAGCCGCCGGTGAACGCGACGCGCCCGTCGATCACCACCAGCTTGCGGTGGTTGCGCGCGAGCTCGTCGCCGCTCCCCGGGAGCGGCCGGAAGCGGCGCGTCTCGCAGCGCGCCTTCGCGAGCCTCGGCGCGATGTCCTCCTCGAAGTGCGGGCTGCCCACGTCGTCGACGAGCACGCGGCAGTCGACGCCGGGCGCGCGCTTCTCGAGCGCGACGATGAGCTTGTCGGAGGCCGTGCCCTTCTGCCAGATGAACACGTCGACGTGCACGCTGCTCTTCGCCCGGCCGATCTCCTGCGCCAGGGCGTCGAACACCGCGCCGTTGCCGACGAGCGTCACCTCGTGTCCGGGGCGGACGCGCGCGCCGAGGCTCTGGTACACGGCGAGCGCGAACGGCTCGCCGCTCGACGGCACGTCGGTCTCCAAGCGGAAGTGGCGTACCTCCTCCTCGTGCGCGTGGATGCCGGCGGCGAGGCCGATTGCCACGAGGACGCCGGCGACGAGCAGCACGACCACGGGGTGCCGCCGCACCACGCGCCAGAGAGCCTTGGTCGTTCGGAGGAGCGTTCGCGCGATCGACACCGAGCGCGTACGGCGCAAGGAGCATGCCCGATCGCCGCGCGTGGCTCGATGCGGATAGGGATGGGCCTCGGTGCCCCAATCGCGCGATCCCATCGCGCGATCACGGCTCGCGATCACGGCTCGCGATCCGAGGTGGAGATCGGAGCTGGAGATCAGAGCTCGAGATCGCCCGTCGCCGACCAGCGGAGGAGCGTGCGGCCCTTCTCGTCCTCCGGCGGCTCGTGCAGGAGCATGATCCCCTTGCGACGGACGTCGGCGTAGCCGTCGTAGAACGAGGCCTCGACGAGCGCGGCCGCGACGGCGATCGGGCTGCCGTCGGGCGCGAACGGGGCGAGCTCGCCCGGGAGCTCGGGCAGCCGGATCGGCGCGGTCGTCGCGGGAGGCAGCACGACGGTCCAGACGTTCTCGCGCGTCGCCGGCCACGACGCGCGCACGAGGAGCGCGTCCATTTCGCGTGCGCGTGCGCCGTCGCCGTCGCCGTGGAGGGTCCACGAGAGCCGCGGGCGGGCGCGCGCGTCGGTCGGCTCGGCCTTCGCCGCGGAGATGCGTGGAACGAGGAGGGCGCCGAGATCGATCGCCGTCTTCGTCGCGAGCGACTCCTCGCGCTGGAGCAGCATGAAGCGATCGGGCGCGTCGCCGTACGGGATCTCGAGCCGGATCGACGCCTCGGAGCCGAGCGGCGGCGGCACCGGGAACGAGAGCGTGCCCGGCAGCGCGGTCTGCCTCGGGGGGCGATCGAAGCGGTCCTCGTCCTTCGCGTGGATCGAGAGCGTCCCGCGCGCGCTCGTCGCGCCCTCCGGCGGATCGGTCAGCGCGACCTCGAACGTGCGGAAGTCCTTGCTCCACGCACCGAGCGTCACGTCGGCCGTGCCGCGGGCCTTCGTCTTCGCGTCGTCCCATGCTCCCCACGCGAAGGCGTACGCGAGCGGCTCGCCCGCGCCGTCGAGCGCCTCGCCGAGCACGGCGAACCTCTTGCCGTCGTGGATGAAGCGATCGAGCAACGTGAGCGTGATCGGCGTGCCCGGCGCGATGTCCGTCGGACCGACCCCGAGGTCCACCACGTGGCGCGCGGCGCCCGGATGGGCCGACGCGAGGCGCACCCTCGCCGCGCCCACCGATTTCGCGACGGTCTCCTCCTCGTCCTTCTCGCCCACGACGATCGTGTCGCCGGGCTGGACGTCGACGAACGTGACGAGGTGGCGCGGGCTCTCGGCCTGGGCGACGGTGATCATCCCGCCGGGAGGGACCTCGCCGGATGCCTTGCCGTCGCGACCCGACCGCGCGCGCGCGAGCACGCGCCCGTCGCGATCGTGGAAGACGATCCGGCGATCGGCCCGCGGCGCGCCCTCCTCGTAGATCGCGACGGTGACGCGGCCGAGCGCGGGCGCGGACGCGGGCGGAGGCGGAGGCGCCGGCGCGGGGACCGGGGGCTCGGCGGGCCGCCGGGCACGGATCGCCAGACCGGCCGCGACGAGCGCGGCGGCGGTGGTGATGATGAGCAGGACCGAGTTTCGTCGCATCCTCGTTCGTCCTCGGGCAGGATCCGCAGCGTCCATTGAGCATCGCTTCGTCTCCGAGCGCCACGGCAAAGCGCCTCGCCCCCTGGGTGGCGATCGCGGTGGCGGCCGTCGCCGCGCACGTGACCGCGCTCGGGGCGGGCTTCGTCTGGCTCGACCATGCGCACGTGGAGGCGGGGTACGCGATCGCTCCGCCCGCGCGCTGGCTCGATCTCTTCACGCAGGGCTTCGCCGAGACCGGCTTCTACCGTCCGCTGATGGCGCTCTCGCTGTCGATCGACGCGCGCATCGGCGGGCCGTCCTGGTTCCACCTCACCACGCTCGCCTGGCATGCGGCGGCCTCGGTGATGACGGCCGCGGCCGCGATCGCGCTCGGTGCCGAGCGCCGCGCCGCGCATCTCGCCGGCCTCCTCTTCGCGGTGCATCCGCTGTCGAACCTCGTCGCGAGCGCGATCGCGTTCCGCTCGGAGGCGATGGTCGCGACGTTCCTGCTCCTCGTCGTGTGGGCCCACGCGCGCCGGCGTCCGCTCATCGCCGCCGCCGCGGTGATCGGCGGATGCCTGACGAAGGAGATCGCGTTCGGCCTCGTGCCGGCGTTCGTCGTCGCGCTCGAGCTCGGCGATAGGCCGCGCGCGCCCCGCCGGCTCCTCGCCGCCGAGGGCGTCGCGCTCGCCGCCGCCGCCGCGCTCCGCCTCGCGTTCGCCCCCGCGTTCCGCGCGCACCACGTCGCGCTCGGCCTGGGCGACGCGGTCGGGACGCGCCTCGCCGCGCTCGCGAAGACGGCCGCGCTCTTCGTCGCGCCGGTCGATCGGACGATCTGCGACGCGTTCCCCGTCACGCACCTCTGGCAGCCCGCGGCGATCGCCGGCGCGCTCGTCGCGGCGGTGCTCGTGCGTCTCGCGTGGCGGACGCGCGGCGCGGCGCTCCTCCTCGCGCTCGCGCTGTTGCCGTCGCTCCAGATCGTGCCGGTGATGCGCTGGTGGTCTCCGCACTACGCGTACGTGCCGGCGGCGTTCGCCGCGATGCTGGTGGCGGGGGCGGCCACGCGCCTCGAGCGGCGCGGCGTGCTCGCGCTGCGCGTCGCGATCGTCGTGCTCGGCGTCGTCAGCGTCGTCGATGCGCGGAGGTACACGAGCGACGTCACGCTCTGGACGCCCGAGGTCGCGGCGAGACCCGCGTGCCGGGAAGGTCAGTTCTACCTCGGCGAGGTGGACCGCGAGGCGAAGCGCTGGGACGACGCGGCGCGCCGGTACGAGGCGGCGCTCGCGACACGTCCGGACGTGATCGCGTACGTCGACCGGGGCTCGGCGCTCGTGAACCTCGGGACGGTGCGCCTCGAGCAGCGCCGGTTCGACGAGGCGCGCGCCGCGTTCGGCCAGGCGCTCGCGGGCACCTCCAGCGAGCGCGCGCGCCGTCCGATCGTCCACGACCTCGCGGCCGCGGCGCTCCAGGGCGGCGACGCCGCGGAGGCCGAGCGCCTCCTCGCGCCCGAGACGGCGCGGCCGGATCCGATGCCTGCGTCGCTCGTCGTGCGCGCGATGGCGCTCCGCAAGCTCGGGCGGGAAGACGAAGCCGCCGCGCTCCTCGCACGCGTGCCGCGCTGAGCGCGCGCCGCCGAGCCCCCGCGGATCGGGACCGGGGAACCGAGGGACGAGGAGCTGCATCCGCAGCGGCAGGCCCCTCGTCCAGCACGCTCGGAGTCAGAGCTGGAACGCCTCGGGCTGCCGTCCGTCGACGTCGGTGAAGCCGTACGCGCGTGCGAGGTCTGCGACGAGGAGCACGCGCCCCGTCTTCTCGAGCACGTCGGGATCGGTCGCGAGGTGCGCGACGGCGCGCCCGAGGTAGCGCGGCGACTCGGTGCGCGCGAGCGCGGGCCGCTCGGTCCAGTGCGCCTCGTCGGTCGCGTGACCTGCGAGGACGAGCTCGGTCCGCATCCAGCCCGGCGACACGGCGACCGACGCGACGCCGTGCGGTCGGAGCTCCTCGGCCATGGAGAACGCGAGGCGGTTCATCGCGTTCTTCGCGAGGTCGTAGAAGAGGTTGCCGCGGAGGGCGCGATCGCGATCCCAGAACGTGGTGGTGACGATCAGCCCGCGCTTGCGGGCCACCATCTTCGGCGCGGCGAACCGGCTCGCCAGGAGGTGGTTGCGGACGCCGCGATCGAACATCGAGTCCCAGTGCGAGAGCGTGTGCTCCCAGAACGGCGCCTCGAACACGCCGTCGAACGTCTCGTGGCCGCCCCAGGCGTTGTTCACCAGGAGATCGATGCGGCCCTCGTCGCGCTCGACGCGATCGAACAGGTCACGCACCTCTTCTTCGCTCGTGTGATCGCACCGCACGGCGACGGCGCGGCCTCCGAGGGCGCGGACCTCGTCGGCGGTCTCGTCGATGCTCCCGGGGAGCCGCGCGAGGTTCGAGAGCGAGAGGATCTTCCCGTACGCGTCCGGCGCGTCTTCGCGCGTGGTCCGGCCGGTCACGTAGACGGTGGCGCCGATCGCGCCGAGCTCGAGCGCGATCCCGCGCCCTGCGCCTCGGCTCGCGCCGGTCACCACGGCGACGAGCGGAGCTTGGTCGGTTCGTTTCGTCATGGCGCTCGTACCGATAGCGCGCGGTCAGGGCGCGGTCTTGGAAGAACCCGAAACGGTGTGCTGGAGGAACGCCGTGGGCGTGAGCCCGCACAGCGCGCGGAACTCGTTGGCGAGGTGCGCCTGATCGTAGAAGCCGTGGTCGGCCGCGACGCTCGCCCATGCGGGCCGGCGCCGCGCGCGACGCAGCGCACGGAGGCAGTCGTGCAGGCGCGCGAGGCGGCCGAGCGAGCGCGGCGAGAGGCCGACGTGGGCGTGGAACAGCTGCTGGAGGCGCCGCTCGCCCACGCCGACGCGCGCGGCGAGATCACGAACGGCGATCCGGCCGGCCGACGCGTGGATCAGGCGCACGGCGCGGGCGGCCGCGCGGGACGAGGCGTCGAGCCCTTCCCGCGAACGCTGCTCGAGCGCCTGCTGCACGAGCGCCACGCGCGCCCTGTCGTCCGGCGCGCCCGCGAGCCGATCGAGCAGCGTCTTCGCCGGGCCGCGCCAGAGGTCCTCGAGCGGGACCGCGCGGAGGGCGAGCTCGCCGGCGGCGACCTCGCGCAGCGCCTCGGTCGCGCCGGGGCGGAGCGCGATCGACAGGCCGTCGACGCGCCCGCACATCCGGACGACGACCGGAGAGGCGCGCGGTCCGACCACCATGATCGGACCGTCGCTCGTGCCCTCGGCCGACGGCGCATCGCCGAAGTTGAACACCAGCCGCACCGCGCCGTCGGGCACGACGCGCTCCTCGATCGCGATGCCGTCCGGGATCTGCTCGTGACACGCGAGGATCTGCGAGACCGCCTCGCGCAGCGAGGGCCACACGGGATGGGCGTGGAGCGTCTCCGCCGGGGCGTCGGACTCGGGGCCCTGCACCGCGTCTTCGTCGAGCTTGAGGAAGAGCCGCTCGCCCATGGTGCCCTCGACGAGTCTAGCCGGATTGCGCGAGCGCGCGCGCGATCGCCTCCTCGACGGGCGAGCGTGGATCCGCGCCGCGGTCGAGCACGAGCGGACCACGCGGCAAGAGCGGCGGCTGCGCGAGGAAGCGCGGCGTCGTCCCTCGGTGCGGCTGGGCCGCATGCACGAGGAACGGGTGGCAGAGGTAGACCGTGCCCGCGGGACCGACCGCGCTCACCTCGGATCGGCGGGCCGATTCCGCGAAACCGTCGCTCGCGAGCTCGCGCAGCGTGAGGCCCGCCTTGCCCGCCGGAGCGAGCCGGCGCGCGATGTCGGCGTGCGAGCCGACGCGGATGCGCGTGGGCGCGTCGTCGGGCCCGACGTCGGAGAAGAGGAAGAGCATCAGGAGCGCGCGGCCGTCGGAGAAGACGTTCGCGCGCCACTCGAGGAAATCCGACGTGCTCTCCCAGCCGAAGCTCGCGTCGACGTGCCACCCGGTGTCGCCCGGATCGTCGCTCGACGGGAAGCGGACGGGGAACGTCCCCAGGCTCCCGCGCGGGAGCCAGCGACCGGGGCCGACCAGCGCGTCGAACGCCGCATGCAGCTTCGGCGTGCTCGCGGCCGCACGGAAGGGGGCCTCGAACCGCTCGCCGATCCGGACGACGGGCCGCGTCCAGGTCGACGGATCGCCCTCGGCGCAGCCGGTCTCGCGCCAGAGGATCTCGCGGCAGGCCTCGGCGACGTCGCGCGGGAACGCCTCGTCGACTCGCACGAACCCGTCGGTGATGAACCGCTCGATCGATGCCGCGTCGTTCATGCGAGGCACGCACGTTAAGCATCGTTCGAGGGCGGTCAACGGCGCGCGCGCAGCTCGCGCACGCCGAGCCCGGTCTTTCGCCGGAGCAGCGTCCGCAGCGTGACGCCGCTCGCGTAGCCGACGGCCGCGGCGATCTCGTCGATCGATTGCTCGGTGGTCTCGAGCCGGTGGGTGGCCTCATCGACGCGGAGGTCCTGCACGAACGCGACGGGCGACTTGCCGAGCGAGCGCCGGATGCGCCGCTCCAGCGTCCGCTCGCCGGCCCCGACCGCGCGCGCGGCTGCCGCGAGCGAGAACGAGCGCAGGTGGGCGCGCGCCCACGCCTCGAAGCGTTCGACGAGCGGATCGCCGTGCTCGACGTGATCGGGCATGACGTACGCGGCCTGCGACGGCGAGCGATGGAACGCGAGGTGACGCGCGGTGCTCCGCGCGAGCGACGGGCTCCGCTTGCGGACGAGCCACAGCGCGAGATCGAGGTGCGCGAGCGCGGCGCCCGCGGTGACCGCCCGCTTGCTCTCGACGATCATCCGCGACTCGTCGAGCTCCACCGACGGGAAGCGCGCGCGGAACATCGGCGCGAGCCACCAGCTCGTCGTCGCGCGCCCTCCGTCGAGGAGCCCCGCGGTGGCGAGCACGAACGTCGACGTGCACGCGCCCGCGACGCGCGTGCCTGCGGCCGACCACTTCGTCAGGAGCGCGGCCGCGTCGCGCACGTCGGCGCGGGCGAGCGCGGCGGCGAGATCGCGCTCGGTCTTCGCGCCGAGCGCGGGGACGAGCACCACGTCCGGCGCCTTGCCGGGGACGCGCTCGACCGGCACCACGAGGCCGTTCGCCGTCGCGACGCGGCGCCGGAGGCCGACGCGGACGACGTCGAACCCGCGCCGCCGCTCGGGGACGAGCGCGTCGGCCGTGCCGAGCGCGTCGCTGAACGCCGCGAGCCCGGTGTCGAACACGCCGTCGAGGACCAGGAGCGCGACGCGCATGTCGGAAACGATATCATCAATGTCGATATCGACAATGGCAGCCCGGACGCCCGCCGGTCATGGTGAACCCCGTTCCAAGGAGGTTCCCCATGGTGAAGGTCGGACTGGTCGTGCGTCTCGTGGCGAAGGCGGGCAAGGAGGAGGAGGTCGCCGCGTTCCTCGCGGGGGCGGAGCCGCTCGCCCGCGGCGAGTCGTTCACCCCCGCATGGTTCGCGCTCCGCACCGCGCGCGACGTGTTCTGGATCGTCGACGCGTTCGCGAGCGACGCCGATCGCGAGCGGCACCTGACGGGCGACATCGCCCGCGCGCTGCTCGCGAAGGCGCCGGAGCTCCTCGCCGAGCCGCCGGCCATCGAGAAGGCCGACGTGCTCGGTCAGAAGCTGCCCGGCTGACGGCGGCTCAGGGCGTGCCGGTGCAGCAGTACGTCACGATCGACTCGTTCTCGCCGCCGGTCGCCTTCGTGCAGCCGGCGGTGGCGGGCGGGGTCGCGGGCTTGCAGCACTGATAGGGCTTCGTGCCCTTGGCGCTCGCGCAGAACGTGGCGGCGGGAGCGGCCGACGCGATGCAGTCCTGATCGTACCCGCACGCGTTGCCGCCGCTCGACGACGACGACGTGCTCGACGACGACGTCGAGCTCGTCGAGCCGCCGCTGCTCGAGGTCGAGGACGACGAGCCGCCCGACGACGTCGAGCCGCCGGAGGAGCTGGTGGACGACGACGTGGTGTCGTCGCTGCTGCATGCGACGAGCGAGGCGAACGCGAAGAGGACGACGGCGGCGACGTGACGGATCATCCCCGCATTATGAACGCACTGACCTGGCTGAGATAGTCCTGCTTGCCGAGCGGCACGCCGTGGTGCCGGAGGATCCCGTACGCGGTCACCACGTGGAAGTAGAAATGCGGGAGCGCCCACGCGCGGAGGAAGCGCAGGCCGTCCATCCGGATCGCGAGCCCGTTCGGCAGCGGGATCGAGCAGTCGCGCTCCTCGGCGCCGGCGAACGCCGCCGGCGCGACGCCGCGGAGGTCCTCGAGCGTCCGTGCGATCTGCGCCTTCATCGCGGCGACCGTCGCCTCGGCTTCCTCCGCCGGGCCGGGCGGCTCGCCGGTGAGGCGGGCGACGCCGTCGCGCGCGTGCTGGCAGGCGAGCTGCACCTGCTGCGCGAGCGAGTACATGTCCGGGGCGAGCTTCGCCTGCGAGAGGTCGCCGCCGGCGTCCTTGCCCAGCCACTCGTCGAGGCTCTCGAGCATCGGCACGAAGGTCTCGACCGCCATCCCGTGCATCGAGACCTTCATCGGCGGTCCAGCGTGCGGAGGTACGCGTCGAAGCGATCGTTGCTCGCCTCGATCGGCTTCGTGAAGCCCATCGCGACCGCCGCCTCGCGCGCGGCGAGGCTCTCGAACCGGGAGACGATGGTGACGCAGGTGCGGCCGCCGAGGTCCTCGAGCGTCACGGTGGTGTGGGACGTCGGCGGTCCCTCCTTGCGCCGGCCGTGATCGGCGTGCTGCCAGGCGAGGCGCGAGGGCGCCTCGACCTCGACGAAGACGAAGTCCATGTGCAGCTCGAACCCGTCGGGGAAGCGCATCACGTGCTTCCACCGCCCGCCGGGGCGCACGTCCATCTCGCACACGGGATTGGTGGCGCCGGGCCCGCCCCACCACTCGCGGACGTGCCTCGGGTCGGTGATGGCCTGCCACACGAGCGCGCGCGGCGCGTCGTAGGTGCGGGTCATGAGGATGATCGGCTGATCGGCCGGGGTCTCGGTGCGCGTGCTCATCGGGTCCTCCGCTTCTTCTTCGTGCTGGTCTTCTTCGGCTCGGCTTCGGCCTGCAGCCGGACGAGGTAAGCCCCCAGGCTGTCGAGGTTGCGCGTCCAGAAGCGCTCGTACTCCTCGACCCAGTCCGCGACCGCCTTCAGCGGCTTCGCCTCGAGGTGGCACGGCCGCCACTGCGCGTCGCGGCTCCGCGACACGAGCCCGGCGCCCTCGAGCACCTTGAGGTGCTTCGAGACCGCGGCGAGGCTCATGTCGTAGGGCTTCGCGAGCTCGCTCACGGTCGCGTCGCCGCTCGCGAGCCGCGCGAGGATGCCGCGTCGGGTCGGATCGGCCAGGGCGAAGAAGGTCGCGCTGAGGGCATCGGGGGTGGGCATGGTCGTCGTATTCAACCTGGTGGTTGATAACTGATTGGTTGAATACGGCGCGCGGGCGGGTTCGTCAAGGGCCCGGCCGCGAGATCAGGCGAGCTCTTTCAGCGTCACGTCGGCGTTCGCGAGCCGGTCGCGGTCGACGATGCGTCCGCTCGCGATGAGCGGCTTGCCCTGCACGTAGTCCTTCGTCTTGTTCACGCAGTCGAGCGCGATGACCTTGCCCTCGCGCAGGTAGACGACGGAGAACGCGCGGGTCGCGGGATCGCCGCGGACGACGACGTCGTCGTGGCCGTGGGAGAGCCCGACGGTCTGCAGGCGCAGGTCGTACTGGTTCGACCAGAACCACGGCACCGCGTCGTACTCCTCGCCTTCGCCGAGCACGCCGGCGATCGCCTTCGCGATGACCGTCGCCTGGTCGCTGGCGTTCTGGATCGACTCGAGGCGCACCACGCGGCCCGCGGCGAAGAGGTTCGGATGCGCCGCGCAGTCGCCCGCCGCGTAGACGTCGGGCAGGCTCGTCTTGCCGAGCCGGTCGACGAGCACGCCGTCCTCGCCCTTCGCGCCGGCGGCGAGGAGCGGCTCGACCGCGGGGACGATGCCGATGCCGACGACGACGAGATCGGCGGGCAGCACCTCGCCGCTCGCGAGCCGCACGCCGCTCGCGCGTCCGTCCTTCTCCTCGATGCACGCCACCGCGGCGCCGAGCCGGACGTCGACCCCCTGCGCGCGGTGCTCCGCCTCGAAGAAGCGCGAGAGCGCCTCTCC
>JBDHVD010000052.1:0-28674 GCA_039809525.1 Labilithrix sp. | reverse complement strand
CGGGTTGGTCTGCGCGTACGCGGGGACCGCGGCGAGAGGAACTGCGACGGCGAGGAGGGCGAGGTGTCGCTTCTTCATTTCGAGATTTCGTGCGTCGCTTCAGATCGACAGGGGCTTCTTCGTCGTGGCATCGGGCTTCGACAGCTCGGCCGCGCTGCTCGCGGAGCCGGCCGGCGCGCCGAACGCGCGCGAGGTGATCGCGACGGCGACGGCGCTGAGCGCTCCGACGAACAGCACGCACGCGGCGACGAGGATCGCGACGGTGCGGAGCGTCTTCTTGAACAGGTCGGGCTGCGTGGTGTCGGGCGTGCTCATTTGATGTTGTAGTCGAGGTTGAGGGTCTGCCCCCGGCGGTTGACTTGAACGGTGAGCTTGTCGGCGGTGCGCAGGCGCGCGTACGCCTCGAGCGCCTTCTCCGGGCTCGACATGTCGAAGCCGTTGATCGTCTGGAGGCGATCGCCGTTCTCCATGCCGAGCACGCCGAGCAGCGAATCGGGACGCACGCCGAACATGCGGATGCCGACGGTGCGGCCGTTCTCCTGCTCGGGGACGACGCGCGCCTGGCGCATGAGGTCCGCCTGGTTCTCCAGGATCTTGTCGAGCGTGCCGCGGTCGACGTTGAACTCGGTGGCGCTCACCTTCTGGATGCCCTTCGCGATCGCCGGATCGAGCGCCTTGCCGCCGCCCGCGGGGGCCGGCGTCGACGCGACCGGAGCCGGCGCGGGCGTCGCGGGCGCGGCCGCGGCCTTCTCGTCGAACAGCTTCGCCTGGCAGAGCGAGCCGCCGTTCTCGAGCCACACCCGATCCCAGCCGACGAAGTGCACCTTCTTGCCGCCGAACTCGCCGCCGCGGCGACGGAGCTGGCTCTTGCCGTCCGCGCCCGAGAGCGCCGCGAGCGACCAGTCCTCGTCGCGGCTCGCGGCGATCACCAGCACCTTCACGCCGTCGCACGCCGGCGCGCTCCAGATGTCGCTCGTGTCGATCGGACCGGTCGACACGACGGTGTCCTCCGTCGCCGGCGCGTGGAGCGGACCGGTGACGTGATCGAACGGATTCCGCGCGAGGATCGGCTCGGCGCTCGTGCTCCGCGACGTCGCGCCTCCCGCGGGGGCGATCCGCGCGACCGCCGGCGGCGCGGTGAGCTGCTTCTCGTCGGGCTGCAGGCCGACGCCGACGAGCTGGCTCACCGCCTGCGCGTTCAGCAGCGCCGCGATCGCCACGAGGGGGAGCACGACGAGCCAGAAGTTCTTCTTGAGGACTTGATCGACGGCCATGGACGGTGGGCGCTCGGGCCCCGAGCAGGGCGGAAAGCGAGCCGCATGCCACCGCGTTAACTCCGAGAAATCAACGCAAATTCACGTCCTCGCGGGCGAGGCCTTCGCCACCTTGGCGCGGGCTCCGCGTGACCGGCGCCTCCTCTGACAAAGTGACAACCGGACTTCAGGGACCGGCGTCCGCGCCGGGCGGCGTGGCCGGCGTGGCCGACGACGACGGCGCGGCGAGCAGCGCGCTCGCGGCGGAGGCGGCCGACGCGGCGAGCACCGGATCGCTCGGCTCCTGCCATCCGTCGGGGCGATAGTCCCACTTCGGCCGGCCCGCGTCGCTCGTCGCGATCGGCGCGGCGCTCGTCGGGCGCGGAGCGATCGGCGCAGGCGACGTCACGGAGGCGGCGGCAGAGGCGCTCGCGGGCGGCGCCGGATCGCGATCGACGGCGGCCGCGGGCGGAGGCGCGCTCGCGGGCGGCGGAGGCTCGGGCGCGGGCGCGCTCGCGACGCTCGGCTCGCTCGAGGCGCCGGCCATCGCGCGGAGCCGATCGCGTCCCGGCCAGATGAACGCCGCGAACGCCGCGACGCCGACGATCGCGAGGAAGAAGTACGTCCCCACCCGGCTCCGCGGTCGCGCGCCGAGCTGCTCGCTGAGCGTGGCCGCGGCGGTCGAGGTCGCGTCGTCCTCGGGAGCCGGCGGCGGCGGCGGCGGCCTGCTCGGCGGCTTGCGTCGCACGAGCGCGACCGCCTGGCTCGAGGCGGGCGGCGGCGGGACGACGACGATCGGCGAGGGCACGTGCGCCTCGGGGACGAGGCTGGGCGACGGCTTGAGCGTCGCCATCACCTTCTCCACCGTGCGCGCGCGTCGCTCCGCGAGCTCGGGGAGGACGTCGGCGATGAAGTCCGCGACGTCCTCGGTCGTCGGGGACTTGCCGAGATCGTCGAGCGCCTGCTCGATCGCGCGGCGCATCGCGGAGGCCGTGGGGAAGCGATCGGCCGGATCGCGCGCGAGCGCGCGCGCGAGCACCGGCCGCACGGGCGCGGGGATGCGCTCGTCCTCGACCGGCGGCGCGGGGTCGGGCTTCATCAGGTGGCGCACGACGTCGATGTCGCCGAGATCGTCGTAGGGCGTCTCGCCGGTCACGATCTCCCAGAGGCAGATCCCCGCCGCCCAGACGTCCGCGCGGCGATCGGCGCCCTTGCCGTTCACGTACTCGGGCGACAGGTAGCGGATCTTCCCCTTCACCACGCCGGCCTGCGTGTCGGGGGCGTCGCGGTGATCGGCCTTCGCGAGCCCGAAGTCGATCACCTTGGCCGCGCCGGCGTTCGTGACGAGGATGTTCTGCGGGGACACGTCGCGATGCACGACGCCGAGGAGCTTGCCTCCTTCGCCGCGGAGCTCGTGCGCGGCGTGGAGCCCGGCGCACGCGTCCGCCATGATCCGGAGCGCGAGATCGACCGGCACGGGACGACTCTTCTTCGCCGCCATGCGCGCGACCTTCGCGAGCGAGTCGCCGTCGACCCACTCCATGACGAGATAGAGGTTCTCGTCCTGCTCGCCGAGGTCGAGGATCTGCGCGACGTTCGGGTGCTGGATCCCCGAGGCGATGCGCGCCTCGTCGAGGAACATCTCGTGGTACGTCGGGTCCTTGATCAGCTCCGTCTTGATCGTCTTGATCGCGACGAGCTTCTCGAAGCCTCGCTTGCCCCGCAGGCGCGCGAGCCAGACGGTGGCCATCCCGCCCGACGCGATCGGGCAGAGCAGCTCGTAGCGATCGAGCCGGTGTCCCGGCGTCAGCACCCCGTCATGATGGCGCCGAACGGGAGGCCGGGCAAAGCCTCAACGGATGACACCGCGAAAGCCCCGGTTCATGCCTCCGTGCTCTCCGCCGGATCGCCGTCGAGCTTCCGGTAGATGGTCCGCGTCGAGATCCCGAGGAGCTGCGCGGCCACGGCCTTGTCGCCCTTCGTGTGCTTGAGCGTCTCCTTGATCACCCGGAGCTCGATCTCGCTGAGCGGCGTGCCCACCGGGAACTCGAGGGCGCGGGGCGCCGTCCCGCTCGAGCGCGCGATCGCCTCCGGCAGGTCGTGCTCCGTCAGGGTGTCTCCCCGCGACAGGACCACCGCGCGCTCGATCACGTTCTCGAGCTCGCGCACGTTGCCCGGCCAGGCGTAGTCGAGCATGCGCTCGAGCGCGGCGCGCGCCACGGTGAGCCGCGGCTTGCCGTTCTTCTTCGCGTACAGGCCGACGAAGTGATCGACGAGCAACGGGACGTCCTCGCGACGCGCGCGGAGCGGAGGCGCGGTCACCGCGATGACGTTGAGGCGGTAATAGAGGTCCTCGCGGAACCGGCCCGCCTGGACCTCGGCGAGGAGATCGCGGTTGGTGGCCGCGACGATGCGCACGTCGGCCTTCACCGTGTTGCCGCCGAGCGGCTCGTACTCGCCTTCCTGCAAGACGCGCAGGAGCTTCACCTGCACCTGGGGCGACAGCTCGCCGATCTCGTCGAGGAACAGCGTGCCGCCCGCCGCCTTCGCGAAGCGGCCGTCCTTCTTCGCCACCGCGCCGGTGAAGGCGCCGCGCTCGTGGCCGAACAGCTCGCTCTCGAGGATCGTCTCGGGGATGGCCGCGCAGTTGACCGCGATGAACGGGCCGCGCGCCCGCGCGCTCTTCTCGTGGATGTAGCGCGCGAGCAGCTCCTTGCCCGTGCCGCTCTCGCCGAGGACGAGGACGGTGGCCATGCTCGGCGCGGCCTGCGTCGCGACCTCGACGACCCGCCGCCACGCGACCGAGCTGCCGACGATCTCGCGCTTCGTCAGCATCTTGATCTCGTCCTTGAGCGTGCGGTTCTCCTCGAGGAGCTGCCCGCGCTCGGCCGCCTTGCGCACGCTCTTCACGATCGTCATGCGCTTGAGCGGCTTCTCGACGAAGTCGTAGGCGCCCTCGCGCATCGCGCTCACCGCCGCCTCGACCGAGCCGTACGCGGTCATGAGGACGACCTCGACCTCGGGCCGCACCTGCTTGACCGCGCGGAGGAGCTCGAGCCCGGTCGTGCCCGGCATCATCAGATCGGTGAGCAGGACGTGGACCCGATGGCTCCGGAGCTGCTCGAGCGCGTGCTTGGCGTCGTACGCCACGAGCACCCGCATGTTCTCCTTGAGGAAGATCTTCTCGAGCGACTCGACGTTCGACCGCTCGTCGTCGACGACGAGGACGGTGATCGCGTCGGGGCTCGCGACGTCGGGGGAGGAGCGTGACGTTTCGTCAATCACCGTGTCCATGCTGTCAATGCCGGACAACGTGTCAAGGACGCCTGACATTCCGGCGGAGCTCAGGCACGGCGCGCTTTTTCTTCTTCGCTCCGGCCTTCTTCCGCGGCTTCGGGGGCAGCGTGCTCACGTACTCGAGCGCCCGCGCGACCCACTTCGCGAGGTCCACCGGACGGCCGTGCATCGCGGGCGGCACGAGGGTGTACTCCTTCATCGGGCGCCCGGGCATCGGCTCGAACGGCTTCGCCCCCGGCAGCGCGCGGAGCGATTCCCGGTGCTCGTCGTCGAGGCGCACGACCAGGCGCTCCTCGAACAGGCTCGCGAAGAGGTTCCCGCCGGTGAACGCCGCGGGGTAGCCGAACATCGGTCGCCGCTCGACGCGCGGATCGTCGGGCAGCGCCGCCTCGAACAGATCGACGAGGCGCTGCGAGCTCTTCTTCCACGCGGCCATCACCGCACCAGCTTCGAGACCGCCTTGAACGCGTCGGTGCCGGCGCGCTCGAGGAGATCGAAGGCGACGGTCTCCGCCGGCGTGATCACCGCGCCGGCCTTCTCGCAGAGGGACAGGCCGAGGACGCGGTTCTCCTCGCGCCGCGATGCGACCGCATCGGCGACGACGTGCACCGCGTGGCCGCGCTTCACCAGCTCGCGCGCGGTCTGGAACACGCAGACGTGCGTCTCCATCCCCACGATCACGACCGACCTCGGCGCGGCGCTCGCGAGCGCACGTGCGATCCCGAGATCGGAGCACGCGTCGAACGTCGTCTTCGCGAGCGGCGTGACGCCCGCCGCGCGCAGCCCCTCGGCGATCGCGGGGACCGTCGGACCGAGGCCCTTCGGGTACTGCTCGCTCGCGATCACCTTCACCCCGAGCAGCTTCGCCGTCTCGAGGAGGATGCCGGTGTTCTTCACCACCCTCTCGAGCGCCTCGGGCGGCATCGCGGCGGCGAGCCGGTCCTGCACGTCGACGACGAGGACGACGGTCGATGCGGGGCTCAGGCGTTCCATGCGTGCTCCTCCCTGGCGGGCTCAGCGAAACAGGCGCGGGCGGATCGACTTCAGCGTCGCCGGCAGCTCGGTGCGCGGATCGAAGCGTAGCGTCGCGCGCCCGATCTCGGCGCCCGATTCGTCGTAGATGCTCGCGGGCAGGAGGGTGAGCGAATCGATCGCGTCGTGGACGAAGAAGTCGCGCTGGCCGCGGAGGCGATAGTGCTTGCCGTCGTCGCCCTGGAGCTCGAGGTCGTAGGGCACGCGCTTCTCCTCCAAGAGCCGCCAGAGGAGCGTCCCGAACACCGGGCGCCCCTCGGCGACCTCGCCCTCCGCGAGGCCCTCGATGAAGATCGTGCCGCGTGCGTCGAGCTTCCGCTCCTTCATGAAGCGGCGCAGGCCGGCGACGCCGAGGCGCAGCGTGTAGCGGATGGCGCGGTCGGTCGTCGGATCGTCGAGGCGATACCAGCTGCCCGACAGGGACTCCGCGATCTCGAACCCGAGCGCCATCGACCGTCAGTCCTTCCGCCCGGGACCGTACACCATCAAGTGCTCGACGACCTCGCCCGCCACCACGGCGTCGGCGATCTCGTCCACGTCCTCGAGCCGCACCTTGCCGTAGGCGACGTGATCCGGCTCCTGGACGATCGCCGCGCCGATCTCGCAGAGGTCGAGGCACCCCGACGCGCAGGCGCGCACGCGATCGGCCGCGCCGCGCTTCTTGAGCGCGTCCTTCAGCGCCTTCACCAGCGGCTCGCTCCCCTGCTGCGCGCACGAGCCCTTCGGGTTTCCTTCTTCACGGCGGTTGGTGCAGATGAAGAGGTAGCGTTCGCGGTGCGGCATCGAGCCCGAACGGTGCGCGCGCCGTCGATCGTCGTCAAGAGGGCTTGCAGCGACGGCCGGAGCGGTGGAAAGCTCCGCGGCCATGAGGCTCGCCCGCTCCGCTCTGTTCGTCTCCGTCCTCGCTCTCACCGGCGCCGCCATCGGCGCGGTCGCCTGCGGAGGCGGCAACGACAACCTACCGCCGCCGCCGCCGCCCCCGCCGGCACCGACGGTCGACGCGGCCGTCACGCCGGTCTCGACGACGCCGGGGACCGCGGCGCCCACGCCGGTGAAGCCGCCGGCGCCCCCGGTCGCCCTCACGCCGGGCGCGGCGAGCCCCGATCCCACGGCCCCGCTCCCGACGGTGAAGATCACCGCGCCGGCGCGCGATCAGGTCGTCCCCGCGGACAAGGCGAACGACTTCAGCGTGAAGCTCGACGTGAAGAACTGGCAGACGGCCCAGGGCTCGAGCCACGTCCACCTCATCCTCGACAACAAGCCGTACAAGGCGATCTACGACACGAAGGCGCCGGTGAAGCTCTCCGAGCTCACGGGCGGCGAGGCGCTCGCCGAGGGCCGCCACGTACTCGTCGCGTTCCCCAGCCGCGCGAACCACGAGTCGGTGAAGACGAAGGACGCGCTCGCGATCATCCCGTTCTGGGTCGGCAAGAAGGGCGACACGAAGGACGATCCGACGAAGAAGCCGATGCTGATCTACAGCCGGCCGAAGGGCGAGTACAAAGGCGAGCTCGCCAACCACGTGCTCGTCGACTTCTACGTCGCGAACGTCACGCTCGCCGAGGGCAAGGACCACGTGAACGTCACGGTCACCGGCCCGGGGATCGACAAGCCGCTCGAGGGCAAGGTCGAGAAGTTCGGAACGCCGTACTACCTCGACAACCTCCAGAACGGCTCCTACGAGATCAAGCTCGATCTCGTCGACGGCTCGAACAAGCCGATCGAGGGGCCCTGGAACTCCACCACCCGCAAGATCACCGTCGACCACGAGGCGGTGGCCGACATGGCGGCGGCGCACGGCGACCACGGCGCGGCCGACGCCGGCGCCCCGGCGACGCCGGCGAAGGACGCGGGCGCGGCCAAGCCCCACGCGGCGGGCAAGGACGCGGGCGCGAAGGGCCCCGGCCCGGCGGGTGAGCCGTCGCCGATGCCGACGTTCCGCCCGATGATGCCCGGCCAGAAGTGACCACCATGCCGCTCGAACGAGACGCGATCGTCCGGCTCGACAAGGCGCGCGTCTGGCACCCGTACACGTCCGTCGACGAGTGGGAGAAGACCGATCCCATCGTCGTCGTGCGTGCCGAGGGCCCGTGGCTCGAGGACGCGGACGGCAAGCGCTACCTCGACGGCAACTCGTCGTGGTGGGTCGCCGTCCTCGGCCACGGACACCCGCGCGTGCTCCGCGCGATGCGCGAGCAGGGCGAGCAGCTCGCCCACGTGGCGCTCGCGGGGATCGCGCACGAGCCTTCCGCCGCGCTCGCGGAGGACCTCGTGCGCATCGCCCCGCCGGGCCTCACCCGTGTATTCTACACGGACAACGGCTCGGGCTCGATCGAGGTGGCGATCAAGATCGCCATCCAGCACGCGCGTCAGACCGGGTCGCCGAACAAGACGCGCTTCCTCGCGCTCGAGGGCGCGTTCCACGGCGACACGCTGGGCGCGACGAGCCTCGGCGGCGTCGACGTCTTCAAGCGTCCCTATGCGGGCGTGCTGTTCGACTGCGTGCAGGCGCCCTTCCCCGGCCAGGCGATGGAGGCGATCTGCGAGATGGTCCGGCGGGAGAAGGACTCGCTCGCGGCCGTCGTCGTCGAGTCGATGGTGCAGGGCGCGGCGGGCATGCGCGCGTACCGGCCCGAGCACCTCCGCGAGCTCCGCGAGGTGACGCGCGAGGCCGGCGTGCTCCTGGTGACCGACGAGGTGTTCGCCGGCTACGGGCGCACCGGCCCGATGTGGGCCTCCGAGCACGCGGGCGTCACGCCGGACGTGATGTGCATCGGCAAGGCGATGAGCGCGTACATCCCGATGGGCGCGACGCTCGTGACCGAGCCGGTGTTCGACGCGTTCCGCGGGGGCAAGGACCGGACGCTCTATTACGGCCACACCTTCTGCGGAAATCCGATCGGGGCGGCGGTCGCCCGCGAGGTGCTCGCGATCTACCGCGACGAACGCATCCTCGAGAACGCGCAGCCGAAGGCGAAGGCCATCGCCGCGGCGTTCGCCGAGCTCGGCAACCTCCCGGGCGTGTCGAGCGTGCGATCGTTCGGGATGACCGGCGCCGCCGATCTCGCATCGGGCGGATACCTCGGCGGCGTCGGCTGGCGGGTGTACGAGGAGGCGCGTCGCCGCGGGGCGTACCTCCGGCCGCTCGGCGACACCGTCTACGTCGCGCCCCCGCTGAACATCCCGGACGCCGATCTCGATCGCCTCCTCGGGATCCTCCGCGAGAGCGTCCGCACCGTCCTGTCCTGAGGGCGGGCGGCGCGGCGGCGTCTGCTACGCTTCACCTTGGATGGTGGGGCTGACGTCGTCCTGTTTCTTCTGCGGGAGCCGGGGGCGAGCGGGGACGACGTGCACGAAGTGCTTCGTACCGATGCCGGATCCGGCGGCGCCCGATCCGCCGGTGAGCGCGCACTGCCCGCGCTGCAAGAGCCGGCTCCGGACCGTGCCGATGGACCAGGGCGCGTCGCTGCACGCGTGCGGGAGCTGCGGCGGGATCTTCGTGGCAGCGCGTGCATGGTGCACGTTCCTCGAGCGGCCCGAGCTCGTCGCCGCGATCGAGCACCGGCTGCCGAGGCAGGGGCCGCCTCCGCCCGCGCTCGTTCCGCTCGTCACCTGCGCCTCGTGCGGCGCGCAGATGGAGCGCGGGCGCTTCGCCGCGAGCTCCGGCGTGGTCGTCGACGTGTGCCCGCGGCATGGGGTGTGGCTCGATCAAGGCGAGCTCTCGCGGGTCGCGGACTACGCGCGCTCCCCTTCTCGGCCGCGGGAGGCGCCGGACGCGCATCCGATCGTCGCGGCGGTCGAGGACGAGCGCCGGCGCATCGAGGCCATCGCCGCGACCATGCCGCGGAAGCCGCCGCGCCCGCTGTGGATGAAGCTCGTGCCGCTGGTCGTGTTCCTGCTCGGCATCGCCGCGCGCGTCTACTACGTGAAGAAGGTCGCCGCCGAGCAGGGCGTGAGCATCCCCGAGTCCGGCCAGATGGTGAAGCAGGCCGGCGAGGAGAGCCGCAAGGCCCTCGGGCAGTGATCGCCCATTCGGGTGACATGCCGGTCATGCGCCCTCGTGCTCCCGTAACCGGGAAGAGGGGGTTCGATGTCCGCCGTCCAGAACGTCTTCATCATCGCCTCCGGCGTCACCTTCGCCCTCGGGTGGCTGCTGATCGTCATCGCCGCGTTCCGCGAGAGCGTGCGCTGGGGCCTCGTCGTCATGTTCGTGCCGGGAGGCCCGCTCGCCTTCGTCGTGCACGCGTGGGAGCGCGCGCGGACCGGCCTCGTCGTCTACCTCATCGGCGCCTCGGGCATGCTCGCCACGATGCTGCCCTGGAAGCTGCCGCCGAAGCGCGCGGAGGCCGCGCCCCCGCTCGAGGGCGCGAGCGCGGGCACCCCCGCCGCGGTCGTGCCGGCGTGCCCGAGACAGGACCGCGCCGGCAAGGGCTTCAGCCGCTGGTGCTGCGCCGCGACCGGCTGGAAGGAGGTGTCGAGCGGCAGCGACTGCAGCGAGGTCTACCAGCCGACCGAGCCGTGCGACGAGAGCACGTGGGGTACCACGTCGACGACCGCGTGCAGCACCTCGGGCCCGCCGCGCAAGAAGGACGGGTAGCCCGGCGTCACTTCGCGGAGACGACGACGCTGCTCTTGTACATCCCCATCCCGCACTGGAACGTGAGCTTCTGCTCCTTGTCCGTCGGGATCTCGACCTTCACCGGCGTGCCCTTCGGGAGCTCCTTCTTCACGTTGAGCTCCGGGAAGACGACCTCGGTCGCGCACGTGTCGTCGGACGTCCGGGTGAACACGAGCGCGGCGGTCGATCCCTTCGGGACGGTGACCGAGCTCGGGCTGAAGCCCTTGTCGTCTGCCGTGACGGGGATCTCGCCGCCGCCCGCGAGCTTGGGCGCGTCGCCCTTGCATGCAGCGAGCGCTGCCGTCGCGCCGAGGACGAGCCCGAGAGTCAGGTTCCGCATGCCCGTTCCGTAGCATATGCTCGCGGGCCATGACCAAGCGCATCTCCTTTCGCGGCATCGAAGGCGAGCTCGCCGAGCCGTCCGGATCCGACAAGACCCCTGCCCTCGTGCTGGTGCAGGAGTGGTGGGGCGTGAACGACCACATCCGTGATCTCGCGGAGCGCTTCGCGAAGGAGGGCTTCCTCGTCGTGGCCCCGGACCTCTACCACGGCCGGACGACGAAGGACGCGACCGAGGCGGGCAAGTGGATGACCGAGCTCGACACGCTCGCCGCGGTCGAGGAGATCGGCGCGACGCTCGCGTACCTGAAGGAGCACCCGCGCTCGAACGGCAAGGTCGGCGTGACGGGCTTCTGCCTCGGCGGCGCGCTCACGCTCGCGAGCGCGGCGCACCTCCCGGTCGCCGCGGCGGTCGCGTTCTACGGCATCCCGCCGGCGGAGAAGGCGGACCTCTCCAAGATCACGGCGCCGGCGATGATGCACGTCGGCAAGAAGGACAACTGGGTCACGCCCGAGCGCGCGGAGGACGTGAAGAAGAAGGTGCCGGGCCTCGAGCTCCACCTCTACGACGCCGATCACGCGTTCGCGAACGACACGCGCCCCGAGGTCTACGACGCGGCGAGCGCGAAGCTCGCGTGGGAGCGCACGGTGGCGTTCCTGAAGAAGCACCTCGCCTGAGCGCGCGTCAGGTCGAGAGCTCGAGCCCCGCGAGGGCGTCCTTCACCGGGACGTCCTCCCAGACGATGCGGTGCAGCACGTGGAGCAGCGGCAGGTCGCGCGCGGCGACGCCCTGCTCCTTCGCCCAGCGCCATGCCGACGCGATCGCCGGATAGCCCTCGGTGAGCTGGTTGATCGCCGCCATCTCGGTGGCCACCTGCTTGGCCGGCTTGCCCTTGCCGATGTTCTCGCCGAACGCGCGGTTGCGTCCCGCCGCGGCGGTCACGTGGAGATCGCCGACGCCGGGGGCGCCGTACGCGGTCTCGACCTTGCCGCCGCCCACGCCGGCGAGGAGCGCCATCTCGATCACCGCTTGCTGGAAGCAGGCGGCGCGCGCGTTGTGGCAGTCGGGCCCGACGAAGCCGTCCCAGATCCCGAGCCCGGTCGCATACGCGTTCTTGAGGGCGGAGCAGATCTCGGCGCCCGCGATGTCGCTGCTCGTCGTCACGCGCAGGTGATCGCCGCCCACCGCCTCGGCGCAGGCGCGCGCATCGGCCTCGTCCGCCGAGGCGAAGAACATCAACGTGAGCACCCGCCGCGCGACCTCGATCGCCTTCGCCGGCCCCGCCGCGTGGACGAAGCGGACCTTGCGCCCGACGGTCTCGGCCACGATCTCGTCGATGCGATGCATCCGGCCGTCCTTCGCCGGGAGGAAGCCCTTGGTCACGCTGAGGACCGGGACGTCCGGCAGGTGCGCGGCGGCCCTGGTCATCACCGCGACGGCGCCCTCGGAGCTGATGCCCTGGACGACGAGCTCCGCGCCCTCGAGCGCCTCGCCCAGCCTGTCCGATCGAAGCGGCGTGATCTTCGGATCGAGCTTCAGCTTGAGCCGCGGATGCTCGCGTCCCTGCTCGACCGCCTCCACCAGCGTGTCGTCGAGCCACGTGCCCCAGAGGCGGACGTCGTGTCCACGCATCGCGGCCACCTGGGCCATCGCGGTTCCCATGTATCCGGCACCCAACACCGTCACGCGCATGCGCCCGCTTTAGCACGCGCTACGCGTAGAAGTCCGCCCTCGGTGCAAACGGCCGCGCGCTTGTGCACCTCCTGTCGATCCGTGCTCCAATGTTCCCTTCGAGGGAGGTCGCATGCGCATCTCGACCGGGCTTCGTTTCTTCTCCGTGCTCGCCGCGTCGGCGTCGCTGACCGCTGCATTCATCGCGTGCTCCGGCTCCGACGATCAGGACGTCATCAGCCAGGACGCCGGGCAGGAGGCGAGCGTCCCCGACACGTTCGTCCCGGACACCGGGCCCGCCGACACGGGACCGAAGGACTCCGGTCCGAAGGACTCCGGCCCGCAGTTCGACGCGGGGCCGGCCACCGTGCTCGACGGCGGAGACCAGTACGAAGGCGGCATCCCGTGCGTCCTCGGCGGGCTCGCCGAGGAGGAGATCAACGACGAGCCGGACGCGGCCAACCCGCTCGATCCCGCCGACGCCGCGTGCGTCGCGCCGGGCTGCTCGCGCTGCGGGATCATCTTCCAGAACGATCCGGACGCGGCGGTCGACGCGGGCACCGAGCCCGAGTACCTGAGCTTCGATCTCCATTCGTCGGCGAAGAGCTTCTACCTGCAGTTCGCCGGCGACATCACGATGACGGTCACCGTGGACTCCCAGGGACCGTTCGTCATCAACGCGTCGTCGTCGCCCGCGCTGCCGTTCGTTCGGGACAAGACCTATTACGTCAAGGTCACGTCGAACACCGGCAAGCGCACCCCGTGGCGCGTGACGCTCTTCGAGGTCCAGTGACCGCGCGCGCGGGTCACTCGTTCTGACCCGCGTACGGGTTGTCGTCGAGCTCGCGCTTCTTCCGGACGGAGGCGGAGCTCGACGGCGACGTCGCCGCGGCGGCGGTCGCGGTCGCCGTCGCGGAGTGGACCGGCGCGGCGCCGGACGCGACTGCCCGCACCGGCACGAGCTGCGGAGCCCACGTCACGTCTTCGTCGAACGTGACGGACCTCGTCTCCGGCCGGAAGCCGGGCGCGTGGATCGTCAAGCGATGCGCGTGACCGTCGCGCGGTCGGCTCACCGCCACCGGCGTCCGGAGCTTCGCCTCGTCGTCGATCGTCAGCTCGGCACCGGGCGCCGACGTCGTCACGGAGACCCGCACCTCGGCGGCGGGCGGCGTCGCCGTCGTGGTGGCGCTGGGCGCGTCCGCGTGCAGGGGCGAGGGAACCGGCGGCGGCGACGACGTCGGCGGCGCCTCCGACGTGGCGACGAGCGCGTGCGCCTCGGGCCGCTCCCGCTCGTGCGCGCTGGCGATCACCAGGGCGCCCGCCCCGATCGCCACGAGCGCGAGCCCGCCGACGAACGCCCAGCGCGACGCCGATCGACTGACGGTCGTCGCGCCGGTGGTCACGCCCGGGTGGGACTGGGCCATCACCGGATCGATCGGCGAGGACGATGCATCGGGGGGCCCCGCGTCGACGTCCTCGACCCGCGGCTGCTCGCTCAGATCGATCGCCCGCGGACCGCGCGCCGACGGCGACGCGCCGCCTGCGAGCTGCTCGTCGATCAGCTTGCGCGTCTCGCGCCGCCGCTCGGCGAAGCGCTCCGCCAGCCAGTCGCCGAGCTCGCGCGGGGTGCAGCGGAGGTTCTCCGCGTCGATCGCGCGCTCGAGCGCGATCGAGAACTCGCGCGCGGTCGCGAACCGATCGTCCTTGTCGCGCGAGAGCGCACGGCGGGCGATCGAGTCGAGGGCCTTCGGCACCTGCGGGTTGACGTCGCGCGGCCCGCCCGGAAGCTCGCCCGCGAGCAGCCTCCGCATGATCTCGCCGTCGTCGACGCCCTTCCACATGCGCCGTCCGGCGAGCAGCTCGTAGAGCACCACGCCGGCGCTGAAGACGTCGGCGCGGCGATCGAGCGAGCCGGCCGCGGCCTGCTCCGGGGCCATGTACCCCGCGCGTCCCTTCACCACCCCCTGCCGCGTCTCCGTCGCGCGGCCCTTCGCCTTCGCGAGCGCGAAGTCGACGACCTTCACCTGTCCGTCGTAGGTGACGAACACGTTGCGCGGGGTCACGTCGCGGTGCACGAGCCCGAGCGGGCTGCCGTCGACGTCGGACGCCTCGTGCGCGGCGTGGAGGCCGGCGAGCATCCCCTGCACGATCGCGAGCCCCATGGCGAGCGGCACCGCGGACCGTCCCTGCACGCGCTGCGCGACGCGATCGAGCGGCTGGCCGTCGAGGTACTCCATCGCGAGGTAGCACTCGGCGCCGACCTCGCCGACCTCGTACGTCTGGATGACGTTCGGGTGGCTCAGGGTCGCCGCGATGCGCGCCTCGTCGACGAGCATGGACACGAACTCCGGGTCCTCCGCGAGGTTCGGACGCAGGCGCTTGATGACCACGAGCTTGCCCGAGCCCAGCGTCTGCGACGCGCCGACGACGCCGAGGAACGACTCGGTGATGCTGCCCGAGCCGAGCATCGCGAGGAGGCGGTACTTGCCGAAGCTCGAGCCCGACGCCCCCGAAGGCGCCGCGGCCGCGACGCCGCGATCGCTCTCGCCGCCCCTCGGAGCGCTCTCCGGGGCCGCCGCGGTCTGCGCGAACGGCGAGAGCACGCTCTTCGGCGGCGGTGCGTCCGCCTCGGCGGTCTTCGCCTTCGCTCCGACCTTGTGCCGCGCGACGATGCGCTCGATGCGCTCGACGGACTGCGCGCCGTCACGCGACGCGAACGGACGGAGCGCGACGGCGAGCTCGGCGACGTCGTCGTAGCGCTCGGTCCGCTCGCGCCGGAGGCAATGCCTCACGACGTCCGAGAGGCCCGCGGGCACGTCCGGGCGCACGCTCTGCAGCGACGCGGGATCGTCGGCGATGATCGCCGCGAGCACGGCGGGCACCGACTCGGCCTGGAACGGGGGCGTCCCGGACACGAGCTCGTGGAGGATGACGCCGAGCGTCCAGATGTCGGCGCGCGTGTCGACGGTCTTCGAGCTCCGGATCTGCTCCGGCGCCATGTAGAGCGGCGAGCCGAGCATGCCGTGCGAGCGCGTGAGGTCCGCCGGCATGTCCTTCGCGATCACCTTGGAGATGCCGAAGTCGAGCACCTTCACCAGCGGCGAGCCGTCCAGCCGGCGCGTGACGAACAGGTTCGAAGGCTTGAGGTCGCGATGGACGAACCCGTGGACGTGCGCCTCGGCGATCGCCTCCATCGCCTGGAGGACGAAGTCCACCGCCTCCTCGACGTCGAGCCGGCGGCGCCGCGCGAGCGTCACCGAGAGGTCCTCGCCCTCGAGGTACTCCATCACCATGTACGGCGAGCCGTCCGCGGTGGTGCCGACGTCGAGCACCCGCGCGACGTGCTCGCTCTGGATGGTGGTCATCGCCTGCGCCTCGCGGAGGAAGCGCTCGACGACGTCGTTCGTGGCGCACAGCTCGGGGAGCAGGAACTTCAGCGCGACGCGGCGGCGTAGTTGCTTGTGCTGCGCGGCGAGCACCACGCCCATACCGCCCGACGCGAGCACCCGCTCGACTTCGTACTTCTCGGCGATCACGTCGCCAGGTTTGACGCGCGCGCCAGGTGCCGATCCCGTGCTCCCCGTGGCGGACATTTGGGCCTTCGCAGCGCTTCCGCTCCCCCCATGGAACCCTCGCCGGGCAGGGCGGTCAAGGAACCTCGAACGGACGCCTCGACGTGCGATACGCTCGGGACGGATGCGGCTCTCGAGGCTCCGAGCCATCGCGGTTGCAGTCGCCGTGATCGCGGTCGCGCCGTCTGTGCACGCGCAGCCGGCGGAGGACGACGCGTCGCCCGCGGCGCGCGCCGAGGAGCACTTCAAGCGCGCGCGGCTGCTCTACGACGAGGGAGACTTCACCCTCTCGCTCGTCGAGTTCCAGCGCGCGTACGACATCAGCCCGAACTACCGCGTGCTCTTCAACATCGGGCAGGTCGACATCCAGCTGTACAACTACGCGGCGGCGCGGACCGCGCTCGAGCGCTATCTCCGCGACGGCGGCAGCGAGATCCCGGAGGGCCGGCGCGCGCAGGTCGAGCAGGACCTCGAGATGCTGCGCAAGCGCACCGCCCATCTCCGCATCCGCACGAGCCCGGCCGGCGGCGACGTCGCGATCGACGACGTGCCCGTCGCGCCCGCGGCGCTCGCCGACGAGATCCTGGTCAACGCGGGCCGGCGCAAGGTCGTCGTCACGCTCGCCGGGCACACGCCGGTGACGCGCATCGTGACGCTCGCGGGCGGCGACCACTCCGAGCTCGCGATCGCGCTCGCGCCCCTCCAGGTCGAGACGGCGAAGCCGGTCGTCGTGACGCCGCCGCAGGCGGAGGAGCCGAAGAAGAGCTACACGCCGGCGATCGTCGGCTGGTCCACCACCGCGGCGCTCGCCATCGGCACGGGCGTGGTCGGCGGGCTCTACCTGAGCAAGCAGTCCGACATCGACAAGCTGAGCGATCCGGCGCGCCCGGTCACCAAGCAGGAAGCCGACGACGCGACCGCCAGCGCCGATCGGCTCGCCGTCGCGGCGGACGTGCTCGGTCTCGCGACCGTCGTGACCGCGTGCATCTCGGTCTACTTCACGGTGAAGCCGCCGAAGTCGGAGGCTTCGGGGATGCGCGCGGCGAGCATCCGGATCCTGCCGGGCGGCGTCGGCGGCACGTTCTGACGCGCTCAGCGCATCACGATCGGCACCGGCCAGAGGTGCGACTCGCCCCCGGACGTCGACACGACGCCGACGAGCGAAACGTGCTTCGGGTGGACGCGGCGGAGCGTGATGGTCACCGTCGCGGTCTCCCCCGCAGCGACGGTCGGGCGATCGATCGCGAGATCGACGACGCGCTCCCCTTCCCGCTCGCCGGTCACGTCCACCACCGACGCGGTCCACGGCGCGATCGGCCGATCGGACGCCGCCTCCACGACGAGCGTCGCGCGATCGCCTTCCTTCGCCAGCCGCACCGCGGGCTCGCGCGGGACGAGCACGAAGTACGGCGCGCCCGCCGGCGCCGGCACGCACGGGTTCGCCCCGAGCGCGGCCGCGCGGTTCGACCACGCGCGCTGCAGGGTGAAGCCGCCCTCGGTCGTGCGATGGCGGTCCCGGGTGACGAGGCCGCACGGATCGACCGGCTCGACGCCCGCCATCGCGAAGCCGAGGCTCGCCGTCCCCTGATCGAGGGCGAAGCCGCGCGCGGCCGGATCGGGGTTCGTGGTCGCCTCGAGGATCTCGTGGCTCGCGGCCGCGGTGAGCTCCGATTCGTCGCTGCAGCGCGGGACGATCGCGAACGCCGGCTTCGTCTTCACCGCCCGGAGCCGGCCATGGAGCGCGCGCGGGCCACCGGCGCAATAGCGAGGGACGTTCGCGTCGTGGAACGAGACGCCCGGCGGCAGGTAGGCGACGACGAGCGCATCGGCAGGCGCGGCGATCCGCCCGGCATCGATCGCACGCTGGAGGATCGCTTCCACGTCGGCGTCGCTCACCTCGGGCGGCAGCGTGCCGTCGAGCCGAGCCGGGGCCCCGCGCCGGCCCTCGCCGATGCAGTCGTCGGGACGCGTGCAGTATGCATCGACCACCGTCCGCCACCACGCCGTCCTGGTGATCGTCTCGCCGAAGCGCTCGAGCCGCGCGACGAGCGCGGGGTCGTCGCTCTTCCACGTGACCGTGACGATGCGCGGGTTTCGCAGGAACGGCCCGCCGCGGTAGGCGATGCGCGGCAGCCGACTGGCGACGACGCCTCCGTCCGCTTGCTCCACCGGGGGCGTCGGCCACGACCGGCCGCTGGGCTCGCGTTCGCGCCTGCAGGCGACGAGCGCGAGCGACACGAGGAGGATCCGCGCGCGCATCTCAGGGCGGCGTGCACACGCCGGGCGCGGCGGCGGGATCGACGTAGTAGGCGATCTGGCTCGTGCCGTTCCTGAAGCAGAAGAACGACGAGCCCATCCGGCGCGTGATCCGCGCCTCGTCGAACGTCCACGGCCCGGTCGTGCCGATCATGCGGATCTTCGTCCCCTGACGGAGCGCGCTCACCCCGGTGGGGAACGCCCCCGATCCGTTCACCACCACCGCCGCGCCGTCCTCCGGCGGCGCGAGCATGGCGAGCCCGTCGAGCATGTCCTTCGCCGTGATCCGCGCGGTCGGCTGCGTGCGCCCGCGATCGCCGGTGACGGCCGCGTAGGCCACCGCGAACATCGCGTCGTACAGGTGGTCGAACGCGTGCACCGCGAACGGGCTCGACTTCGCCTGCGCCGCGGCGACGAACGCGTCGTGGTTCGTCTCGTCGCCCGAGAAGTCGACGCCGAGGAGCCGCGCGCGGAAGCCCGGTCGGCTCGTGAGGTTCACGAGGTCGTTCGCGTTGTACTTCGCGCGCGACGAGACGATCCACACCGGGCGCGCGGCCGCGCCCCAGTTCGTCTCCGTCCCGCTGACGATCTTCTGCACCATCTCGTCGCCCCCGATCGCGAGGACCACGTTCGGCTGGCTCGTGCTCGCGAGCTTCGAGAACGTCGGCTGGTACGACGTCGACGGCTGGTCGAAGATCGCCTGCACCGAGATCTTCTCGAAGCCCGCATGGGCGGCGATCGGCTGCCCGCCGATCTGCAGACCGCCGGCCGCCGCGGTGAGCGCATCGGCGAGCGCTCGCGACTCCGCCGTCTCGCTGACGACGAGCGACACCTTCGGCGACGCGATGGGACCACCGGCGAGCGTCTCCGCGCGGGCGAGCGCTTGATCGAGCGCGCTCTGGTACGCCGGGACGGTGCTCTTCAGCTCGTCGAGGAAGAAGCGATAGAGCCCCTTCGAGTCCCCCGTCGTCGGCAAGGACGAGGTGTTCGCGAGCGTCGACCACACGGCGACGTCGCGATCGACCGCCTGGAGCACGATCTTGCCGAGCTCGGAGCTCTCGAACTGCCCGATCACGAGCGGCACCTGGAGATCGGCGAGGTGCGTGAGCGCGCTCTGGGCGGTGTTCTTGTCGAGGCTCGCTCCCTTCCCGCAGACGAGCGCGACGAGCTTCGGCCGCTGGAGGACCGCGTCGATCTCGCTCAGCGCGAGCTCGACCGCGCGCTTGCCGATCACGTCGAGCGGATCGGACACGTACACCCCGACCACGATCGCGCCGTCCTGCCGGTAGCTCGCGTCGGCCGGCAGGAGGAGCGGACACGCCGGCCCGGTCGCCGGCCGGCACTTCTGCGCGACGCAAAGCTGCGGGAGCTGGGACTGATCGCAGTCGTCGGTGCGCGTGCAATCGGGCGCGCCCGCCTCCGCGTCGACCGCCGGCCCCGAGTCGACCGCGCCGACGCTCGACGCGACGCAGAGGTTCTCCGAGCACGTCGGACGCGCGGACGGACAGTCCGTGTCCTGCTGGCACTGGATCACGTCGCGCGAGCCGAGGAACGTGCACGCGGCGACCGCGAGCGCGAGGGCCGCCGCGGCGGCCGCGCGGGGGAGCCTCGTCATCGGTCCTACGGACAGGTGCTGTTCGAGAAGCCCGCGTCGCCGGCGTCGGCGGCGCCGGCGTCCGGTCCGAGCACGCTCGCGCGCTTCGAGAGATAGAGCTGCTTGAGCCGCTCGGCGTCCGCGGGCGCCATGCCCGTCGACGTCGCCGCCTGCTTCACCAGCTCGGCGACGAACCCGACGTCGTTGCCGGTGTACGTCCCCGGCGGATCGCGGAAGCCGAGCTGGATGTTGCCGGGCCCGCCGTCGACCACGCACGGGAAGGTGAAGTCCGTGTCCATCGCGGTGTCGTAGTTCATCGGCTGCCCGGCGACGGTGCACCCGGCGAGCGCCGCGAGCTGGTAGCCGAGGCACTGGAAGACGGTGGGACCGTCGAACGCCGTCGTGAACAGCTCGCTGACCTCGCAGGAGTTGTCGGCGCACTTCAGGCCCGTGTGGAGCGCGCGCGCGGCGATCAGCTCGTAGCGCGGCGACATCGCCGGCTCGCCGGCGTCCTCCTTGCCCGCGACCGGCGCGTTCGAATAGGTGACGCAGAGCGCAGGCAGCCCGGAGTCCGCATCCGTCCCGCCGTCGGTCGCGCCGTCGGCGCCGCCGTCCTCCGAGCCCGCGTCGGTGCCGGTGTCGGCGCCCGTGCTTCCGTCCGGCACGCTCGTGTCCGTCCGGGCGTCCGTCGAGGCGTCCGGTCCACCCGGAGTGACGTCGTCGTCCCCGCACGCGGTGACGAATGCAGCGCCCAATGCAACGAGCGGCATGGCGAGAAACGCAACGCGGAGCAAACGATTCGGCATGACCCCTCCAGCTCAGCAACGTCGCCGGCGCCGCACGAGGGCGACGATCGCAGCGACAGCCAGACCAAGGTACGGGACGTTCGCGCGCGAGGGAATCCTCGTCATCGCGCACCCTCCCGGATCGGCCGGCGGCGGCGCGGCGGCAGGCGCGGCGTCGACCTCGGGTGCGGTCCCCGCGTCGGCGGGCGAAGGCTCGCATCGCCCGCTCGATCCGCACGACCATCCCGCCGGACACGATCGCCCAGGCTTCGTGCAGGCGACGTTGCAGCTGCCGGCGGCGCAGAGATCGCCTTCGCACTCGAGGTCCGCGCTGCACGCGTCGCCGAAGCGGAGCCACCCCGCGCTCGATCGCCCCTCGACCCACGGCTCGGCGGACGCGGCGGCGAAGGCGTCGCGCAGGGGCTTCGGGAAGTCGTTCACCGTCATGTAGACGTTGACCACCGTCTCCGGGCGGCAGGGCGAGATCGGGTCCGCGCCGTCGAGGTTCGCCGCGCGCGCCAGGACGCCGAGCACGCTGCCCGTCTGCGCGTCGAACGCGGGGCTCCCGCTGTCGCCGGTGCAGCCGCCGGGTCCGGTCTCGAAGATGCGAGGGCCGAGCGAGCCCGCACCGTCGGCGAGCGGCGCCGGAGGACCGACGCGCTGGATGCCGATCCCCGATCGGCGCATGCGGATCTCGGTGTTGAGCCGGTCCTCGATCTTCCCCCACCCGGCGAGCGCGACGAAGCTCGAGGGCTCCGGCCGCTTGCCCAGGCGCAGGCGCGCGATCGGCGCCGACGTGATCGGTCGATCGAGCACGACGTACGCGAGGTCGTGGCTGCACAGCGTGGGCGTGCCGTCGTCGACGATCTGCTTCGCGACCGCGGCGGGCGGATCGCCCGCGACGAAGCGCTTGCGTCCGTCGGCCCCCGGGAACACGCCGATCTCGGCGAGCGGGATCGGTCCGGTGACGAAGCCGCCGCCGCTGCCGACCTGTGGCTCGCCGCTCGCGTCGCAGAAGCTCTCGGTCTGCTGCGGGTACTCGAACACGCAGTGCTTCGCGGTGAGCACGAGGTTCGGCGCGACGAGCGCGCCGCCGCAGGCCGCGTTCGGCTGCGAAGCGTGCGAGAGGAAGACGACGAAGTCGTCGGCCGCGGCGGACACCTCACCGCCGACGACCGCCGCGCGCGTCGCATCGACGCGCTCGCCCGCCTCGTGGCCACCGCATGCAGCCACGAGGAGCGCGCCGGCGAGGAGGAGCGCCCGCGGGGTCATCGCGTCGACGCCATCAGTTCGCGATCGCGATATCCTTCGCCACCGCGCGCCAGAGGATCGGCGTCGACGTGTTGACGACGCCCGGCGCCGGGAGCGACCTCGTCGCGGGGCGCTTCGCGGCCGGGGCCTCGACGCCCGAGATCCGCGCCACGTGGCAGTGGTTCTCGTCGGGATAGTAGTTCCCGTACATGTCGCGCTCGGTGCCGTTGATGTCGTTCATCGCGGCGCCGCGGCCCGTGTAGCAGTACTTCGTGCCATTGATGTACTCCGCCTCGTCCGGGTGGACGCTGGTGCTCGTGCAGACCTTCTGGGTCGCGTAGTTCTCGAGGTACGCGCCGGTCGCGTTCGTCGCCACGTTGATCGTCTCGACGACGCACGCGGCGGCGAGCTCCTCGGTCGCGGCGGTGCCCGCCGTGTCGCGGCCGGCGGGATCGACGCACGGAACGGTGCCGTCCTTGTCGACGACGGCGCTGATGACCCAGTCGCCGCCCGCGTTGCCCGACTGGTCCACGCGGTAGCCGGTCTTCATGTAGATGCTGCCGTCCTTGGCGCGGAACCAGGGCGCGCTCGAGGAGTTCACCTTGCACGTCGAGCGCGACGCCTTCTCGATGTACACGCAGGGCACCTCGTACGCGCTGGTCGTCTGGTTGTAGACCAGCTTCGCGACGCGGGCGTTGCCGAGGAACGGCGACTTGTCCGGACCGTACGAGTAGACGGCGACGGGCGCACACGTCGAGTAGGTCACGCCCTTGATGCAGTTCGTGCACGCCGGCGTGGTCGCGCCGGCGTTCACCTGCACCTCGACGTCGTCCCCGCTCGGATCGGCGCTCGAGCAAGCCGTGAGCGCGAAGACACCCGCAAAGACGATCCCCACCAGCGCGATGCGAGCCTTCATGTTCGTGCGTCCCTCCACGGGGGATGGACGAAGCAGGCACCATGCCGTGCGCGCTCTCGCGCGTTTAGCGCGCGTCCGGCCCTCGACGGGGACCCGGCGACCACAGAACGCCGTCCCGTACGTGGACCGGCCGTCACCGTGTCGACGCGGCGGCCACACCGTGCCAGCCCGCGAAAATCCCTGTCATCCGAACGGATGACGCCTCGTGCATGATGCACGCGTCGGCGATCGACACCGTCCGCGCGCGAGGGAGAAGCAGTCGGGGCGAGAGGATTTGAACCTCCGACTCCCTGGTCCCGAACCAGGTGCGCTACCAGGCTGCGCTACGCCCCGGAGAACCGCCGAGATCCCTCCATCCGGAGGAACCGAAACGGTGGAGCGGCTTTATGCGTCGCCGCGGCCGTCCGCGTCAATGCGAATCGCTCGAAATCGACGTCCTGGGGCGTTTCCAGCGAGAACGGAATCATCCAAGCGTGCAGGACTCCTACCTTTTTCTGCCGATCTTCGTTCGATCCACTTCAATCTGAGCGGATCTCTGTCAAGCTACACTGTAACGGCGACCGGCTGAGCCCGTCCGGAGTGCACCGCAGGCGGAATTCCCGGCGCCATCCCGCTTCCTCCACCCACGTCAGCGCCTGGAGTCGCGAAGATGACCGCACAGCCGACCGAGATCCAGCTCCCCTCCGTGAAGATCCTCATCGTCGACGACGATCGCGCGATCTGCGACTACATGCAGACGTTCCTCGAGCGTGACGGCTACGCCGTCAAGACGCTCGGCGACCCGATGACCATCGAGGACGAGGTCAAGAACGGCGGCTATCACCTCATCATCCTCGACCTGATGATGCCGAAGCTCGACGGCATCGAGGCGCTGAAGAAGATCCGCAAGATCGACAGCGACGTCGCCGTCGTGATCTTCACCGGCTATCCGAACCTCGAGACGGCCGTCGCGTCGATGAAGCTCGACGCCGTCGACTACATCAAGAAGCCGTTCAACGTGGACGAGTTCCGCGAGGTGATCGACCGCGTGATGCGGAAGAAGGGCCTCGCGCGCACGCCCGAAGAGAAGCTCCACAAGGTGATCGGCGACACGATCCGCAACCTGCGCAAGGAGAAGGATCTGACGCTCAAGCAGATGTCGCGGCGCACGAACCTGAGCGTGTCCCTCCTCTCCCAGATCGAGCGCGCCGAATCGAGCGCGTCGATCTCCTCGCTCTACAAGATCGCGACCGCGCTCGACGCCCGCATCCAGGACCTGTTCGGCGAATACTGAGCGTTCGGACATATCCCGACCGTGCCGCGCCGCGCTCGTTGATGGTCGGCACGATCTTCCACTACGCTCGTCTCCGCATGGGGGAGCTCGACTTCGACGCCTACGCCGAGCGGATCGGATATCGCGGCACGCACACGCCGACGTCGGACGCGCTCGACGCGATCGTGCTCGCCCACGCGATGCGGATCCCGTTCGAGAACCTCGACATCCATCTCGGCAACTCGATCGAGCTCGAGCCGGCCACGGTGTTCGACAAGCTCGTCGTACGACGCCGCGGCGGCTACTGCTTCGAGCAGAACGGGCTCCTCCTCGAGATGCTGCGCACCGTCGGCTTCTCCGTCCGGCCCCTCGCCGCGCGCGTGATGTACGGGCTGCGACCGGGCGTGACCAGCGATCGCCCGCGATCGCACATGCTGCTGCTCGTCGACGTCGGGCCGCGCACGTTCCTCGCGGACGTGGGCTTCGGCACGCACAACCTCCTCGCGCCCCTGCCCTTCGAGCCCGGCATCGAGCGGAGCCTCCATGGCGAGACGTTCCGCATCCGCGAGATCCCGTGGAACGGCCGCGCGCTCGGGGCGCCGCCCTCCTTCGACGTCGAAACGAAGACGACGGCGGAGGACGGAACCGAGAGCTTTACCCCGCTCTATCGCGCGTCGCTCGAGGAGCAGCGTCCGAGCGACTTCGCGATGGCGAGCTGGTTCTGCTCGACGCATCCCGACTCGCTGTTCGTACGGCGCAAGCTGGTCTCGCGGCCGGAGGTCGGAGCGCGGCACGTGCTCGTCGATCGCGAGCTCGAGGTGCGGCGCGGCGGCCGCTCGGAGACGCGGACGCTGCCGGACGACGCGGCGTACCGGACCGCGCTCCGGGAGGTCTTCCACATCGATCTCGGGCCCGACGACCTGCTCCGCTGGTAGGCCGCGCGCGAGAGCCTCAACTACGTCTCGATCCGGGGGGTGCGCGGCCAGGGGCCCCCGGTCCGCGTGGTAGCCTGCCCGCCGCTCATGCGGTCGCATTTCCTTCGCCTCCTCTCCTTGTCCCTCCTCGCCGGCGGCTCGATCCTCGCGGCGCGAACGCACGTCGCCCACGCCGCCTGGCCTCCCGCGCCCGACGCGGACATGCGCGACAAGTCCAACTGGCCGAACGACTTCAAGGGCCGCTGGAACTACATCTCGCATTTCGGCGATCGACCGGCGAACGCGCCCGCGCTCGATCCCTTCGATCAGAAGCTCGGCGCCGCGGGCATGAGCATCGATCGCGCGTGGACGCTCACCGTCGGCAAGCCGCAGGTGCGCATCGCGGTCATCGACTCGGGCATCGAGTGGGACAACCCCGATCTCGTCAACAAGGGCTATCTCAACGCCGCCGAGCTGAAGGGCGACAAGCAGCCGAAGAAGGCGGGCGGCGTCGCCTGCGGCGGAGACGGCGACCTCGCGGGCTACGACTGCAACGGCGACGGCGTCTTCTCCGTCGCCGACTACGCCGACGACGACCGCATGACCGGCGTCGTGGCGGGCGAGAAGTGCTTCGACAAGCACGACAAGTCGAAGCCGAAGGAGGATCGCAAGAAGGGCGACCTCAATCGCAACTGCATCCTCGATCCCGGCGACCTGATCGTCATGTTCTCCGACGGCGTCGACGACGACGCGAACGGGTACACCGACGACATCTCGGGCTGGGACTTCTTCAAGAACGACAACGATCCGTACGACGACACGCGCTACGGACACGGCACCGGCGAGGCGGAGGACAGCTCCGCGGAGGGCAACAACGGCATCGACGAGATCGGCGTCTGCCCCCAGTGCCGCTTCATCCCGATGCGGGTCGGCGACAGCTTCATCGGCGACTCGAACGACTTCGCCAAGGCCGTCGTCTACGCGGCGGACAACGGCGCGAAGGTCATCCAGGAGGCGCTCGGCACGGTCAACAACTCGGCCTTCTCCCGGGCGGCGATCGACTACGCGTACGGCAAGGGCGCGATCATCGTCGCGAGCATGGCCGACGAGAACTCGCGGCACCACAACATGCCGGCGACGTCGAACCACGTCCTGACGGTGCACTCGGTCCGCTACAACGAGCAGAAGCCCGAGCTCTCGACGACGTTCGTCTCGTTCGACACGTGCTCGAACTACGGCGCCCACCTCTCGATGAGCGTGAGCGGCACGAGCTGCTCGAGCGAGGCGACCGGGCGCGGCTCGGGCATCGCCGGCCTGCTCATGTCGATGGCCGCGCAGGAAGGCCTCGAGCTGTCGGCGGAGGAGGCGATCCAGCTCTTCAAGACGTACGCCGACGACATCGACGTGCCGGAGTCGCGCGGCGAGAGCCCGAAGTACTACTTCTCGCATCCGGGCTTCGATCAGCGCTTCGGCTACGGCCGCGCGAACGCGTACCGCATCGTCGACGCGATCAAGAAGCGGCTGATCCCGCCGGAGGTCGACATCGTCTCGCCGGAGTGGTTCGCGCCCATCCACGCCGACCGCGTCAGCGGCTCGGTGGCGATCATGGGACGCGTCGCGGCGGCGCGCGCGAAGGCCTACGACTTCAAGGTCCAGTGGGCGCCGGGCGTGCAGCCCGAGGACAAGGACTACAAGGACATCGTCGCGCCGCTGACGAACGTGCCGGGCGCGACGGTGAGCGGCGGAGCGGTGCCGCTCGCGCAGCTCGATCCGCGCCAGATCGACACGACGCACGTGCCCGACCCCGATTCACCGAAGGGCGAGAACGCGCGCTCGATCTCCATTCGCGTGCAGGCCGTCGCGCACTACGACGGCGGCGACGTGACGGGCGAGGCGCGCCGCGTCGTCTCGATCACGAACGAGAAGAACGGGCTCGACAAGGACCTCCTGCCCGGCTTCCCCATCGCGCTCGGCGCGTCGGCCGAGGCGAGCCCCAAGCTCGCCGACGTCGACGGCGACGGCATCCGCGACATCGTCGTCGGCGACAGCGGCGGCCGCCTGCACGTGTACACGATGCGGAGCGGCACGCCCGTGGAGGTGCCGGGCTTCCCGTATCACACGCGCCTGATCGACGGTCTGAACAAGGACCTCACGAGCGAGCCCACCGTCCCGAGCTACCTGACCGCGCCGGCGTACGCGAAGGCCGGCCAGGGCGGCATCGATCCGAGCCTCGCGCGCGAATCGATCATGCAGGCGCCCGCGGTGATGGACCTCGACGGCGACGGACGCGTCGAGATCGTGTTCACGACGTGGGCCGGCACGATCTACGTGGTCAACACGAAGGGGCAGGACCTGCCCGGCTGGCCGAAGCGGCTGCCGCTCGTCCCGTCGTGCCCGCACGATCCGGCGAAGCAGCCGACCGAGCCGTGCATGGACCTGACGCACGGCTTCGCGCGCGGCTCGTACAGCTCGCCGGTCATCGTCGACATGGACAAGGACGGCAAGCCGGAGATCGTGATCTCGGCGTTCGACGGCAAGATCTGGGTCTTCAAGACGGACGGCTCGGTGCTCGACGGCTTCCCCGTCCTGCTCCGCTCGCCGCTGTCGGAGAAGCCGAGCCGCATCATGGCGACGCCGACGGTCGTGGACCTGAACGGCGACGGCATCCCGGAGATCGCGAGCGGCTCGAACCAGCAGATCGGCGGCGGCGGCAACGCCGGGCCGGTGTTCGTCGTCGACGGCCGGGGCAACAACGCGCCCGGAGGCTCGCCGTACCTGCCGAACTGGCCGATCACGACGGCAAGCCTGAAGCTGTTCCCCGTCGTGGCCGAGGGGATCGTCGCCTCGCAGGCCGCCGCCGACTTCGACGGCGACGGCGTCGCCGAGATCCTCGTGCAGGGCAACGGGACGAAGCCGCTCGCGCTGAAGGCCGATCCCGGCGCGCAGCCCGACTTCAAGTTCGATCCCCCGAACCGGGTCCCCGAGCGCCAGCTCGAGGGCGGCGGCACGGAGAAGGGCCTCGAGAGCACGGGCACGTTCGGCGAGCAGACGAAGGCGTCGACGGGCGACGTCTTCTTCCCGCTCTTCAGCCAGCCCTCGATCGGCGACCTGGATCAGGACGGCACGCCGGACGTGGTCGTCTCGGGCGGATCGCTCAGCCTCGCCGGCGCGCTCGCCGGAGGCGGGCGTCGCGCCGAGCGCGCGCAGCAGCTCATCGCGGTGTGGAGCGGCAAGACGGGGAAGATGCTGCCGGGCTCGCCGTTCCCGATCGAGGACTACACGTTCCTCGTCAACCACGCGGTCGCGGACGTGAGCGGCGACGCGTATCCCGAGGTCATCACCGGCTCGGGCGGCTACTTCCTCCACGCGTTCGACGGATGCGGGAACGAGCCGGCCGGCTGGCCGAAGTTCACGAACGGCTGGATCGCGGCCACGGCGGCCGTCGGCGACATCGACGGCGATCCGGCGAAGAAGCTCGAGGTCGTCGTGGGCACGCGTGACGGCTACCTGTTCGCGTGGAAGACGGAGGGCAAGTCGGACGGCCCGATCGAGTGGGAGAGCTTCCACCACGACAACGCGAACACCGGCAACTACGGCACCAAGCTCGATCAGGGGACGACCTCGAAGGCGTCGAAGCCCCTCACGTGCGAGGCGCCCGAGGTCCCGGCGCAGGACAAGTTCGACGCGGGCGGCTGCGGATGCAAGACGACGCCGGTCACCGCGTCGAGCAGCGCGCTCGCGATGCTCGGCCTCGGCGGCGCCGTCGTCGCGCTGTCGCGCAGGCGCCGCCGGCCGAGCTGATCGGCGCGGGCCAGCCGCATCGGCGCGAGCTACGCTGCGAGTGACGCGCGGAGCCCTTCCACCATCGCCACGGCGACCTCGCGCGGCGGCATCCAGCCCTCGAAGGACGCGCGCTCGGGCCG
>JBDHVD010000051.1:0-28745 GCA_039809525.1 Labilithrix sp. | reverse complement strand
TTCGCGAGCGGCGCGGTGCCCGAGACGAGCGCGCCGGACGCCGCGCTGCTCGGCGGCGGCTGGGGCGCGGGTGCGGGCGCGGGCGCTGCCGCGGGCTCGTCCTGCGCGAACGCGGTGCCGATCGCCACGAGCAGGGCGACGAGCAGCGCGATCAGGGCGGAGGGCGTACGCGACGTCACCATGATCACCTCGAGGACAGCGCGAGGGTCAGCCAGATCATCACGCGGAAGCGCTGTCCGGCGATGCGGTTCATGTTGTGCTCGAACTCGGCGAGGACGAGCGATCGTGGAAAGAGCTTGTAGCCGGCGCCGGCGACGTACCCGAAGCTCGTCGCGTCGCGGTCGGGCCGGAGCTGGTCGTCCCAGTGCCATACGCCCGCGCGCCCGTTCAGCACGTAGCGCGTCTCGAGCGTGCGCTCTCCGTAGACGTCCATGCCGAGGCGGTTGCCCGTGCGCGCGACGTCGGCCGCGCCGCGCGCGCCGATCGAGCCCTCGCCCATGCGATACCGCGCGGCGAGGTTTCCGCCGCCCATCGGATCGAGGCCGCTCGACGGGTAGTAGCTCGCGTCGGACAGGCCGTTCGGCGACGTCGGCGCGTCGGTGTCCGCCTCCTTCGTCTGCACCTGGAACGCGCGGCCGCGGAGGCCTCCGGAGATCGCGACGTGATCGGTCGCGTCCCATGCCGCGCGGGCGGACAGATCGTTCATCGGCATCGCCATGAAGAAGTTCCAGATCGAGTCGCCGTCGAACGTCGGGACGTAGTAGTCCCAGTCGAGGCCGACGGTGACCCGGCGCGAGACGTAGCCGTCGACCGAGGCGAAGACGTTCGACATGCGCCCGGCGTAGAGGTCGTACGCGAGGCCGCCCTTGATCCCGCCGAGGTTCGCCAGCGTGCCGTCGAACGCGTAGCCGATGCGCTCCTGCGAGACGCGCGTGCCGTCGTAGACCGCCGGCTGGCGGAGGCCGCTGCCGAACGGGCTCACGCTCGACGCGCCCGTGTTGTAGACGCGCCGGTAGGTCGCGCGCCCGTGCAGCCAGGTGAAGCCGGTCGACTCGAGCGCGACGCCGACCGCGGGCGCGACGTCGTTCGGCTGGAACGCCGGCCAGAGCGACGGATCGTAGCCCGTTCGATCGCCGCGCCAGACGCCGTCGCGCTCGTAGCGCGGCGTCGAGAGGGGCATGCCCCCGCGCTGCTCGAGGCCGCCGTAGACCTCCGCGGCGACGTACCAGGGCGTCGTCACCTTCACGAGCCCGCCGTCGAACGACCACCACCCGAGCGCATCCGTCACGTACTGCCGGCCGGCGCGGAAGCCGAGCCACCCGTTCAAGAAGCGGCGGCCCTCGACGTAGCCGTACATCAGGTCGATCGGGCCGCGCGAGAACCCGGGGACCAGGCGGTTGAAGCTCGAGACCGCCGTCTCCTCGGCGTTGCCACCGTAGTCGGCGTCGTAGCGCATCCGCGCGCGGAACGTCAGCGTGGGACCGCCCGGCTTCTGCGGCTTGTCGAGGAGGTCGTAGACCGCGACGCCGAGCGTCGTCATCAGGCGGCGGCGCGCGATGACCGTCTCGCCCGTGGGGCTGCGCATCTCGTAGAACTGCGCGGCCGTGTCGCTCGTGATCTCCGCGTCGAGCGGCTTGTCGGCGGGGGCCGCGTCGTCGGCCCGGGCGCTCGCCGCGAGACCGAGGACGACCGCGCCGCTGCCCAGGGAGATCCAGGTTCGTGCGGGCATGCGCGGCGGGCGGAGGATCGAGAAGGCCCGATCGGATGTCAACGACTGTCGAGGTTGCCCCGTACGTCGTCCGGACGAAATCCCCAGGGTTCTTGACGCATCGCGCTCCCGGATGGCACGCTTTCTGTAAG
The DNA here is from genome assembly GCA_039809525.1 of Labilithrix sp. Lineage (GTDB taxonomy): Bacteria > Myxococcota_A > Polyangia > Polyangiales > Polyangiaceae > Labilithrix. The sequence continues at coordinate 26,885 of JBDHVD010000051.1, read as the reverse complement.
TAGGAGCGATGACCGAGTCCTCGCAACAGAGATACCGCGTCATCGAGAAGCTCGAATCGGGCGGCATGGCGGAGGTGTTCCGCGCCGAGAGCGAAGGGCTTCAGGGCTTCCGCAAGCAGGTCGCGATCAAGCGCGTTCTTCCGCATCTCAGCGAGAAGAAGAAGTTCATCGCGATGTTCCTGGACGAGGCGCGCATCTCCGCGCAGCTGACGCACTCGAACTGCGTCCAGGTCTTCGACATCGGTGTCGGCGACAACGCGTACTTCATCGTCATGGAGTACGTCGACGGCGCGAACCTCAAGGCGATCGCCGAGTCGCTCAAGAAGCAGGGCAAGGACTTCCCCGTGCCCGCCGCGGCGTTCATCGCGCAGGAGATCTGCAAGGGCCTCAGCTACGCGCACGAGCTGACCGATCAGAACGGCGCGCACCTCGGCATCGTCCACCGCGACATGTCCCCGCCGAACGTCCTCGTGACGAAGTACGGCGAGGTGAAGATCGTGGACTTCGGCCTCGCGAAGGCGAGCTCGCAGCTCGAGAAGAGCGAGCCCGGCATCATCAAGGGAAAGTTCTCCTACCTGTCGCCCGAGGCGGCGATGGGACAGGACGTCGACTCGCGCACGGACATCTTCGCCGTCGGCATCATCCTCTGGGAGCTCCTCGCGGGGCAGCGCCTGTTCCTCGGCGACACCGACTTCCAGACGGTGAAGAAGGTCCAGCAGTCGAACGTCCCGCCGATCTCGCAGATCAACCGCAAGGTGCCGCCGGAGCTCGAGCGCATCGTCAACAAGGCGCTCGCGAAGGACATGGGCGCCCGCTACGGCACGGCGAAGGAGCTCGGTCAGGATCTCATCCGCTTCCTGTTCTCGTACGGACACGCGGTCGGGACGTTCGACATCGCCGCGATCGTGCAGAGCACGATGCGCGACAAGCAGAAGGTGCGCGCGCCGCAGGGCTCGATCATCGACAAGCTGATCGAGGAGGCGCTCTTCGAGTTCACGTCGCTCAAGGAGGACGGCGCGCCGGCCTCGGGCGGCATGAAGGTCGCCGCGTCGGCGCCGCTCACGCCCGATCAGTTCGTGGACACGACGAACTGGGCGAACGAGATCTCGATCGGCGAGAAGAACAAGAGCGGCGGCTACGATCCGGTGCGTGCGTCGCTCCCGCCCGAGGTGTTCGGCGAGGGCAACCTCTCGGCGCTCGAGGACGTGGAGGAGCGTCCCTCGCAGCCGGGCGCGGGCGCGCAGCCGCCTCCGTCGACGCCGGGCGGGGCCGGGACCCTCGGTGGCGGCGTCGGCGCCACGGGCGCGCACGTCCCGCCGTCGATTCCGACCGGCTCGCACGCGTCGCCGCTGGCGAACAAGAAGGGCATCGGCGGCGGAACGGGCATCGGCGGGGCCGGCGGAAACGGAGCGGCGATCGGCGTCCTGCTCCTCCTCGTCGCGGCGGCCGCCGCGGGCGCGGCCTGGTTCACCGGCTTGATCCCGCATCACTGATCGGAGTACGAAGGCCGGCCGTGCTGGCCCGCCGTCGTCTGTTCCATCGCCTGGGCGTCGTCCTGCTCTCGTCGGTGGCCGTCGGGTGCCCGCTCGCCGCGTCGAATCCGTCGGAGGGCAAGTCGGGGCCGTGCCCGGCGGGCATGGCGCACGTGGTGCCGGACGGAAAGCGTGGATACTGCATCGATCGCTGGGAGGCGTCGGTCGTCGAGCTCCGGGGCAAGAACGAGATCGCGCACTCGCCGTTCGAGCCGGTCACGAACCTCGAGGTGAAGGCCGTCTCCAAGCCGGACGTGATCCCGCAGGGCTACATCTCGAAGCTCGAGGCCGAGGGCGCCTGCAAGAACGCGAAGAAGCGCCTGTGCACCGGCGAGGAGTGGTCGTTCGCCTGCCGGGGCAAGAAGCCGACGACGTATCCCTACGGCGACGAGCGCAAGCAGGGCTACTGCAACGACAACGGCCGCGCGCCGCTCGCGTCGCTGCATCCGGGCGAGGACGTCTTCTCGTCGCCGACCGCGATGAACGATCCGCGCATCAACCAGGCGCCGAACACCGTCGCGAAGACCGGCAGCTACGGCAAGTGCCGGAACGCCTTCGGCGTGCACGACATGGTCGGCAACCTGCACGAGTGGACGGCGGAGCTGAACGGCGCGCGCGGGACGTTCCGCGGCGGCTACTACCAGGACACGCACCAGAACGGCGAGGGGTGCGGGTACAAGACCGTCGCGCACGGCGTCGACTACCACGACTACTCGACCGGCTTCCGCTGCTGCGCCGACCCGCGCTGAGCGGGCGTATCCCTTCTCGCCCAGCGGGCGCCGTGCTTCCATTCTGGTCGGTGACCGGAGGGGAAGGGACGACGATGACGACCCGAGTCGTGACCGCCAGTGCCACGGGGGACGCGGCCCGCGCGAGCGCCCGCCTCGTCGAGCAGCTCTCCGCCGGGCTCGGCGGAGCGCCGCCCGCGCTCGTGATGGTGTTCGCCTCGACCGAGCAGCCGCTCGGGCGCGTCGCCGAGGTCCTCACCGGCGCATTCCCCGATGCCGTCGTCCTCGGCGCGTCGACCGCCGGCGAGTTCACCGAGCGCGGCGACACGAAGGGCGCGGTCTCGTCGATCGCCGTCGCGGGCGACTTCGTGGTGTTCGCCGGGATCGGCTCCGGCGTGCGCGCCTCGCCGGAGCACGCGGTGGAGCGGGCCGCCGCGGGGCTCCCGCGCTCGGTGCAGGGATACCCGCACCGCACCGGCGTCCTCCTCATCGACACGATGGCCGGCAACTGCGAGGAGGTCACGCTGATGACCGCCGCCGCGCTCGGCGCCGATCTGCCGCTCGCGGGCGGCGGCGCCGGCGACGACCTCGCGATGAAATCGACGACCGTGTCGTGCGGAGCACGGGCGGCGACCGACGCCGTCGTCATCGCCCAGATCTTCTCGAAGACGCCGCTCGGGCTCGGCGTCTGTCACGGACACCGTCCGCTCTCGACGCCGCTCCGCGTGACGAAGGCCCACGGCAACGTCGTCCAGGAGCTCGAGGGACGCCCGGCGTGGGACGTCTGGCGCGAGCGCACGCGCGACGTCGCGATGACGCACGGCCTCGATGTCGACAAGCTGGGACCGGCGGACGAGGGGGGCTTCCTCCTCACGTTCGAGGCCGGCCTCGCCGCGGGGCGCGAGTACAAGATCCGCGCCCCGCTCGCGCGCACGCCCGACGGCGCGATCCGCTTCGCATGCGGCGTACCGGAGGGCGCGGTCATCCGGATCACCGAGAGCGCGCCGAGGGAGCAGATCGAGAGCGCGCGCGAGGCCGCCCGCCGCGCACGCGCGAAGCTCGGAGACGAGCATCCCGCCGGCGCGATCGTCTTCGACTGCATCTGCCGCAACCTGATCCTGCGCGAGGGGTTCGACGACGCGATCCGCGGCATGTCCGAGGAGCTCGGCGGCGTCCCGCTCGCCGGCTTCGAGACGTACGGCGAGATCGCGCTCGACGCCGGCGACATGAGCGGGTTCCACAACACGACGAGCGTGGTGCTCGCTTTCCCCCGCTGACCGACGCGCGGGATGGCGGACGCCGGACGCACCATCGCGAAGGGTGAGCTGACGAGGCTGCTCGCGTCGGCGCTCGGACGGGAGAAGGGCGACGAGCTCGTGAGCGCGGCCGCGCATGCGCTCGGCTTTCCCGGGCCGGCGTACTCGCCGGAGGAGGCGCGCGCGATCTTCGCCCATCTCGCGACGATCGACGGGCTCATCGGCGTGATCGCGCGCTTCGCCCTGTCGCGCGGCGAGGTCGATGCGCTCGCCGAGCACGCGCCGCCCTCGAGCGGCGAGGAGGTGGAGGCGGCGCCGGCCGAGACGATCGACCTGCTTCCGTTGCTCGCGCCCGCGCTCGGGACGGAGAAGGCGCGCGATGCGACGACCGCGGCCGCGCACCGGCTCGGCCTCGACGCGAGGAGCCTGTCGCGCGAGCAGGCGATGGCGGTGCTCGACGAGCTCGCCCGCGAGCGCGGCATCGTCGGGGTGGTGGCGCGGTTCGCGCGATCGCGCCTCGTGCTCGGGTGAGCGGCGTCAGTTGCACTCGATCGGACGGCCGGGCCGGCTCGTCACGACGCATCCCGACTTCCGGCAGGAGCGCGATCGCACGAACACGCCGCCCTGACAGACGAGCTCGCTCTGACCGTCGAGCGCGCAGACGACCTGTCCCGGCAGCCCGCAGGGGTCCTGCTCGAGCGACAGCGTCTCGTCGCACGAGGGAGCATCGCCCTTCGTCTGGCAGCCGTACTGCCCGCGGCAGTAGCGATGGAGAGCGAACTTTCCGTCGCGACAGACGAGCATGTGCTTCTGATCGGTCGCGCACGCGACGGCGCCCGGCGACTTGCACGGATCGCCCTTGTCCGCGATCGACGTGTCGCACGACACCGTGCGCCCGAGCAGCGAGCATCCCGCGCTGCCGCGGCACTCGAGGTAGAGCTGGTAGCTGCCGCCCTTGCACACGAGCGCGCGCTTCTTGTCCGGGGTGCACGCGTACTGCTCGTCGCCGTCCAGCATGCAGCTCTCGCCGGCCACGGCGACGGAGTCGTCGCAGCTCGCGTGGTCCTGCAGCTTCGAGCAGCCGAGCGGGCCGGCGCACGACACCTCGACGAATTTCCCGCCCTGACAGGACAGCGCCTTGCCCTTGTCGATGCACACCGACTCGCCGGCCTTGCAGCTGCCGCCCGCGCGCTTCCCGCACGCGGCGAGCACCATCGCGGACAGGACCGCCGCGACGACGAACGCGCGCCTCACGGCGTTCCCGGATCCGCGCAGCCGTAGAACGCGGTCAGGACGCGCGTCATCATCGCCGGATCCTTCGCGCCGCCGAGCTCGCGGATCGAGTGCATGCTCAGCATCGGGTTGCCGACGTCGACGGTGCGGATGCCGAGCAGGGTCGAGGCGATCGGCCCGATCGTCGATCCGCACGGCAGGTCGGTGCGATGCGCGTAGTGCTGCACGGGCACCTCGGCCTGCTGGCAGAGATCGCGGAACAGCGCGGCGGTCGCGCCGGACGTCGCGTAACGCTGCTGCGCGTTCACCTTGATCACCGGCCCGCCGTTGAGGACCGGCTTGTGGCGGCTCTCGTGGCGCGACTCGTAGTTGGGGTGCACCGCGTGGGCCATGTCGGCCGACACGCAGAGCGACCCGGCGAGCGCGCGGTGGTAGTCCTCGCGCGAGCCGCCGCGCGCGAGCACGATGCGCTCGAGCGCGCGCGGAAGGAACCCGGAGTGCGCGCCCACGAAGCTCTCGCTTCCGACCTCCTCGTGATCGAAGAGCGCGGCGACGGGGACGTACGGGCGCTGCGCGGCGGTGGTGGAGGCGTCGACGAGCGCGCGAATGGCGGCGTGGCACATGGCCTGGTTGTCGAGCCGGGCGGAGAACACGAGCTCGTCGTCGCGTCCACCGAGGGTCGGAGCGACCACGTCGTAGAGCATGAGATCGCTCCCGGCGATCTTCTCCTTCGCGATGCCCAGCTTCTCCGCGAGCATCGTCGGCAGGTCGCGCGCGGCGTCGCCGGCGAGGCCGAAGATCGGGGCCATGTGCTCCTGCTTGTTGAGCACGAGGCCCTTCTCGGTCACGTCGCGGTCGAGGTGGATCGCGAGCTGCGCGACGCGGAGCATCGGCTTGTCGAAGCGGACGAGCCGGCTCTCGACGCGATCGCCCTCCTTCACGAACACGCGCCCGGCGAGGGACAGATCGCGATCGAGCCACGAGTTGAGCAGCACGCCTCCGTAGACCTCGACGCCGAGCTGCGCGTAGCCCTCCTTCTTGTACTCGGGCTGCGGCTTCAGGCGGAGGTTCGGGCTGTCCGTGTGCGCGCCGACGAGGCGGAAGCCCTCGATGCGCTTCATGTCCGGGATGACGAACGCGAGGACGGTCGAGCCGCCGTGGGCGAGCGCGTAGCGCCCGGGCGGGAGCGCGTCCCACGCGTCCGTCTCGGCGATGGGCGTGAAGCCGGCGGCGCCGAGGCGCGCCATGGCGCTGCCGACGGCATGGAACGGGGTCGGCGAATCTCCGAGGAAGGCGAGCAGATCGGCGAGGACGGGGTCGTTCAAGGTGGCGACATCGTAGTCCGATCCGGCGCGGGGTTGCGCGCCCGGCGCGGCGGCGCTAGTAACTCAGACATGAGTGACGAAACGCGTGACGAGACGGAATTCACGGCTCCCGCGGACGTGGAGGCGCCCACGGAGCGCGACCCTCGCGTGGGCGAGCTCGCCTCCGGGATGCCCGCGCGCGGGGTCGCGTTGAGCGTGCTCTGGTGGCTCGAGGACGACGGCTCGGCCCGCCGGTAGCGCCGCCAGCTACTTCTTCTTGTTCTTCTTCGCCGGCGCCTTCGCCGCGACCTTCTTCGCCGGTTTCTTCACCGGCTTCTTCGCGGGGGCGGGCTTCTTCGCCGGGGCCTTTGCCGGAGCCTTCGCAGGCTTCGCCGGTTTGGCGGGCTTGGCAGGCTTCGAGGCCACCTTGGCGGCGGGCTTCGGCGCAGGCTTCGCCACGATGGCCTTCTTCGACGGGGGCGCCTTCGCGACCGAGGGCTTCGGCGGCGGGACGGGCTTGCCCTTGGCTTTCGCCTTGGGCTTCTCCTCCTCGACCTCCTCTTCCTCTTCGTCGTCCCAGCCCGGCGGCAGCGGCTTGCGCGGCGGCGGCGGCTCACGCGGATCCGGCAGGTACTTGCTGAAGTACGTGCGCATCGGCGTGAAGTACCTGTCGTTCCAGGCCTCGCGGTACTTCTCGGCCTGACCCTCCGGGATCTCCGTGTGGAGGATGGTCAAGCGGGTGCTTCCGCCGAGCGCCTCGAAGTGAACCTCGGCGCGCGAGTCCGCGGCGTCGCGAGGGAAGTCCGTGGTCCGCCAGCTCATGATGATCCGGCGGCCGAGGTCGAGCACGACGAGCTTGCCCGTGATGTATCCGTCCAAGGCGCTGAACTTGGAGCCGACGTTCGGGTCGATCTTCGCGGCACCCCCGGTCATCGCCGTGTGCTGCTCGCTGTTCAGCCAGGCGAAGTAGAGGGTCGTGGGCGCCACGGGGATCGTCGTCGAGACGCGCAAGGCCTCCTTTTTCATACCCACCAGGGTAGCCCGCCGGACGGCGCGACACCCAAAAAGGTGAGGAGTGGATCGGGAGGGATTCGAACCCTCAATGCGAATTGCCGTGGGTTACAGCCACGTGCGGCCAGCCGATACCGCGTCCGATCCGGGAAACCGACGACTTGGCGCCAAGGGACGATGGGGCGAAACGGGATGGGCGGAAGTCAGGCGACTCGAACGCCATGCCCCGGGGGGCACGCACCGGGTAGCGGCCGGGCCCGCGACCATTCGCGGTTTGACTTCCCGGTCCTCCGCACGGAGGAGGTCGGTACGGGGCGAGAGGATCGAACTCTCCTGCGCCTGCGTGTGAGGCAGGTGTCGTCACCAGACGACGGGCCCCGCATGGGGTCGGTTCCGGAGGACGGACTCGAACCGTCACCCCAGCGCTTCAAAGGCGCGGATCCTCGCCGTTGGACCACTCCGGATCGGGTCGCTGCGGGCGGAGTCGAACCGCCGGGGCCACGCTCATGAGGCGCGCCCTCCACCGTGGAGCACAGCGAGGAGCCCAGCCGCGCCCGGCGCCCCGGCGGAGCGCGATCGAGGCGTAGCGCGCAATCGCACGCGCAGCGTGCGTGCGCCCCCCGGGCGCCGCGCGCGGGCCAGTGGCGATAAAGGAGGGGGAGGCTCATCGTGCCAAAGGCACGATGAGGGGGAGCGCAGCTCCCCACCAGAGAGCGGTGACCGGGAATCGCACCCGGGTTCCGAGCGTGGCGTGCTCGCGTTCTACTCCTGAACTATCACCGCAGGGAGGACGGCGAGGCGCGTGCCCTCGTCGTCGGGAGAGCCGTCCGAGGGAATTGCACCCTCCTTGCGCCTCGCTACCAGTGAGGTGCCCCGCTGTCTGGGCGTGGACGGCAGAAAAGAGCTCGTCTCCTTGTCGGTCCCTTTGGTCTCTCGTGGAGAACGAGCATGGTCGGCGGCAGCGAGAGGGGCGGCCCGCACGTCGGGCCGCGGGCATCTGCCGCGTATCGGGATCAGTCGAGGGGCGCTCGCTCGATCGCGTCGAGCCAGCGGTCGCCGTCGAGCTCACCGCGCGCGAAGCGGGCGATGACCTCGAAGACGTCGTCGGAGAAGCCGGCGACGTACAGGACGCCGGGGACCTCGGATGCCGGGCCGGGGCGAGGCTGCAGGTCGACGAGGACGTCGCCTTCCATCGTGCGCGCCTCGCAGTCGGACACCGCGATGCGCACCGCGTTGCCCGGCGTGCTTCCGTAAGCGCGGGTGACGAGACCGGCGACGTCGATGCAGCGGAGCGCGTCGGCGGGCGCGCGCCGCGCGCCGGCGAGCGGGCCGAGCATCGATCCCGAGCCGTCGACGCGGACGGTGACGCCGCCGGCGACGGCGGGCACGTTCGCGTACGAGAGCTCGACGGCCTTGGCGACGGCGGCGGTGATCACCGTCGGGGCATACGCCGCGACGGAGCGCAGCGTGCTCACGAGCGCGAAGGGGAGCACCTTCGCCCGCGCGATCGCGAGGGGATCGCTCAGCGCGGACGCGACGCGCTCGGCCATGAGCGCATCGGCGAGGACGCCGTGGCGGAGCAGCGTCCCCAGGTGCGCTCGGAGCTGCGAGAACGTCATCTTCGGGGCCAGCTCGGTCCAGTGCGCGGTCCGCAGCGGGACGCTGGCGAGCATCTCGAGCGGCAGGTCCGGCACCGGCCCCCGCTCGTTCGCGAACGCGTCGAACGCGCGGGCGAGCGGCGGAAGCAGTCGAGGGTCCACGCTCTTTCCGACGAGGTAGCCGTAGAGGGCCTCGCGAACGGCATCGGCTTCGCCCTGGTCGTTCCACGGGGGAGGGCGAACCATCTTGATGACGTCCGACATGGACGGGCTCCGTCCGAAGGACTGGCGGAAGATGGCTTCGGGGCTGCGGCTCGCGAACCACCGGCGGACGGCGCGCTTCGGCGCCGAGCCGAACGACTTGCGGCCCAGCACACCGGAGCGAATCACCCGGCAGAACGTCCGGAGCGAAGGACCGTCGTCGACGATCCGCGCGAACACGTGCTCCATCCGCGGCACGTCACGCGTGGCGAGCCAGGCGACCAGCACGGCCGGGAGCTCTCGCTTCGGTCCGTGCGTGCGCGCGAGGAGCGCCGTCTTCGCGACGAGCTCGGGCGACGCTGCATCCGCGAGCTCGGCGAGCTGCGCGACGTCTTCGTGGGCGACCTCCGAAGATGGCGTGAACGTCCCGCGGAGGACGCCGGTCATGGCGTAGGTGGCGAGCGTCCGCGCGTCTGCTTTCGTCATGCGAGTCCTCCTTTCGGGTGATGGGTGGAAGAGATGTTGGGGGTTGGCGTTCCCGACGGGATTCGAACCCGTGTTCCTGGCTTGAGAGACCAGCGTCCTTGGCCGTCTAGACGACGGGAACATGAATGAGCCGCCCGAGTGATCCGAGCATGGGTGTGTGCTGAGGGTTCGAACCTCACCACCAGCGTGAGAGGCTGGCGTCCAACCAATGGACGGGTGCGTGTGAGCTCGGACCGAACGGACGGCCTGGTAGCGGCGGCCGGAGTCGCACCGGCTTCTCCAGGTCATGAGCCTGGCAAGGTTCTGTTCCTCCACGCCGCGATGTCTTGCGATCGCCCGAGTCGAACGTACACGAGGGTGGGCGTCTCTTCAGGACGGTGCTCGCAGGCACGCCCGTGACGGACGATCGAAGTCGAAGATCAGCGCCTCCGTCGGGAGTCGAACCCGACGCACCGAGCTTCGGAGGCTCGAGCCTGGAATCCGCCAGGACGAAGGCATTCGGTCTCCCCGCCAGGAATCGAACCTGGGACACCCGGCTTCGTAGACCGGCGCCTGGAAGTGGCCACCAGGACGAGGAGAGGTTTCGTACGCACGAGAGGAAGAAAGAGGTCTCGAACCCCACACCCGTGAAGGTGCACTCTGTTTTCGAAACAGGTCCGGCTCCCCGCCGGTTTTTCTTCCCTGGTGGTCGGTGAGGGAATCGAACCCCCTACGCAGAGCTTTTCAGACTCCCGCTCTACCATTCGAGCTTACCGACCATGATCGGTCCGAGAGGAAGGCAGAGGACTCGAACCTCACACGCGTGGAGCGTGCGGATCGCGTTCCAGGCGATCTCCGCGGCCTCGCGGATTTGCCTTCCATCGATTCAGCAGCGGTCAGGACGGCAGGATTCGCACCTGCGATCTCCGGTCCCCCAGACCGGCGCTCTCACTGGGCTGAGCTACGCCCTGAAGAAGAATAGGAGGGCCAGTTTTTCGTCATGGCCCAGGACGCGGGAGCTCTCACTCACGAACGATCACGCCGAGAGCGGCGGCGCGCAGTACGGCTGCCAGAGCTCGGGGACCTCCCCTTCACCGAGGCGGACCGGCGGCGTGACGGGCAGGGACTTCGGCTTGTACGGCTTGCGCAGCAGCTTCATCCCGGCCTCTTCCGGAGTGCGGCATCCCTTCTTGTCGTTGCACGCGTAGCAGGAGGTGACGATGTTCTCCCAGACCGTCTTTCCTCCCTTCACGCGCGGGATCACGTGGTCGTAGTTCAGCTGGCGGAGCGGCTTCTTCTCTCCGCAGTACTGGCAGCGGAACTTGTCGCGCGTGAACACGTTCACGCGAGAGAAGCGGACCGACTGCTTCGTCGACACCGACCCCTTCGTGAGGCGCACGACGGCGGGCGTCTTCATCGCGACGGACGGGCCGCGCAGATCCGCGTCCCACGTCTCGATGACTTCCACCTTGCCGAGGTAGGCCAGCACGACGGCGCGCTGCCAAGGGATGATCTTGTGGGGCGCCATCCAGGGGGTCAGCATCAGCGTTTGCATGGGTCACCTTCTCTTCCGTTTTCTCATGATCGAAATCTCCTTGTCGGAGGGGAGTTTGTCCCGGGATTGCGCCAGCGGTGTCACCGGAGGGAGTCGAACCCTCAATACCCAGCATCTCGGACTGGTGTGTATGCCAATTCCACCACGGTGACGTGCGTTGGTACCGACGGAGGGAATCGAACCCTCACCAACCGTTTCTGAGACGGCCACCTCTGCCAATTGGGCTACGTCGGTGGGTGGAGCACGTTGCGGATCCCGAGCCGCGTCGTGCCGGTCTGCCCAGGTGGATTCGAACCACCAGTCTCTCGGACCCGAACCGAGCGCTCTCGCCAGATTGAGCCATAGGCAGATGTAGAACCTTCGTGTCGTCGCGGTACGGCGCGCAGGGATCGCACCTGCCTCCTCCTCCTTGTCACGGAGGCGCAGTCGCTAGACTGCCAGCGCCGCGTCTGGTCCTGCGGGGAGCTGCGCTCCCCCTCATCGCGCCTTCGGCGCGACGAGCCTCCCCCTGCTTTGTCGCCACCTGTCCGCGCGCTGCGCCTACGGCGCATCCGCTCGCTTCGCTCGCGGAGTTGCGCGCTACGTCCTCGATCGCGCCTTCGGCGCGACGAGCCTCGCTTCTCGTGGATCACCTGCGAATCGAACGCAGTGCAGGCTCCGTATCAGAGAGCCCAGGGTCACCATCCCGTCGTGATCCGTCAATCCCCGCAACCTTCTTCTTCTTCTTCTTCTTCTTCTTCTTCTTCTTCTTCTTCTTCTTCTTCTTCTTCTTCTCGATCTTCGAGAGCCGAGAGGGAGTCGAACCCTCGCTTGCCGTTTTGCAGACGGCGATCCTCGCCTCGAGAATCGGCTCGTGGAGCGGATAGGGGGAATCGAACCCCGCGTAAGCGGTTTGGAAGACCGCGTTCCAGCCACTGGGTACCCGCGTGACGTTCGGCCCTTAGGCTTTTGGTGGAGTCGACGGGAATCGCACCCGTCACCTCTTCGATGCCATCGAAGCGCTCTCCTCGCTGAGCTACGACCCCATGAAGACGTGGATGTTGGTGGAGCGACCGGGATTCGCACCCGGATCCCTGCAGTGCGAGTGCAGGATTCTGCCTCTTGAAATATCGCCCCTTCATGAGCTGGCGGGCCGCGAAGGAATCGAACCCTCTCTTCGAGTTTTGGAGGCTCGTAGGTCGCCATGACTCTGCGGCCCATGGCGTGTCTCTCTGCGCCCCGTATGGGGATCGAACCCATCTGCGCGCCGTAGACAGCGGCGTTGCGACACCAGTCGCATCACGGAGCAAATCATTCGCGTCCCCGGCAGGAGTCGAACCTGCGTCAGACCGGCTTAGGAGACCGGTGCCGTTCCGCTCGGCCACGAGGACATCGGGGTGGCGTACGGGGATCGCACCCGTCTGAGACTGATTCACAGTCAGCCCTCGTCACTAGACGAGCAACGCCACCATGCGTGAGAAACGTGCGGCACCCCCGGTCGGAATCGAACCGACACCGTCCGCTTGAAAGGCGGAGATCCGGACCACTAGATGACGGGGGCAGGAGGGGCAGGAGAGGAAGGAGTTCTTCGCCCGAGTGCGGAAGCCGCGAGTCGTCTGACGAGACGAGCGCCTTGACCATTAGGCTATCGGCCCATGAAGGAGGGCCGAGCCGGACTCGCCGCGGTGGTCCGGGTGCGGGCACCGGCAATCTCTCGGGTGCGTGTTGGGCCTTCGGGGCCGGGCGAAGAAAATCGGAGAGCCGCTCGCGAGCGAGGGCGATAGAGAGTGGCTCGCGGTGCGCGACGTCACTCTCGAGCGAGAGCGGTGCGCCGGCGCGAGCCGGGGGAAAGATTCGAGCTGGCCCGAGTGGGGACGCCGTCGGTTGTCCGTTAGAAGCGGGGTGCGTTGCCGTTACGCTACTGCCCGTCAAGTCGGGCAGGCCGGAGTCGCCGCGGTGGTCCGGGTGCGGGCACCGGCATCTCCATGCGTGTAGGGCATCCCAGGGCGGACGAGCTCGGAGCCCACGTCCGGAATCGAACCGGCACGTCCTCGTTACGAGTGAGGTTGCTCGACCATCGAGCGTCGTGGGCGAAGAACAGAAGAAGAGAGGTACTGGAGTGGAGTCGCCGCGGTGGTCCGGGTGCGGGCACCAACATGGCTTCTGCGTGTAGGGACTGTTCGGGCGGATCGAACCTCTCTGGCTCCAGCGGGAGGAATCGAACCTCCGAGAGGACCGGTTAACAGCCGGCTGCCTGACCATTCGGCTTCGCTGGAATGCGATCGTCCGCTCGTGTGCGCGTGGAGCCCACGCGAGCGAACGATCCTTGGCGCCAAGTTGTCAGAGAGCGAGGACCACCGAGGTGATCCGTGCAGTTCCGGGCACAGGATTCGAACCTGTCTTTCTGGATTCAGAGACCAGCGTCCTGCCAGCTAGACGATCCCGGAGTGAGGCTCGCGCAGGGCGAGCCGGTAGGTCCGGAGGGAATCGAACCCTCACCACCCCGGGTAAGAGCCGGGTGCGCTTCCGATTGCGCTACGGACCTGGATGCGCGCGCCGTGATCGCGGCGCGCGGTGGGACGCGAGGGACTCGAACCCTCACCCCTCGGGTTAAAAGCCCGGTGCTCGGCCGTCGAGCTGGCGTCCCGGGTAGACGCGCCAAAAAATGGCGTTTGTTCGACGCGTACGTGCGTCAGATACCGAGTTTGAGAAACATGATTGAACCTCGCAAAGTGCTCGTGGTGATCTCGCGGCGCGCCTCGACCGAGGAGGCGCGCGCCCCGGCCGCCGGGCGGCTCCGGAGAGGAGACCGCGCGCGGTCGCCCGGCCGGCGACGACGGCCGACGACCGGCAGGGAAGCCGCGGTGTCCGGCGCGTCATCCGCCAGCCCGGTCGGGCCGATGGGAGGACGGGAGCCCGGAAATGCCGAAGGCCGCCTCGGGGGATACCCTGGCGGCCTTTCGGAGTCGGCTCCCTGCGAGGAGACGAGATACGAGGACCGCTAGGGGGAGCCCTCCTCCTGGTGGAAGCTCGGATCGAGCGTCGACACGGCGGAGGGCATGCGGCAGAGCTCGGGGACGTACCCGATCGCGCTGCCGCCGAAGGACTTGTCGTTGCCGAGGGCGCGCCACGAAATCGTGGTGCCCAGGGCGGCCGCACGGAGGTTGGCCCGCGAGCCTTCGTCCGCGCGACGGATCGCGACCGGGCGCGCGAACGCGTCGGCTGCCGTCACTTGGGTACGAAGGATGGAGAGCACGGTGGAACCTCGGTGGGGCGTGGGGGTCAGACGCTCTCGATGCGAGCGCCATTCAAGCTATAGCTCGCGATCTCCGGCGCCGCAAGTCTTTAAATCGAAAATCTCGCCGGTCGGCGACCCGTAGGGGCAAACACTCAAACGCGGTTCTTTCAGAACTCCGCGAAGGGCTCGCGCACCGACGCGCTCGAACGACCTCCGCCGCGCGCGAGCGCCGGCACATCGCGTGCACCTCTTCGCGTTCACGGCGCCGCGCGATGGCGCCGCGAGACGCGGACGGGGGTGAGCTGATGGGCAGCGTGCGGCGCTCGAGTGAAGGCCTTCGTGTCGCGCTGATGTCGACGTGTGCGGTGCCGACGCCGCCACCGGCGTACGGCGGCACGGAGCTCGTCCTCGCGGCTCTCGCGCACGCCCTCGCCGCGCTCGGTCACCGGCCGACGGTCTTCGCGACGGGCGATTCGACGTGCGACGGCGCGCGGTGCGCGCGCTTCGCTCGACCCGTGTGGCCGCCCGAGCCGCTCGCAGAGCTTCGTCACGCGAGCGCGGCCTGGCTGCAGATCGCGCGCGGCGGATTCGACGTCGTGCACGTCAACGAGCCCTCGTCGCTCGTGTTCACCGAATGGGTGGCGCTCCCCACGGTGGCGACCATCCACCACGTCCGCCAGGAGCCTCTGCTCAGGCAGTACGTGGCCTATCCGCGCGTCGCGTACGTCGGGATCTCGCACCGGCAGGCGGAGCTCGCCTGGGAGATGCCCTTCCGCAGGGTCATCCACCACGGGCTCGACCCGGACCTCTACCCGGAGGGCAGGGGCGACGGCGGCTACGTGGCGTTCCTCGGACGCCTCGCGGCAGAGAAGGCCCCGCACATCGCGATCGACGCGGCTCATCGCGTCGGGCTCCCGATCGTCGTCGCGGGAAAGCCACACGTGCTCGACCGCGACTACTTCGAGCGCACGATCCTCCCGCGGTTCGGTCCTTCCGTGCGCTGGCTCGGCGAGGTCGACCAGCGCGAGAAGCGCGAGCTCCTGCGGGGCGCGCGCGCGTTGCTCGTCCCGCTCCACTGGGAGGAGCCCTTCGGTCTCGTCATGATCGAGGCGATGCTCGTCGGGACCCCGGTGATCGCATTCCGTTGCGGCGCCGCGCCGGAGATCGTCGACGAGGGCGTGACGGGGTTCCTCGTCGACACGCTCGAGGAGATGGTGGTGCGTCTTCGCGACGTCGGAGCGATCGATCGCGCGCGGTGCCGGGCTCGAGCGCGCGAGCGGTGGAGCTCGGAGCGGATGGCGCGCGCCTACGTCGATCTCTACCGCGAGGTGGCGTTCACGGCGAGCCCGCGTGCACGCGGATTGCGTGCATGACGGACATGCTGCCCGAAGTGTTCGACGAAGGCACCTCGCTCGCGTTGACGACCGCCGGCGACGTCGAGACGCTCGTGCGCGCGCACGGGACGACGTACCTGGTGACGAACCGTTCGGGCGACGTCGCCCCGGCAGGCGCGCGAGAGCTCGGGTTCTTCGCGGACGACACCCGTTTCCTCTCGCACTACGAGCTGTCGGTGAGCGGCGTGTCGCTGGTGCACCTGTCCGGCGACGAGTCCGACCTCGCATGCAACCGCGTCGAGCTCATGGTGTCTGGCGCGGGGAACGAGGAGTTCCTCGACGACCCCCAGCACTTCCTCCACTTCCGTCGCCGCCAGCTCGTCGACGCCGTGTTCCGCGAGACGATCGAGATCGTCAACTATCTGAACCGCCGCGTCGATCTCGAGGTGACCCTCGCGTTCGCGGCGGACTTCGCGGACGTCTTCGAGATCCGCGGCGCGAAGCGCGCGCGCCGGGGCAAGCTCGGTGCGCCGGTGATCGGCGAGGCGGCGATCGAGCTCCCGTACGAGGGCGTCGACGGAGCGACGTACGCGACGCGAATGACGTTCGCGCCGACGCCGGCCGCGGTGCAGTCCGACCGCGTGAGATGGGACTTGCACGTCGAGGCGGGCGCGTCGCTCCGGATCGACGTCGGCATCGAGCCTCGGCCTCCGCGCCGTCCGACCCCGGCGCGGACGACGTTCGACGGCGCGGCGCGGGCTCGGCGAGAGGCCGCCGAGCGCTTCCTCGAGGAGTCGACGCAGATCCGTTGCGACAGCCTCGTCCTCCAGCAGGTGATCACGCAGTCGGCGATCGATCTGCATGCGCTCGAGATCGAGCTCCGCGGACAGCGCGTGCTCGCCGCGGGCATCCCCTGGTTCTCGTGTCCCTTCGGACGGGACACGCTGCTCACGGCGTACGAGGCGCTCACGCTCAACCCCGGGCTCGCGGCGACGTCGCTCCGTGCGCTCGCGGACCTCCAGGGCCGCGTGTTCGACGACTTCACCGAGGAGGAGCCCGGGAAGATCCTCCACGAGCTCCGCTCCGGCGAGATGGCGACGACCCGCGAGATCCCGCACTATCCCTATTACGGCACGATCGACGCGACGCCGCTGTTCGTCGTCGTCGCGAGCGCGACGTACAAGGTGACCGCGGACGAGGCGCTGGCCTCGGACCTCGAGGGCGCGATCCGCGCCGCCCTCGCGTGGATCGATCGCCAGAGCAAGGACGGGAGCGCGCTCGTCGCGTACGCCAAGCGGAGCCCGCGCGGCCTCGACAACCAGGGGTGGAAGGACTCGCGCGCCGGCGTGTCGTTCCCGGACGGCCGCCGGGCGAGCCCGCCGATCGCGCTCGCGGAGGTCCAGGGCTACTGCGTCGACGCCTACCGGCGCGGCGCCGAGCTGCTCGCGGTGCTCGGCGACGATCGCAGCGCCGCCCTCTACCGGGAGCGCGCGGGCGCGTTCGCCGCGGTGGTGGAGCGCGCGCTGTGGCTCGACGACGCCGGCCGCTACGCGTTCGCGGTCGACGGAGCGGGCCGGTGCCTGCCGACGATCGTGTCGAACGTCGGGCACCTCCTCTGGTCGCGCGTCCCGACGCACGGGCGCGCGCGCGCGACCGCGGAGCTCCTGCTCTCGCCCGCAACGCTGTCGGCCTTCGGCATCCGCACGCTCGCGGCGGGGCAGCCCGTGTACAACCCGCTCAGCTATCACAACGGAACGGTGTGGCCCCACGACAACGCGATCATCGCGAAGGGCCTCGCCAACTACGATCTGATGGACCACGCGTGCCGTGTGTTCGAGACGCTGGTCGCGGCCATGGGCCACTTCCGCGATCACCGCCTGCCGGAGCTGTACTGCGGGATGTCCGACGCAGGAGACACGCTCGTGCGCTACCCGGTCGCGTGCTCGCCCCAGGCGTGGGCCGCCGCCGCGCCCTTCCTCCTCCTCCAGGCCGTGCTCGGCATCCACATCGACGGGCCGCGCGGACAGCTCCTCATCCGCAACCCGCGCCTGCCGGCGTGCGTGAACCAGATCGAGCTGAACGGCCTGCGCGTCGGACGCTCGCGCGTGTCGCTCCGCCTGCGACGCGACGGGCCGCGGTGCCACGTCGATCGCCTCGACGTCGGCGGGCCTCCCATCCGGACGTTCGTCGAGCTCGAGTGACCTGCGCGGGCCCGGACCCCCGGGCAGCGCCTGGCACGGGCCACCCCAAAACTGGCCCGGCCATATGGTCATTCTCACGATCCCTCGGAAAAATAGGGGTCTCGATCCCGGCACGCGCATCGCAGTGGTGCGCGGCACATGCTCGCCACCGCCCATTCGGCCGTCCTCGCCGGCATCGCCGCCCACCCCGTCCTCGTCGAGGTCCAGACCAGTCGAGGGATCCCGTCCTTCGAGCTCGTCGGACTCGCCGAGGCTGCCGTCCGGGAGAGCCGCGTCCGCGTGAAGGCGGCGCTCGCCGGCGTCGGGGTCGACATCAGCGAGTACCGCATCACCGTCAACCTCGCGCCCGCGGATCTCAAGAAGAGGGGCAGCGCCTTCGATCTCGCGATCGCCGTCGCGACGCTCGCCTCGCTGAAGATCGTGAAGCCCGAGGCGCTCGGCGACATCCTCTTCCTCGGCGAGCTCTCGCTCGACGGCGGGATCCATCCGCTCCGCGGGCTCGTCGCGCATCTCCTCGCGGCGCGCGAGCGGAAGGTCGCGCGCGCGATCGTCCCCCGCGCGAACGAGCGCGAGGCGGCCCTCGTCGAAGGGATCGAGATCGCGGTCGCCGGCACGCTCGCCGAGGTCGTCGCCGCGCTCCGCGGCGAAGGCGGCCTCGCGCGCGCGACGAGGACCGGCACGCACGAGCCGCGTCCGATCGTGGACGACCTCAGCGACGTCCGCGGGCAGGCGATGGGGCGGTGCGCGCTCGAGGTCGCGGCGGCCGGGGGGCACAACCTCCTGTTCATCGGACCGCCCGGGGCGGGCAAGACCATGCTCGCGCGGCGCGTCCCCGGCATCCTTCCGCCGCTCACGCCTGCCGAGGCGCTCGAGGTGCTCGCGATCCACAGCGTCGCCGGCATCGCGCGCGCGCAGTCGTTCGAGCGGCGTCCCTTCCGCGCCCCGCACCACACCGCGAGCGACATCGCCCTCGTCGGCGGCGGCGAGCTCACGCGCCCGGGCGAGGTGAGCCTCGCGCACCACGGCGTGCTCTTCCTCGACGAGCTCTCCGAGTTCCGCCGCACGACGCTCGAGGCGCTGCGGCAGCCGCTCGAGGACGGCGTGGTGACCGTCTCGCGCGCGCTCGCCACGGTCACGTTCCCCGCGCGCCCCATGCTCATCGGCGCGACCAATCCTTGCCCCTGCGGCCGCCACGGCGACAAGACGGGCACCTGCACCTGCCGCATCGACCAGCTGCGCGGATACCGCGCCCGGCTCAGCGGCCCGATCATCGATCGGATCGATCTGCACGTCGTCCTTCCGGCGGTCGACGTGCTCTCCCTCCAGACCGCGGCGCAGGGCGAGAGCTCCGCGACGGTGCGCGAGCGCGTCGAGCGCGCGCGCCAGGTGCAGCTCGCGCGCTTCGCGGACGGCGAGACCTCGGCGCCGACGAACGCGCATCTCGGACAGAAGGACCTCCGTCGCGTCTGTGCGCTCGACGAGGAGGGCGCGCGCGTGCTCGCGCAGGCGGTCGATCGCTACGGCCTGTCGGCGCGTGCCTACGGAAAGGTCCTGCGCGTCGCGCGGACGATCGCGGACCTCGAGGGGGCGACGGCCATCGCGCGCCCGCACGTCACCCAGGCGGTGGCCGGACGGATCCTCGACCGCGACGTCATCGCGCCCGACGCCGCGGCTTGAACGGACGAAGCGAACGCAACGAAACCAAGGAGAACATCATGCTCGAGACGATTGCGGAGAAGATGAAGGCAGTGAAGATGGTCCTCGCTTCCGTGGAGAAGCAGTTCGGACGCGGCGCGATCATGCAGCTCGGAGAATCGGCGACGATCGAGCCGATCGCGGCGATCCCCACGGGCTCGCTCGCCCTCGACCTCGCGACCGGCATCGGCGGCTACCCGCGCGGCCGCGTGATCGAGGTGTACGGGCCGGAGTCGAGCGGCAAGACGACGCTCGCGCTCCACGCGATCGCCGAGGCGCAGAAGGCCGGAGGCGTCTGCGCGTTCATCGACGCGGAGCACGCCATCGACATCGCCTACGCACGCGCGCTCGGCGTCGAGACGGACAAGCTGCTCGTCTCGCAGCCGGACACCGGCGAGCAAGCGCTCGACATCTGCGACATGCTCGTGCGCTCCGGCGCGGTCGATCTCATCGTGGTCGACTCGGTCGCGGCGCTCACGCCGCGCGCGGAGATCGAGGGCGAGATGGGCGACAGCCACGTGGGCCTCCAGGCGCGGCTCATGAGCCAGGCGCTCCGCAAGCTCACGGCGGTCGCGCATCGGACGGGGACGACGCTCCTCTTCATCAACCAGCTCCGCCAGAAGATCGGCGTCACCTTCGGCAGCCCCGAGACCACGACGGGCGGCAACGCGCTGAAGTTCTACGCGTCGGTGCGCCTCGACGTCCGCCGCATCGGACAGGTGAAGGTCGGCGACGAGCTCGTCGGCGGGCGCACGCGGGTGAAGATCGCGAAGAACAAGGTCGCCTCGCCCTTCTGCGAGGCGGAGTTCGAGATCCGCTACGGCACCGGCGTCGACACGATGAGCGAGCTCATCGATCTCGGCATCGCGCGCGGCCTGATCGAGAAGAGCGGCAACCACCTCTCGTTCGCGGGCTCGAACCTCGGCAACGGCCGCGAGCGCTCGCGCGAGACGCTGACCACGACGCCGGAGCTCCAGTCCACGCTCCGCCAGGCGATCTGGGCGGCCGGACCGACGAAGCCCGGACGCCGCGTCGACGCCGAGGCGTGACCGCGAGCAGCGCCCTGCG
Source organism: Labilithrix sp. (assembly GCA_039809525.1). Lineage (GTDB taxonomy): Bacteria > Myxococcota_A > Polyangia > Polyangiales > Polyangiaceae > Labilithrix. The sequence continues at coordinate 6,487 of JBDHVD010000051.1, read as the reverse complement.
AGGCGCGGTCGCCGAGCGGGTCTCGGCCCGCGCCTCGCAGCGGGGCAGGGGAGCGTGCGCGAACGAGCGTTCGGGCCGTCAGCCGCAGGTGCAGTCGTTCATCGCCGGATCGCCGCCCAGGCCGACGAGCTCCTTGGCGTCGGCGCAGTCGAGGCCGGTCTCGGCGTAGAGGATGCGGGCGGCGGACGTCAGGCGCTCGCGACGCTCGTCGGAGTCGGCCTCCAGCGCGAGGCGGATCTCGCTGCGGGCCTCCTCCGGTACGGCTGGGTTGTGGAGAAGGAGGGGGGCGACGGAGAAGCTCATGCTTGCTGCGGGTTCTCCCATTGGTGGTTTGGATGCACGAAGGAGGAGCACGTTGCACGGCCGCGTTATTCCCGCCTCACGCGAGCGGCTTGCCGCCGGTGACGCCGAGCACCTCGCCGTTGACGCAGCGGGACTCGTCGGAGACGAGGAAGACGTACGCGGGCGCGAGCTCGGCGGGCTGCGCGGGACGCTCCATCGGCGAGCCCTCGCCGAACTTCTTCACCTTCTCCTCGTCGAACGACTGCACGATGAGCGGGGTCCACACCGGGCCCGGCGCCACGACGTTCGCGCGGATGCGCGCGTCCGACGACCTCCTCGGCGAGGCCCTTGGTGAACGTCACGATCGCGCCCTTCGTCGCGGCTTGCCCGACGTCGATCCGTCCGAACGCGCGCACGGTCTCGTCGACGATGCGCTTGCATGCATCGGGCTCGGCGAGATCGGCGGCGAGGAGGATCGCCTTGCGTCCGGCCTCCTCGACGACGCGCTGGGTCGCCTTCGCGTCGTCGTGCTCGTTCAGGTACGCGATCGCGACGTCGGCGCCCTCCCGCGCGAACGCGAGCGCGACCGCGCGACCGATGCCGCTGTCGGCGCCGGTCACGAGCGCCACACGGCCGGCGAGCCTGCCATACCCCTCGTACGAGCCCTCGCCGCATCCAGCTCGAGCGAACGGTTCTCGCGACGGCGAAATCCAGCGAGCGGGGCGTGGATCACGGATCTCTCAGGCAGCGGTCGGTGATCCGCACCGCCCTCTCACGGGACCTCATAAAAATGGGCGTCTCCGCGCCGCTCGAGCTCGGCATGCTACATGTATGTAGCCTGGCGCCATGCGACGGTCGCTCACGACGCTCCTCGGCGCTCTCGCGCTCGCCGGCCTCTCCGCCGGAGCGGTCGCGTGCACCGGCGCGGCGGCGGACGACGCCGGCGGCGACGACGCCGTCCTGGGCGACGTGCAGGAGTTCGGCACCGGACCGAAGCTCGCGTTCGACGAGTACACCGTCCTCTTCACGAACCCCCTCTGCAAGACGTACGCGTATCCCGCGGGCACAGAGGTCCTCTCGAACACGGGCGAGCGCCTGACGAGCAAGCCGGCGAATGCGTTCTGCGCGCCGAGCGATGCCGCCGCGTCGGCCGCGCGCGATTCGTCTCCGCAGAAGAAGCTCGTCGACTGGATCCGCGACCCCGACACGAAGGAGATCTTCTTCGCGTACCTGTCGTTCTCGAACAAGGTCGTCGCGGGCGAGCTGTGCAGCGCCATCCGCGAGCGCAGCGTGAAGGTGACGATGGTGCTCGATCGCGAGACCGAGCTCGACGCCGCCAACCAGGTCCTCGCCTGTCAGCCCGGAAACGGCGATCCGAACGCGAAGCCCCGCCTCGAGCTGCGCGGCCACGACGCGACCATCGGGTACGCGCACAACAAGGTCTTCATGATCAACCCGCGGTCGGACCAGCCGCGGATCGTGTTCTCGAGCGGCAACCTCTCGTCGGGCGTCGTCCTGCACCACGAGAACTGGCACTTCCTCCGCGTCCCGGCGCGCACGCACTTCGCGAAGGCGCACGTCTGCCTGATGGACGGCATGCTCGATCACTACCGGACGAAGCAGGAGTACGGCTCGTTCATCAAGGGCTGCCGCGACGCCGCGGGCCTCGGCGAGGAGAGCGACATCAAGACGTTCTTCGTGCCCGGCGACGGCGGACGCGCGGGCCAGCATCTGCAGAAGAGCATCCGCGAGGCGTCCTCGATCGGGATCGCGGCGCACCGCTTCTCGTACAAGCTCCTGCGCACCGAGCTCGACGCCCGGCTCACCGGCGCGAACCCGCCCGACGTGAAGCTGGTCGTGGACGACGACGTCTGGTGGGCCGGCCACGGCGAAGAGACCGGGCCGAACACCGACGACGAGTTCGCGATGATCACGCCGCTCGCCGAGCACGGCATGAGCGTCCGCTACATGGAGACGAACCACGGCGCGCACTACCTGCATCACAACAAGTTCGCCGTCTTCCAGACGCCGCAGGGCGAGGCGGCGTTCGCCGGCGCGGGCAACTTCACCGGCACCGCGTTCACCGACAACTTCGAGAACTTCTACTTCATCACCATCCCGCAGGTGGTCGAGGCGATGAAGCAGCAGCACGCCCACCTGTTCGAGCTCGCCACCCCGTCGGAGGATCTCCCCAAGACGAACGTCCTGCCACCGACGAACTGAAGGTCTTCGCCGACTCTGTGACGGAGTTTCCCCTCCTCCTCCTCCTCCCGCTCCGCGCTTGGTCGGCTTCGCCCCTCTCCGGGAGACCGGGGAGGGGCTTTTTTATGCGTGCGCCGCGGGCGCGCGCTCAGGGAGACGATCGCGGGGCGGCGTCGCTCGTGCCGTTCTTCGCCGCCACCTCGGCGTCCTGCTTGTCCCAGCGCGCCTTGAGGTACGGGTAGAGCGTCTCGCCCATCGCGTGGATCTGCTTCACGTGATCGCCCGCGGTCTGTCCCTCGTAGCCGTGCACGTGGAAGCTGCCGCGATCGACGAGGTAGACCTCGTGCATCTCGCGCGGGCCGATCGCCTGCGACGGCGTCTTCGCGAGCGACGTCATCTCGAGGAGCTTCGCCACGCACTCCTGCACGCTCGGGAAGTCGCCCGTGGGGATCGTGGTGTGCGTGATCGCGAACAGCTTCTCGTCGCGCTGCGCCGCCTCGGCGAAGCGGGCCATGAGCTGGATGCCGGCTTCGTTCACCGTGCGCTTCTTCACGTTGGTGAACGACGTGAAGAAGCCGTCGGCGAGGAGCACGGCGTCGACCCGCTGCGCGACCGAGGGATCGTTCATCACCTTCGCGATGGACACGTAGCCGGCGCTCCACGCGGAGAGCGCGAGCCGGCGGAGCCGCGCGTTCGGTGCGCGGCCGCTGCTCTCGATCTCCACCTGCGCCTCCGCGAGCAGCCGCTCGAACACCTCCTTGCGGTTGAACGGCTTCGCGTAGGGATCGGTGCCGACGCCCAGGTTGACGCTCACCACGGCCACGTTCAGGTGCGCGTGCTCGATGTTGCGCTCCTGGATTTTTCCGAGCCCGTGGAAGTGCACGATCAGGTCGTAGCCGCCCTTCTTCGCGCTGAACCACGGCGGCACGTACAGCTCGGCGCCGCGCACGGACTTGAGCGTGAGGCGGAGAGGCTCCGTGGCTTCGATCGCCTTCGGCTCCTCGACCACGCTCTCGCGGGGCGCTCGGTCCGTCGAGACGGTCTTGGCCGGAGGATGGCGCGGCTCGTTGGAGCACGCGATCAGCAGCGCCGGCGGAACCATGCAGAGTGCAAAAATCCGCCTGATTCGCAGCTTTTCCCGACAAGGCTTCCGTCTTGCGCTCATCGTCGCTGAGGTTCGTGAGCAGCAGGGTGATGGACCGGCGGCTCACCCCCGGAGTCGCGGCACCGCTGCTCGGAAATCAAATTCTGACGGAAGTTCCGAGGGGATCAAGCTTGCTGCATGCGGGCATCGGAGTTGCCTTGTCCGCACGCGTCGTGCCGAAGGCCGAGGAGCCTGCTCCTCGCCCTGCTCGGATCGGCAGGCGCTCTCAAATCTCCATCGAGCGGAGTACTGTTCGCCCCGGAACGGATTCCGCGAGAGAACGTATGGCCCATCCGAAATCTCCCCAGCCCCGCGCTCCCCTTCCTCCCCTCCGTCCGTCGACGGCGCCCGTCGCGCCCACACCGCCGCGCAACGTGTCGGGCATCGCTCCGCGCGGCCCGCAGGCGCCGCTCCCCCCGTCGGTGCCCCCGCCGCCGCCGCTGCCCCAGGGCATGGGCGCGTCCGCGTACGGGAGCATCCCGACGCCGCCGACGACCACGCCGGCTCCGATCGCGCAGCAGCCGCCGATCGCCGGGTACGAGCCGGACGCGCACCGCCCGCAGGCGCAGACCATCCACACCGTCCGCCAGCTGATCGAGACGGTGGCCGTTCCTCGCCTCTCGATCTCGATCGAGCGCGAGGGTGGCATCGCGGTGCAGCGCACGATCGTGCACGACGGCGACCTCTGCAAGATCGGCTCGCACGCGTCGAACGACATCGTGCTGCGCGATCCGATGGTGTCGCGCTTCCACTGCCGCCTGGTCCGCGAGGACGGCACGTGGCGGCTGCGCGACTCCGGCTCGATGAACGGCACGAAGCTCGACGCGGTACGCGTCCGTGACGCCGACCTGTCCGAGGGCGGCGTGCTCACCATCGGCGACTCGACGCTGCGCATCCGCGCGGGCGCTCCGCAGAAGGAAGACCTCGTCCCGATGCTGCCGTCCTTCGGCGCGCTCGTCGGGACGAGCCTGCCGATGCGCCGCCTCTTCGCGCTGCTCGACAAGATCGCGCAGAGCGACATCAACGTGCTCATCGAGGGCGAGAGCGGCACCGGCAAGGAGCTCGTCGCCACCGAGATCATGCAGCGCAGCTCGCGCGCGGACAAACCGTTCGTCGTCGTCGACTGCGGCGCGATCAGCCCGAGCCTCGTCGAGAGCGAGCTGTTCGGTCACGTCCGCGGGGCGTTCACCGGCGCCGACCGCGATCGCATGGGCGCGTTCGAGGCCGCCGACGGCGGCACCGTGTTCCTCGACGAGATCGGCGAGCTGCCCCTCGAGCTCCAGCCGAAGCTCCTCCGCGCGCTCGAGGCGCGCGAGATCCGCCGCGTGGGCGAGACGCGTCCGCGTCGCGTGAACGTGCGCGTCATCAGCGCGACGAACCGCGATCTCGAGCGCGAGGTGAACAAGAGCCGCTTCCGCGAGGACCTCTACTTCCGCCTCGCGGTGGTCAGCGTCCGCGTCCCGGCGCTCCGCGAGCGCCTCGACGACATGCTGATCCTCGTCCGCACGTTCCTCCAGCAGCTCGGCGTCCCCGAAGAGGAGCGTCTCTTCGGCCAGAGCGTGCTCCAGGAGATGACGAAGCACGACTGGCCGGGCAACGTCCGCGAGCTCCGCAACTACGTCGAGCGCAGCGTCGTCCTCCAGTCGGCGAGCCCCACGCTCCGGCGCGGCGCCGGCGGCCCTGCCGCGAGCGGCCCGGTCAACGGCATCGATCTGTCGGTCCCGTTCCGCATCGCGAAGGACGGCGTCATCGACTCGTTCGAGCGGAGCTACCTCTCGCAGCTCCTCGAGGCGGCGGGCGGCAACATGTCGAAGGCGGCGCGCATGGCGGGCATGGACCGCATGTACCTGCACCGTCTGGTGCAGAAGCACGGGCTGCGCGGGGGCCGCGGTCAGTCCTCGGGCTCGGGCGAGCACCGCATCAACGTCTCACCCCTTGGGCTGGGCGGACCGTCTTCGAGCGAGCGAAAGTAGGAACGCGACGTCCTCCTTGCCGAGCTCGCGCGTGATCGCGAGCGCGGCGAGATAGGCGATCGCGACGCCCCCGGCCGCCACGACGGTGAGCGGCCTGGCGAGCGCGGGCATCATCCCGCCGGCGAACCACGCGCCCGCGATGCACAGGCCGACGCGCAGGGCCGTCGGCAGCGGGACGAAGGCGCCGGTGAGCGCCCGCACGCGCGCGATCGCGACGATCAGGGCGACGGCCATCGCCGCCGACGTCGCCAGCGCGGTCGCGACGAGCTGGTCGCCGCCGAACGTCGCCGCCGGCACGAGCATCGAGCACGCGACGACGAGCGCGGCGAGCGCCAGCGCGTTGATCGCCATCGCCGTCTTCTCGCGGCCGAGGCTCACGAGGATGGTCACCGCGAGGCCGAGCATCGCGAACATCGCCTGCCCGAGCGCGAGGACGCGCAGCGCGGGGAAGGCGCGCCGCGCGACGTCCGCCCCGTACGCGAGCTTCACCAGCGACTCCGGCAGCGCGACGACGACGCCGACCAGCATGCCCGCGAAGATCGCGCCGATCCGGCACCCGCGGCGTACGAGCTCGGCGCGCGCGTCGCCCTCCTCGGCCTTCGCCTTCGCCAGCATGGGGAAGAGCACCTGCGTGACCGCGAACAGCAGCTGGTAGGGGAGGAACGCGAACAGCTGGGAGGCGCGGTACGCGGTCACCCACTCGTTCGCGCGCTTCGCCGGCTCGAGGGCGACGTTCGCGATCGCGCCGAGCGAGAGATAGCGGCCGAGCATGATGATGTCGGCCTGCATGAGCGCGTTCGTGAAGAACTGGCTCACCATGACGGGCGCGAGCAGCGCGAGGTAGGCGCGGGGTGACGGGCCGCCTTCGCCGGGCGCGCCCGTCCCG
>JBDHVD010000050.1:0-28754 GCA_039809525.1 Labilithrix sp. | reverse complement strand
GGCCGCTGGGGCATCTTCGCGGTCTCGGGGATGGGTGTCGGATCCGGCGGCGGGAACTCCGACCGCGCGGGCTGGGGCGCCATCAGCACCGTGCCGCCGGCCGGTGCGCGGTGCGCGCCCTGCGCCGCGCGCACCCGCGCCACCGCGGCGGCGACGTCGGCGTCGGCGACGGTCGCGGCCATGTCCGCCTTCGCCGCGAGCTCCTTCAGCGCCGACCAGTACACGCCCGCGTCGCGCGGCCGCTCGAGCGGGGCCTGCGCGACGCCCCGCGCGAGGAGGTCGTCGACCGCGCGGCTCACGCGGAGCCCGAGCGCCGAGGCGCGCGGAGAGCCGCGCTGCGGATCGATCGCCGCGAGCAATCCCTCGGCGAGGTTCGACGCGGGCCGGATCTTCTGTCCCTTCATCAGCTCGAGGAGCACGAGCGTGAGCGAGTACACGTCGGTCCACGGCCCGACGGGACCGATCTGCGAGTTGAACTGCTCGGGCGCGCCGTACGACGGCGAGCAGAAGTGGACGCCGACGCCGGTCTCGACGCTCGGACGGATGCCGATCGCCTCGTCCGCGAGGATCTTCGCGAGCCCGAAGTCGAGGACCTTCATGCGCACGCCCGTCGGCGTCTGCGCGAGGAACAGGTTGCCGGGCTTGATGTCGCGATGGATGACGCCCTGCCCGTGCGCGTAGGCGAGGGCGCCGACCGCGCTGTCGAGCAGGCCGATCGCCTCCTGCAAGGTGCGGCCGGGCATGCCGCGCTCGCGCCTCTGGCGGAGGTCGGCGCTCAGCGAGCAGCCCTCGAGCCACTCGAGGATCATGTAGGGCGTGTGCTCGCGGGTGAGCGGCGCGACGAGCTCGCCGCTGCCGATGCAGCGCACGATGTCGAGGCAGCCCTGCGAGAGGCGGTAGAGGATCTTCGTCTCGTCGCGGAAGCGTCCGAAGATCGAGGCGCGGATCGCTTCGTCGATCTGGCCGAGATGCGAGATCCGCAGGCACTTCACCGCGACGTCGGTGTCGAGCGCGAGGTGGCGCGCGCGATACACGAGGCCGAAGCCGCCCGAGTCGACGCACGCATCGAAACGGATCGGTTCCACCGTCGTACCGACGAGGCCGAGCGCGTCGACTGCTGGCATCGAGCGGAGCATAGCGCGGGACTCGCGCCGCTCTGCTAGGATCCGGCCGCATGACGACGAGCCGCACGCTCCGGAGCGTGTGTGTCTTCTGCGGATCGCGGCCGGGCTCGGACCCGGCGTTCCTCGAGGCCGCCGCCGCGATGGGACGGGCGCTCGCCGGCCGGGGCCTGACCCTCGTGTACGGCGGCGCTCGTGTCGGCCTGATGGGCGCGCTCGCCAACGCGGCGCTCGCCGCCGGCGGCCGGGTGATCGGGGTGATCCCGAAGGGCCTCGTGCAGAAGGAGATCGTGCACGAGGGCCTCGGCGAGCTCTACCTCACCGACACGATGCACGAGCGCAAGGACCGGATGATCGCCCTCGCCGATGCGTACGTCTCGCTCCCCGGCGGGTTCGGCACCTACGACGAGCTGTTCGAGACGCTGACGCTCGCGCAGATCGGCCTCCACGACAAGCCGAACGCGCTGCTCGACACGAAGGGCTTCTTCCAGCCGATGGTCACGCTCATGCGGCACACCATCGAGCACTCGTTCGCCGCGCCCGAGCACGAGGGCCTCGTCATCGTCGACGACGATCCCGAGCGCCTGCTCGATCGCGTCGCCGCCTGGACGCCTCCGCCGCTCGGCGAGAAGTGGACCGATCGCCGTCGATGAAGCCGCCCGCCGACGTCGACGCGGCGCTGTGGTCGCGCCTCCATGCGCAGGCGAAGGAGCGCGCGCGCGCGAACGAGCCGGCGCACGACTTCTTCCACGTCGAGCGCGTGATGCACAACGCGGGCGCCATCGCCCGCGCGGAGGGCGCGCGCGAGGCGGTCGCGGTGACCGCTGCGCTGCTCCACGAGCTGTTCACCCTTCCGAAGAGCCACCCCGACTCGGCGAAGGCCGGCGACCTGTGCGCCGAGCACGCGCGCGAGCTGCTCGTCCGCGAGGACGCGCCCGCGTGGCTCGTCGAGCCGGCGTGCGCGGCCATCCGCGATCACTCGTTCTCCAAGGGCGTGGTGCCCGACTCGCTCGACGCGCGCATCCTCCAGGACGCCGATCGCCTCGACGCGCTCGGCGCGATCGGGCTCGCGCGGATGTGGGCGACGTGCGCGGACATGAAGCGGCCGTTCTACGCGCCGGACGATCCGTTCTGCGAGCAGCGGGCTCCCGACGACAAGCAGTGGGGCCTCGATCACGTCTACAAGAAGCTGCTCGTGGTGCCCGAGCGGCTCCACACGAACGCGGCGCGCGCGATGGCCGCGGACCGCGTGCGCTTCATCCGCGTGTACCTCGATCAGCTCCGTGCCGAGATCGCGTGACTAGGCGATGCCCCGGCGGGTCGGGCGGCGCGGCCGCTTGACCACGACGCCGCTGCGCGGGCCGCGCGACTCGCATCCGTCCTCGTGGACCTCGTCCCACGTGAACGAGACCTCGTCGCAGGTCGGGCAGACCACGATCGCCTCGTAGTCGCGCGGGCGCGTGAGGTAGTCGGCGATGAACAGCGACGCGACGCGATCGACCAGCCGCATGCGCGCGCGATCGACCGCGGCGTAGCCGATCCCGCCGGCGTCGTCGGAGACGCCGATCACCAGCCCGCTGTCGACCATCTCGCGCGCGAAGCTCGCCCCGTTCCAGGACGTCATCGCACCGGCGACCATCTCGACGACGTGCCGGCGCGCGGCCGAGACGAGGCGGGTGACCGACGTGTCGCGGACGTCGGTGGAGGTCGTGTCGACGTTCGTCCGGCGCGTCCCCGGCGGACGAAGCGTCGCGGGCGTGTAGTCGTGGACGAGCCACGTCGCGAGCTCGCGCCGCGCCCATCCGTAGCGTGCGCCGGAGACGAACACGAACCCGGCCGCGCGGGCCTTGTCCGCCAGATCGAGCACGGACGTGCCGCGCGAGAGGAGGCGGAACCGGCCGCCCTCGTGCACCCTCTGGTACGACTTGGTCGGTCTCATGCGATCCCGCCTTCGGGGCTGGGTCGCGGGCGGAGAAGGCTTTCCCCCATGGCGCGCGGAAGTGGAGTCCATCCGCCCCGCGAGCGCAAGCCGCACGGGCTTTCTGCGCATTTCGCGCAGTCCGGTCTGTTCGCGTCAGGCGCCGGGCAGGGCGTAGGCCTTCTTCCAGGTCGTCCGGTACGCGGCCTCTTCGCGGTCCCATCGCGCGTCGTCCCATCCGAGCTCCGGCTGGGCGATGCGCCGGATCTCGGCGGCATGATCGAGGCCGCCGTTCGGGAGCAAGAGCCCGAGGCGCACGCGGCGGAGGAGGAGATCGGAGAGCGTGACGCAGCCCTCCTCGCGTGCCGCGTGGCGGAGCTCGCTCCAGAGGGCGATCGATCCGTCGATGTGACGGCACCCCTTCGGGTCCGCGACGATCGCCGCGATCTCGGGACCGAAGCGCCCGAGCAAGCGGACGCGGTCGGCCTCGGACAGCGACGAGGGCCACGCGATCTCCTCGGGGTTCGCCTCGAGCACGCGCGTGCGTTCGCCGAGCTCGCCGAGGTCTTCCTCGGCCGCGCCGAGCGCGTCGCGCGCCATCACCGCGAACGTGGTCAGCTTGCCGCCGGTGATGGTGAGGAGGCCGTCCTCCTTCCAGATCGCGTGCTCGCGCGACTCCTTCGACGGATCGGCCTTGCCCGTGTCGATCACCGGGCGCACGCCCGACCACGTCGAGATGATGTCGCGCTCGGTGATCTCCGCACCGGGGAACGCGCGCTGGACCGCCTCGAGGAGGTACTCGGTCTCGGCCTGGCTGATCGCCGGCTCCGCGTCGAGCGCGCCGTGATCGACGTCGGTGGTCCCGAAGATCGACACGCCCTCCCACGGGATGGCGAACACCGCGCGATGATCGCGCGGATGGAGGAGGCTGACCGCCTCCGCCAGCGGGAGCCGGTCGGCGCGGAACGTGAGATGGCTGCCGCGGATCTTGCGCAGGCGCTTCGGTTGCCCGAGCTCGCCGCGGAGATCGTCGGCCCACGCGCCGGTCGCGTTGATCACCACCTTCGCCTGCACCTCCGCGGTGCGCGTCGCGCCCGGCGCCATGTCGCGCACGACCACGCCCTTCACCGCGCCGTCGGCGGTGCGGAGCAGCTTCTCCGCGCGCGCGTAGTTGATCGCGGTGCCGCCCTGCTTCACCGCCTCGCGGAGCACGCGCAGCACGAGGCGCGAGTCGTCGGTCTGCGCGTCGAAGTAGCGATAGCCGCCCTGCACGTCGGAGCCCGCGAGCGGGGGGACGCGCGCGATGATCTCGTCGCGCGACTGCCGCTCGTGCGCCCACTTCCACGCGAGCGCGTCGTACATGGCGAGGCCGACGCCGTACATCCACTTGGGCATCTGGTCGCCCGGGAACTTCGTCAGCGAGAACGCGAGCGGGTTGATGAGCCCGACGCCCTCGTCCATGAGACGCTCGCGCTCGCGCACCGACTTGCGCGTGACGAGGAACTGACCCTGGCGCAGGTATCGGAGCCCGCCGTGTACGAGCTTCGTCGAGCGGCTCGACGTGCCCGAGGAGAAGTCCTGCGCCTCGAGCAGGAGGACCTTCTTCCCGTGCCGGACGGCCTCACCGAGGATGCCGGCGCCGGTGATCCCGCCACCGACGACGATGAGGTCCCATTTCTGATCGAGGCGACTCCAGATCTCGTCGCGAAAGCCGATTTTCCACATGTAAGTCAGACCGTGGGCAAGAGCCTAGCAGGGCCCGGCGCGGGGCGGTGCCTCAGACTCGATGCCGCGGGGCCCGAGGATGGTTGCGGCCGGGATCGTTTGCTAGCTTCTGCCCATGTCGCTGGTCGAGAACTACGCCCGCACGAGTGAGCCGGCGATCCGTGAATCTCAGCGGATCTCGAACGTGCCTTCCGGGCCGGTCGCCGAGATGACGGCGCTGCTGACGCGGATGAAGGCGGCGCAGCGAAAGAGCGGCGCGCCCGACTACGACACCCGCATCGAGCACCTCGACAAGCTCGAGCGCACCATCCTCGCGCGCAAGCACGACATCGCGAAGGCGGTGTCGATGGACTTCGGCAGCCGCTCGAAGCACGAGAGCTTCGCCGCCGAGATCATGGTGGTGGTGAACGAGATCAAGCACGCGCGCGCGCACCTCCACGAGTGGATGGAGACCGAGCCGCGCAACGTGTCGTGGCTCTTCATGCCCGCCCGCGCGGAGGTGCTCATGCAGCCCCTCGGCGTCATCGGGATCATGGCGCCGTGGAACTATCCGGTGAACCAATCGCTCGGGCCGCTCGTCGCCGCGCTCGCGGCGGGCAACCGGGCGATCATCAAGCCGTCGGAGCTCACGCCCGACACCGGCGAGCTGCTCAAGACGATCATCACCGAGACGTTCGCGCCCGATCACGTGTCGGTGGTCACCGGCGGGCTCGACGTCGCCGAGGCGTTCGCGCGGCTGCCGTTCGATCACCTCCTCTTCACCGGCTCGACCCGCGTGGGCAAGGTGATCATGCGCGCGGCGGCCGAGAACCTCGTCCCGCTCACCCTCGAGCTCGGCGGCAAGTCGCCGGCGATCGTCGGCGAGGGCTACTCGCTGCGAGAGGCCGCGCAGAAGATCATGTTCGGCAAGATGTGGAACGCCGGGCAGACCTGCATCGCGCCCGACTACGCGATCCTCCCCCGCGGCCGCGTCGACGCGTTCGTCGAGGAGTGCCGTCTCGCCGCGCAGCAGATGTATCCGACGCTCGCGTCGAACCCGGACTACACGACGATCATCAACGACAAGCACTACGATCGGCTGCTCGGGTACATCGCCGACGCGCGGAACCGCGGCGCGAAGATCATCGAGCTCAATCCGGGCAAGGAGGAGCTCGATCCGAACGCGCGCAAGATGGCGCCGGTCCTCGTCCTCCATCCGAAGGACGAGATGCTCGTGATGCAGGAGGAGATCTTCGGACCGATCCTCCCCATCCGCACGTACGAGAAGCTCGACGACGCGATCGCCTACGTGAACGAGCATCCGCGTCCCCTCGCGCTCTACTTCTTCGACGACGATCAGAAGCGCATCGATCGCGTGCTCCACGAGACCGTCGCGGGCGGCGTGACGATCAACGACACGCTGCTCCACTTCGCGCAGGAGGACCTGCCGTTCGGCGGCGTCGGCGCGAGCGGCATGGGCCACTACCACGGCCGCGAGGGCTTCGACGCCTTCACGAAGAAGAAGCCGGTCTTCTACCAGTCACGCTTCAGCGGCACGAAGCTCCTGCGCCCGCCGTACAAGGAGCGGATCGACTGGATCCTGAAGCTGCTGCTCGGCAAGTAGCCGGCGATCAGCGCTCGTAGGTGACGGTGAGCTTCGTGCTCGCGAGGTCGTTCTTCGCGATCAGCTGCTCGATCTGCGTGCGCGTGGTGTCCGCCGTGGTGCCCGGCAGCCTGTCGATCCCGAGCGCGTAGACGGTGAAGACGTAGGTGTGCTTGCCCGTGGGGCACGGGCCCGCCCAGCCGTAGACCGTCGAGCGGAAGCTCTTCGGCTGCTTCGCGCCCGCCGGCACCGACGGCTCGTGCTTCTTGTCGACGTCCTTCGGCAGGCTCGTGACGTCCGCGGGGATGTCGTAGATCGCCGCGTGGGTGAGGCCGTTCGATTCGTCGGCGAAGACGATCGCGTAGCTCTTCGTGCCCTCCGGGCCCGCGGTCCACGAGAGGGGAGGCGAGACGTCCGTGCCGTCGCACGCGAACTCCTTCGGCAGGGCGTCTCCTTCGGCGAACGCGCTGCTCGTGAGCGCGAAGGGCACGGGCTCCTTCGGCGCACCGGCGTCCTCGTCGGCCTGCGTGCCGGCGTCGTTCGCGGACGCGGATGCGGGCTCGTTCACCGTCGTGGTGCTCGAGCACGCGGCGACGGCGAGGAGTGCGAGCGCGAGGAGGCTCCGGCGGAACATGTGCTCCTCGTGGCATGTGCTCGCTCCGTCGTCAAACGAGAGCGATACTCGGGTCGATGTACCGAGATCACCCAGCGGTCCACAGCGTGATCATCGTCCCCGGCCACGGCGTCGGGCCCGCGGTCGTCGGACGATCGACGGCCGAGGAGGTGCTCGCGCAGCTCGGCAGCGACTGCCAGGTCTCGCGCTACGACCGGGCCGAGGAGGTCTTCCAGATCAGCTACGACTACGCGGGCGACGGCGACTATCGCCCCGATCGTCCCGCGCAGGCCACGCGTCCGGCCACGATGACGTTCCGGTTCGGTCTCCTCGAGTCCATCGTGATCGGCGTCTACCAGAAGGGGCTCGCGACGGAGGAGGGCATCCGCATCGGCACGCCGCGCGCAGAGGTCCTCCGGGTGCTCGGACCGCCGACGCGCGTGCTCGCGGGCGACGGCGTGGACACGCTTCGCTATCTCGACCGCGGGATCGAGCTCGACGTCAGCGGCGAACGCGACGTCGTCACGAACGTGACCGTCTTCAGGCCGCGCGGGTGAGTGCGCATCGATGAGCGGCTCGCTTCGCACCGTCGGGGACGACGCTCCGCCGCGCTGCTCCTTCTGCGCGCGCGAGGCGGCCGGGCCGTGCGCCTCGTGCCGGCGGCTCGTCTGCGGCGAGTGCTGCACGCTGACCGAGGGCGGCGTGAAGACGTGGGCGATCTGTCTCGAATGCGATCGCAAGAAGGGGAGCTGGCTCGGCGGAGCGTGGGGCAGCTTCGGCGCGTGGCTCGTCGCCTTGCTCGTCGGGCTCGCGGTGCTCGTCGCGCTCCTCGAGTGGCTGTGGCCGTCGTAGAGGCCGTGATCGCCCGGATGGGGCGTCAGCGGCGGCGCGAGGCTCGCACGACGCCGGCGAACGCGATGACCAGCGCCAACGCGAGCGCGCCGGCGCCGCTGCCATGCCGCCGGGGCCTCGGCGAGGCGCTGCACGCGCTCGCCTCGGGATCCATCGTCGTCACCGCCCTGACCTCGATCGTGTGCTCCGTCTCGGTCGCGTCGCCGAGCACGACGGCGGTGTACCGCGCGCGGATGTGGTTCGTGGATGTCGGGCCCGTGTTGGAGAGCGGGGCCTCGTCGCGGACCTCGGCGGAGAGCTCCTTGCCGACCTCGATGTCGCGCGGGCGGCACGACCCGCCGTCGCACGTCCCGTTCTCGGGGACGGGCCTGACGCGAATGGCGCCCGTGCAGTCGTTGCGCAGCCGGACCGTGCTCGCGCAGACGCAGCTGTTGTCCTCGGGTGCGCCCACGACCGTCAGGCACGGAAGCGGAGGATCGATCGTGAAGCCCTCGTTCTGGATCGAGGTGCACTCGACCATGCAGCCGGCGTGGGCGGTGCGGGGGACGAGAGCGACGAAGCTGGTGACGGCGAACGCGAAGACGAGGACGGGAGCGGACCGGAAGAGCATCGCGCACCCGCCGAGCGAGGTTCGTGCCGAGCGCGTTTTTCGTGGTTTTCGTGAGATCGCGTGAACCATGACGTGATCGTCACGTCATGGTCGACGCGACGCCGTGGAGGACGTCGTCAGCGCGCGCAGCGCTCGCGCGCGGCGGTGGAGGTGCCGTTCTTGAGCGCGTCGACGTAGCACGCCTTGTTCGCGCAGAGGTTCATCGGGAGCTCGCCGGTGCCCGCGAGCTCCTTCGCCTTGGGCAGGAGCGCCTTCGGCAGCGAGCAGACGGTGTTCGGGATCACGTGGTTCTTGAAAACGTACGGCTTGCCGGAGACGCCGCCCTCCCACTGCATGTCGGGCGGGAGATCGGTGCCGTCGGGGGCCTCGCTGGCGACCCACGAGCCGAACATCTCGACCTTGTCCGCGCCGTACGTCTTCGCGGGGCGGACGACGCCGGTGTCCGTCGCGTAGTCGACGTCGATCCACTTGCCTTCGTACTTGTCGTAGTCGGCGATGACGTCGACCTTCCCCGTGAGGCCCAGGTCGCGTGCCTCGTACGCCTTGTTCGCGCCGTAGACCTTTCGCATGCTGACGCCGAGCACGTGCGTGAGCTCGACGACGTGCTCGCCGAGCATGCGGTTGCAGCCGCCGGAGACCGCGCCGCGGCGGAGGTACCAGACGTTCTGATCGGGCCCGCCCGCGTTGTCCTTGCTGGTGATCGGGCCGTGGAAGGCGATGCCGTCGTTGTACGCGACGAAGGGGAAGCCGCCCCACGGCACGAAGTGCTCGCCTTCCGAGCGCGTGAACGCGGACCCGTCGGGGCGGTACGGCTTGGCCATGTAGAACGAGTACTGACCGGGGCGCGAGTTGCTCTTGCCGATGCTCACGTTCGCGGTGGCGATCGGATAGACGATGTCGACGCGCGTGCGCGCGCCCTCCGCCTTCGTGCGGACGTGCGGCAGCTGCGGGATCGTCGCGCCGGCGGGCGCGAGACCGCTCACGCGTGCGGTGTGTCCCTTGAGCGAGACGGTCACCCGCGCGCCCTCGAGCCGGGGCAGCGCGCCGGTGTAGAACCAGTGCTCGTCGGCCTTGGCGCTGAGGGCGTCCTCGCCGACCTCGCCGGCTCCGTCGTCGTCCTGCGGCTCCGCGGCGCAGGCACCCAAGGTCAAGGACACGGCGATCAAGCTGGCGAACCCAAGGCGAATCATCGGGAACTTCCTCCGGAAAGGGCGGCGATACCGCCGCTTAGCGCGTCCCGTGCCATGGCACACCTTGAGGGGTCGTGCACGTCCTTGTGCATAAATGTGCGCAAAGCGACTGGATCCCGGATTCCCGTGGATCGGGAAAAGGCCGCTCATCCTGGATCCCGGCTTATGCTCCTCACCCCCGGATCACCCCCCGATGAAGGTCCATCAAGACACCCTCGCGATCGCCACGCATGGCCGCGGCCTGATCGACGTCACCGCGAAGGTCTCCGCGGTCGTCGCCGCCTCGGGCGTGAAGACCGGCCTGTGTACGGTGTTCATCCAGCACACGAGCGCGTCGCTCGTCATCCAGGAGAACGCGGATCCCTCGGTGCGGCGCGACATGGAGAAGTGGATCGGACGGCTCGCGCCCGAAGACCCCCGCGCGTACGAGCACGACGACGAGGGGCTCGACGACATGCCCGGGCACCTCCGCGCGACGATCACGAAGACGAGCGAGGTGATCCCGGTGACCGCCGGCCGGCTCGCGCTCGGCACCTGGCAGGCGATCTACCTCTGGGAGCATCGAACGAGCCCCCACTCGCGCACGCTCGTCGTGCACGTGCAGGGGCTCTGACGGGATGGAAAGAAAACGGGCGAGCGCTCGTCGCGTCTCGCCCGGTCTCTCGATCCGTCCTGCGTCGCGGATCGCGTGCGGTCTCAGCCGTGGAGCGGCCGGCCCTGCGCGTCCGGCACCTTGCCCATCAGCATCATGATGCCGTCGATGAGCGCCCAGATGTAGCCGACGCCACAGAACACGGTCGTCAGGATCTGCGCGATGCCGAGCCCGATGTGCCCCGTGTAGAGGCGGCCCGCACCGAACAGGAAGATGTTGAGGAGTCCGGCGACGACCTTCGACTTGTCCGAGAACGGCATGCCCGTCATCGGATCGACGCCGTACGGAGAGGCCGCCTGCATCGGGCCGCCCATGCCGGGCGGCGGTCCGAAGCCGGGCGGAGGCGCGCCGTAGCCGCCGCCGGGGGGAGGTCCGTAGCCGCCGGGAGGCGGTGCACCGTAGCCGCCGCCGCCGGGCGGCGGTCCGCCCGGAGGTCCACCGCCGGGAGGTCCACCATAGCCTCCGCCGCCGGGAGGTCCGCCGTATCCGCCGGGAGGGGGCGCGTTCGGGGGGTAGTTCATCGTGTTCTCTCGCTCCTCTTGTTTTCGCTACTCGCGAAGCGGACGCCCCTGCGCGTCCGTGACTTTGCCGGTGAAGATGAAGATCGCGTCGATGATCGGCCAGATCCAGCCGAGCATCCCGCAGGAGAGGACGGTGATCGACAGCTGCGCGATCCCGAGGCCGACGTGACCGAGGTAGAAACGGCCGACGCCGAAGCCTCCGAGGAAGATCGAGAGGAGGCCCGCGACGATCCGTGACTTGTCGGACACGGGCAGGCCGGTCAGCGGATCGAGCCCGTACGGTCCGAACGCCATCGGCCCGAGCCCCGTCGGCCCGGCCGTCCCCGGCGGTGGCGCGCCGTAGCCGAACCCTCCAGCGGGCGGCGGTGCGTGCGGGGGCAGATCCATCGGCCAACAGAGGAGGGTAGAGGAATCGAGGGCGAGCGCAAGAGCGCCGCTGCTCGCTGCTCGGCGTTTCGGCGCACGTTCGTCTACGTCCGCAACGCGGAAGTCTCCCCCGGGAGCGCGTTCGGATCGCCGGCGCGATACCTGGCGATCACACGCGAGAGGTACGCCGTCGCCAGGCCCATCACGCCGAGGTCGTCCAGCCAACCGATGACCGGGACGTCGGGGATCAGGTCCGCCGGCCACACGACGTAGAACACGGCCGCGAGGACGAACAGCTTCCCGAAGACCGAGGCCTCGCGGTCCTTGAAGTATCGTCCCAGCGCCCGGAAGCGCCCGATCCTGCGTCGCGACGTCATCTCGCCGCGCAACTTAAGACCGCGCCGTCACTCCGCCACTGTGAAGGACACCCGGCCCACGATCTGGCGGTCCTCGGTCTCGACGTCCACGCTCCAGCTTCCCACGAGGTGCGCGGGGAGCTGGCGCCCGCTCAGCGCCGAGCGAAGGCGGACCGCGCCCTCCGGACCGGCGACGCGCGACGTGGTCTCGGTCGCGCGATGCACCTCGTCGCCGTCGTGACGCCAGACGTGCATCAGGCGATCGCCCTTTCCTCCGGGGACGACGACGTCGGTGATCGCGACGAGCTTGTCGATGACCGACGGATGGAGCTCGCGCACGACCATGCCGAGGCTGCCGTCGGGGAGGACGATCGGACCGACCGCGCCGCGCGAGACGTACATCGGCACGGGCGGGATCGCGGTGCGGCCCGCGTAGACGATCCCCAGCGCTGCGGCGATGCTCGCGAAGAAGAGGAGCACCCAGCGGCGATCGCGGAACGTCGAGAGCCCGACGTGGATGGTCCAGAAGCCGACGACGGTGATCGCCGTCGCGACGAGGAGCGAGGTGAGCGTGCGCGTGTCCGGGAAGAGCGCCGGCACCACGAGGTTCAGGCAGCCGAAGAGCGCGACGCCGTGGAACACCGACGCGAGCGCGCGGAAGCGGAACACGACGCGGTCGAACACGATGTCGAGCGTGGACAAGAGCGCGCAGACCGCGAGCACGACGACGAACCACGCGTTCGGAGAGGAGAACGTCGTCGACTTGAAATAGAAGGGGAGGAGGAAGAAGAGCATCCCCTGGTAGAGGTTCTTCAGCGCGTAGGTCATCGCGAAGAACCGGAGCTTCACCTTCGGACGCGCGGCCTCGAGGTGCGCCTGCTCGCGTCCCGATCCGTGGAGCCGGAAGAACAAGACGACGAGCAGCCACGCTGCGCCGAGCGAGACGGCGAGCCAGCGCGCGTGATCGAAGCCCTTCTGCGCGAACGCGACGACCGCGATGCCGAGGCCGAGCGCGTACGCCGAGTGGACCCACCACAGCTTGTGCCCGTGCATCCGCATGAACGAGCGGAGGCGCTGGCGCGGCGTCGGTGCGAAGGGCACCGGCTCCACGACCCGCACGTTCGACGGGTTGTTCAGCGGCTCGGGGATCCGATCCACGGCCTGCAAAGTATAGTGAGAACGATGCGGCGCGAAGTTCTCTTCCTCGCGGCGGCCGGGCTCCTCGCCGCGCGAGATGCGCACGCCGACGACGTCCACGAGCTGAAGAAGGACCTGCCGCTCGACGTCGCGTTCACCGGCACGACCGTCGCGCTCGTGGTCGGGAGCGAGCTCGGCAAGCCCGACCTCGTACCGGACGAGTGCCGCTGGTGCGCGTCGAACGCGTTCGACGAGGGCGCGCGCGACGCCCTCCTCTGGGCGAGGCCGAAGCGCGCGGCGCTCATCTCCGACGCGATGGGCTTCGTCGTCGCGCCGACCACCGCGTTCGCGACGCTCGCGGGCGCGGCAGCGAGCGACGATGCGTCGCAGAAGACGCCGACGGACGCGCTCCTCGTCCTCGAGGCGGTCGCGGCGAGCGCGACGCTCAACCAGATCGTGAAGTACACCGTCGCGCGCGAGCGCCCGTACGGTCACTACAAGACGCCGCTCTCGCCGAGCCCGACGGCCGACGCGCGGCTGTCCTTCTACTCGGGGCACACCTCGCTCACGTTCACGCTCGCCGCCGCGGCCGGCACCGTCGCGCACCTCCGCGGCTATCGCCTCGCGCCGATCACGTGGATCCCGGGCGCGACGATCGCCGCGCTGACCGGCTACCTGCGGATCGCCGCCGACAAGCACTACCTCACCGACGTTCTCGTCGGCGCCGCCGCCGGCACCGCGATGGGCATCCTCCTTCCGGTCGTGTTCCATCCGCGCGCCGACGCCGCGGAGCCGGCGCCGCCCGCGACGACGAGCCCGGCGGCGACCCAGGTCCTCTCGTTCGGCGCCGCGTTCTAGCGATCGAACGCGTCGCGGAGGGAGACGCCGGCACCGACGGGACCTCGTCGATACCGGCGTCGCCGGGGCGGCTGCGCGTGTTGATCAGCGGGCTTCGCGCGCCCCCTCGCGCATCGGAGGACGGGCCGGAGGTCCCTGCTCGATCTTCTGCGCGAGCTGCTCGCGCTGCGCGGGGGTGAGGATCGAGACGACGATCGCCAGCTCCTTCGCCATGCGGTCCGCGTGGTCCTGCGGGCCCATCTTCGGAGCGTCGGCCGGCGGCGCCACGAAGGCGTTGGCGTCGAAGTCGTCGGCCTTGAAGCTCTGGAGCTTCGCGTCCATCGTCTTCTTCATCGCCTCGAACTTCGCCTTCATCGCCTCGCGGTCGCCCTCGGTCGGACGCGCCGGACGATCGGCGTCGAGCTTCGCCTTCAGCTGAGCCTGCTGCTCCTGCGTGAGGTCGAGGCCGGCGACGAGGTGACCGAGGGGGCCGTGCTCGCGACCTTCCGCGTGCATCGGTCGCCCGCCCTTCTCACCGCGCTCGCCGCGCTCGTGCGTCGCCTTCTTGGCGACGATCGCGTCGACGAGCGCCGCGCGCTGCTCCTTCGTGAGCGTCTCGTGCAGCGTCGCCAGGCTCGCGGCCGACTTCGCGAGGCGCTCCTTCATCATCGCGTCGCGGTTCTCGACGCTCACCTGGAACGTCGACGCATCGACCTTGCCCGAGCGGATCGCGGTCGCGAGCGCCGCGCTGCGCGTCTTGTCGGGCTGCGGCGGCTCCTTCGGCCGGTTCTGCGCGACGAGGCCCTCGAGGGTGCTGCGCTGCTCGGCCGACAGGCCGATGTTCTCGTGGAGCGCCGCGAAGACGAGGAAGTCGGGGCCGCCGTGGTGGCGGCCCGCGAAGGCATGACCGTCCTTGCCGGCGCGCTCCGTGCTCGGGTTCGAGAGCGCCGTCTTCGCCTGAGCGGCATTCGCGGTGTCCACGCCGTTGTTCGCGCCGGTCTCGGCGCTGCAACCAGCAAGGGCGGCGATCACGCCGAGGACGGGAAACAGGGTGCGGAACGAATTCATCTCGGAAGCTCCTTTTCGTGCCCTCACGCCGTGCGGGGCTCGTGGCTGTCGAACCGGACAGGAGCAAGCGCCCTGCCAGCGCGGCGAGCACGGAGAAATGGGCTCGATCGGCCGAGCGCGGCCATGCGGAGTGCGGATTCCGCACTCCATGATGCGGGGTCCGCAGTCGGCGCCCGCGCGATCGACCGCGCGTCCCGCGCGAGGTACGGTGGCACGCGCCTTGAGTGCGGACGAAGCGATGAACGCGCGCGCGCGGGGACGACCGTGGCTGGCGATGGCGGTGCTCGCCGTGCTCTCGCTCGGCGTCACGGTGTTCTTCGCGCAGCGGGCGCTCGGCGATGCGTCGGACATCGTCGTTCGCGGAGAGGGCGACGTGCTCGTGAGCACCGTCGTCCCCGAGCTCGTCGAGGAGCCGCTGCCCCCGTCGAGCGCGCAGCTCGAGCGCACGCTCGCGGCGCATGCCTCGTCGGGCCTGCGTTACGTCGCGGTCGTCGACCGCGAGGGACGCGCGATCTCCGAGGCGGGGGTCTCGGAGATGCGTGAGGTCGTCCCGCGCCCCGGGCAGTCGAAGGTGCTCGGGCGGCGTGTGCGCGTCGCCGCTCCGCTGATGCCGCCGCGTCGTGGTGCGCGGGGAGAGCGACCGCCGCCGGGCATGGGCCCCGCGCTCCTCGTCCTCGAGTTCGAGCCGCCGGTGATCGAGAAGCTCCGCGCCGACCTCACGCGGATCTCCGTCGTCGGGGCGCTCGCCGGCGCCGCGCTCCTCGCGTTCGCCGTCGCGTGGTCGCGCAGCGCGGCCCGGCTCGCGATGATCGAGCGCAAGGCCGCGCGCGAGCAGCGGCTCGTCGCGCTCGGCAGCATGTCGTCGGTGATGGCGCACGAGCTGCGCAATCCGCTCGCGTCGCTCAAGGGGCACGCGCAGCTCCTCGTCGAGGACCTCGACGAGCCGAAGAAGAAGGCGAAGGCCGAGCGCGTCGTGCGCGAGGCGGAGAGGCTCGAGGGGCTCACCACCAGCCTGCTCGACTTCGTCCGCGACGGCCCGATCGAGCGCGCGCCGGTCACGCCGGCCGATCTCGTCGCGCGCTCGATCGAGCACCTCGCCTCGGCGCGCGTGGACGTCGATCTCGACGCGGCGCCCGAGCGTTTGTTCGTCGACGAGGCGCGGCTCTCGCGCGCGCTCCACAACCTCGTCGACAACGCGCTCCAGGCGACCGCGGACGGCGAGCACGTCGACCTCCGCGTGGCGAAGGAGGGAGACGACGTCGTCGTCGAGGTGCGCGATCGCGGCGCGGGCATCCCGCCGGGCGCGGAGGCGCAGATGTTCGAGCCCTTCCACACCACGCGCACGCGCGGCACCGGCCTGGGGCTCGCCGTCGCACGCCGCATCGCCGAGCAGCACGGCGGCTCGCTCACCGGCGAGAATCATCCCGACGGCGGCGCGCTCTTCCGCCTACGCTTCGCGAACGAGAGACCATGACGGAGAAACGGAGAGGCCGGATCCTCGTCGTCGACGACGAAGAGGGCGTACGGAGCTTCATCGCCGAGTCGCTCGATCGCGACGGGCACGACGTGGTGCAGGCGGAGAACGGCGTCGTCGCGCTCCGCGCCGCGCGCGAGGAGCCGTTCGACGTCGTCATCACCGACCTGAAGATGCCGCAGATGGACGGCATGACGCTCGTCCGCACGCTGCGCACCGAGCAGCCGGACGTCGAGATCGTGGTGCTCACCGCGCACGGCGGCGTCGCCAGCGCCGTCGAGGCGATGAAGCTCGGCGTCTACGACTACCTCGAGAAGCCCCTGTCCGGCCCCGCGGCGGTGCGTGACCTGGTGAAGGGGGCGCTCGCCCGTCGCGCCGAGCTCGCAGCGCCCGACGACGGGCCGAAGCCGAAGGGCTCCGCGCTCACGTTCGGCGCTCCCTCGATGACGCCGGTGGTCGCCGCGCTGGCGAAGGTCGCGAAGAGCGGCGCGACGGTCCTCCTCCAGGGCGAGAGCGGAACGGGCAAGGAGGTCGCCGCGCGCTTCCTCCACGACGCGAGCCCGCGTGCGCAGAAGCCGTTCGTGGCGATCAACTGCGCGGTGCTCACCGAGAACCTGCTCGAGAGCGAGCTCTTCGGCCACGAGAAGGGCGCGTTCACCGGCGCGCACGCGCAGCGGCGCGGACGGATCGAGCTCGCCGACGGCGGCACCTTCTTCCTCGACGAGGTCGGCGAGCTGCGCCCGCAGCTCCAGGCCAAGCTCCTTCGCGTCCTCGAGGAGCGCACGTTCGAGCGCCTCGGGGGATCGACGCCGATCGAGGTGGACGTGCGCTGGATCGCGGCGACCCATCGCGATCTCCGCGCGATGGTGCGCGAGGGGACGTTCCGCGAGGACCTCTATCACCGGCTCGCGGTGTTCCCGGTGCGCCTGCCGCCGCTGCGCGAGCGCCGCGAGGACATCGTTCCGCTCGCCGAGACGCTGGTCGCGGAGCTCTCGGCCTCCGCCGGCCGACCTCCCCCGCGGCTCGACGAGGCGCTGAAGAGGCGGCTCGAGAGCGAGACGTGGCCGGGCAACGTGCGCGAGCTCCGCAACACGCTCGAGCGCGCGATGATCCTCGCGGACGGCCCCGTGCTCACGACCGACCATCTGTGGATCGAGCCGGCCGAGACGGCGACGGTCGCGGCGGAGGGCGGATCGCTCGCCGATCTCGAGCGGCAGACGATCGAGCGGACGCTCGCGTCCGTGGGCGGCAACCGCCGGGCCGCCGCGGCGAAGCTCGGGATCGGGCTCCGCACGCTCTACGACAAACTGAAGCGTTACGACCTCCGCTGACGTCCGCTCGACAATTCTTCACGAAAGCGGGGGCGGCGCTTCACGAAGCGATGACATCGATGGATCATGACGGTGGTGGATCCCATGTCGAGCGCCCCGGGCACCGAGACGATCGCCGTCGTCCTCGTGGAGGACGACGAGCGCCTCGCGCGCCTGACGGCGAAGTACCTCGAGTCCCACGGCGTGCGCGTCACCGTGGCGTCCGACGGCCCGACGGGCCTCGCGACGGCGATCAAGGAGCGCCCGGACGTCATCCTCCTCGACCTGATGCTGCCGGGGATGGACGGCCTCGAGGTCTGCCGGCAGCTGCGCATGCGCACCGACGTCCCCATCATCATGGTCACCGCGCGCGGCGAGGAGGCCGATCGCGTGCTCGGCCTCGAGGGAGGCGCCGACGACTACATCGCGAAGCCGTTCTCGTCGCGCGAGCTCCTCGCGCGGATCCGCTCGCAGGCGCGCCGCGCGCGCGGACAGACGGGGCCGCGCAAGCAGCTCCGCGTCGGCGGGCTCGAGATCGACGCCGAGGCGATGCGTGCAGTCTACGAAGGGACGCCGCTCGCGCTCACGACGTACGAGTTCATGCTGCTGCGCGCCCTGGCGGAGCGCTCCGGGCGCGTGCTGTCGCGCGAGCAGCTCGTCGACATCGTCCGCGGCAGCCCCGACGAGGCGTTCGATCGATCGATCGACGTGCACATCTCGCATCTGCGCGCGAAGCTCGGCGACGATCCGCGCAACCCTCGCGTGATCAAGACGGTGCGCGGCATGGGCTACATGCTCGCGCTCGAGCGGAGCTGACCGTGCCGTCCCGCCTCGCGCTCCGCATCTACCTCATCGGCCTCGTGCAGTTCCTCGTCGTCTTCGCGGCGATGGAGGCGACCAAGGCGATCGAGCGTCGGAGCTTGCCGCCCTTCGGCGGGAAGCAGGCGCGGTTCGTCGCCGAGGACCTGGGGCGCGTGTACGACGACCCGGCGGCGTTCGACGCCGAGCTCGAGCGCGCCTCGAGGACGCTCGAGTGGACCATCGAGGTGCGCGAGGGCGACCGCGTCGTCGCGAAGAAGACGCCGCCGAGCCTGCGCCCCGACCAGGTCACGCCGTTCCGGAAGGGCACCGTTCCGCTCGCCGCTCCCGGAGGACGGACGGCGACGCTCGCGTACGAGGTGCACCTGCCCGGGCCGCCGCCGGGGATGCGGTACCCGACGCTGGTGGGGCTCGTGCTCCTCGTCGTCGGGATCGCGTCGTTCCTCGCGGCGCGTTCGGTGACGCGCCCGCTCGCCCAGCTCACCGAGACGACGCGCGCGTTCGGACGCGGCAAGCTCGACGCGCGCGCGAAGATGAAGCGCGCCGACGAGATCGGCGAGGTCTCGAAGGCGTTCGACGACATGGCCGACCGCGTCGCGCGGCTGCTGCTCGCCGAGCGCGAGCTGCTCGCCAACGTCTCGCACGAGCTGCGGACGCCGCTGGCGCGCATCCGCGTCGCGCTCGATCTCGCCAACGAGGCGGAGCCCGTCGTGGCCGTCGAGTCGCTCGCGGGCATCGCGGAGGACCTCGCGGAGCTCGAACGCATCGTCGACGACGTGCTCGCCGCCGCGCGGTTCGCGCACGAGGACGGCAGCCCCGCGTCCTCGTCGTTCCCGGTCCGCCGCGAGACGATCCCGATGACCGCGCTGCTCGACAAGTCGGTCACCAAGTTCAAGAGCCAGCATCCCGGCCGGCGGCTCTCGGTCGACGTCGACCAGGACCTGCCGTTCGTGCAGGGCGATCCGATCCTCGTCCGGCGCGTCATCGACAACCTGCTCGACAACGCGCACAAGTACAGCAAGGGCGGCGACGATCCGATCGACGTCCGCGCCAGCGCCGAGGGCGGCGCGATCGTCGTCGAGGTGAAGGACCACGGCGTGGGGATCGCGCGCGGCGACCTCGATCGCGTCTTCGAGCCCTTCTTCCGCTCCGACCGCAGCCGCACGCGCGCGACCGGCGGGCTCGGGCTGGGCCTCGCGCTCGCGAAGCGCGTCGTCGACGCGCACGGCGGGGGCATCGCGATCGACAGCGAGCTCGGCGTCGGCACCGTCGTGCGCGTCCGCCTCCCGGTCGTGCGCAGCGTGTGAACCGCCCTTCGCCGGTGAGGCCGCGCGCCCTCGCGTGAGCGCGCGATCCACGTCGCGAGGCGTCGCGAGCACGGCGTGGAATGTTCCAGTGGGCATCGGGCGAGTCCTTCGATCTCGCGGGATCGCACGAGACCGCAGGCCATGGCACGCGTCGTGAACCCGACGGCGATCGTCATGAGTGATCTCCGCCTCACCCGGCACCTCGGCGCCGCGCTCGGCCTCGTGTTCCTCGTCGCGTGCGGTTCGGCCGACACGACCGATCTCCGCTCACCCGGAGAAGGACAGCAGGGCCCGGGGACCCCGATCCCCGACACGCAGGAGCCCGCGCAGGGATCGACGCCCGCGACGCCGTCCGAGCGGGACGACGCGCCCGGGCAGAGCCCCGCACCCGCACCCGCGCCTGCGCCCGCGCCGGTGACGAAGAAGGTGCTCGACGTCACGTGGTACGGCCAGGAGACCTATTACTGGTGCGGGCCGGGATCGACGCGCATGGCGCTCGGTACGCGGATCAAGTCTCCGCCGAGCCAGACGACGCTCGCGAGCTTCATGGGGACGACGGTGAACGGCACCGATCACATCGGCCTCGTGGCGAACGCGCTCAATCACTACTTCGGCGGCGGCGGTTACGCGTCGCGGCCGATGAACGATCCGCCGACCAAGGCGCAGCGCGATCGGCTCAAGGTCGATCTGCTCTCCCGGATCGGGAGCGGCTATCCGATCGTCGCGAACGTGATCAGCGGATGGCGTCCGCCGGGATACCCGGGCGGCA
This sequence comes from Labilithrix sp., assembly GCA_039809525.1. Classification (GTDB taxonomy): domain Bacteria; phylum Myxococcota_A; class Polyangia; order Polyangiales; family Polyangiaceae; genus Labilithrix. The sequence goes on along the minus strand of JBDHVD010000050.1, from coordinate 8,527 downwards.
CGATCTATCACTACGTCGCGGTGGTCGGGTTCGACGACGGCGGCGAGAAGGTCCTCGTCGCGGACCCGGCGGCCGAAGGGAAGGGCGGCGGCGCGTCGTGGAATGCGGTCCCGCGGACGTACTGGATCTCGCTCGAGGACCTCGGCACCTGGATCGGCGGCAAGGGCTACACCGGTTGACGACGCTTCACCGCGCGCTTCACCGCGCCCAGTCGCAGTCGACGTGGACGGGCGCGGACCAGCTCGAGCCGACGACCGCACGGACGAGCGCGCAGGTGCCGGGGACCGCGATCGACACGGTCTCGCCGTCGCGCGCAACGCCCGCGATCGCGCCGTTCACGTAGTACGCCGCGTCGGCGCCCTCGCTGCGCACGTCGATCGATCGGGCGGAGGACGTGTGGACGGCGCCGCCGACGTTCGCCCATTCGCCGCCGCGGGTGCGGGCGACGAACGTGCACGCCTCGGGGCCGCGCACGCACGTCCGTCCGGCGACGATCCCCGCCCGGATCGACGCGGCGGTGCGCTCGTGCGCGAGCACCCAGGTCGTCGCCCGGAGCCAGCTTCCATGACTGTCGGAGCCGCCGACGGGGGTGAACCGCCGGTGCTGCGTGCGCGCGACCCGATCGGCGAGGTGCGCGCCCTCGCGGAGCGTCCGCTCGGCGTCGCCGACGACGAACTGATCACGAAGATGCGAGATGCTCGTGTTCGAGGTCTCGATGGTCTGCGCGTGCTCGGTGATCCACGCGATGTCCGAGGGCACGGGGCGAGCGGGGACGAAGAGCGCTCGCCATCCCATGTCGTAGCGGAGCTCGCGGAACGGCGCCTGCGGCATGGCCCGCAGCGTCGGGTGGTTGATCGTCATCACCCCTCCGTGCGCCTTCCACCGCTCGAAGAAGCGCTCGGGCTCCTCGCGCCCGGCGTCGAGGGGCACGTCGGCGAGCACGTCGTCGACGTCGGCGAAGGCGAGCCCCAGGTGCCCGTACTCGTAGTCCGTGTACTCCATCCCCGGGACGAACAGCACGCTCGACGGCCGCGCGGCGATGCGCGCGCGGAGCTCGGCCTGCGTCGCCTGCACCCACGCGCGCGCGTCCGGATCGGCGAAGAACCGCGACGGCACGTGCGGCGTGAGGACGACGAAGTCGAGGCCCTCGCGCTCCGCCAGCGTCGCCGTCTCGTCGAAGCCGCGCGTCACGTGCCACGTCGGATCCGGCGGCAGCACGTGGGTGTGCAGATCGCCGGCGAGCACACGGTAGGGACCGACGCGCATCGCCGCGCTCGAACGCCCGTGCGGTGCGGTGCGCATGGCGAAGTCGAGCAGCTCCGCCTTCGTGCAGCCGGAGGTCGCGAGCGCCAGGACGACGGCGAGCGCCGTTCGCTTCACGAGGCGGCCGCGATCCGCCGGACGATCCGCGCGAGCCCTTCGCGGAGCTCCGCCTCGGGCGACAAGAGGCTGATCACCAGGTGCGCCCCACGGTCCATGTCGAAGAAGAAGCCGGGATGCACGTGAACCGCGTCCTCGGAGACCAGGGTGACCGCCCATTCTTCGTCGTTCATCGTCTCGGGGACGCGAAGGGTGACGTACCACCCGCCTTCGACGGCGAGGACGGTCGCGCTCGGCGCGGCCGCGATCGCCTCGCGGACGATGGCGAGGTTGTTCCGCGTGCGCGCCGAGATCGCCCGCCGGGTCTCGGCTCCCGCCGCGAGCAGGGCGGGGAGCGCGTGCTGGACCGGGGTGCCCACCGAGAGGTACGCGTCGAGCACGATCTCGAGCCGCGCGATCGCCGCGTCCGCGTGGAGGGGATCGCCGCCCGCCGCGATCCAGCCGAGCTTCATCTGCGGGAGCCCGGCCATCTTCGACAGGCCGGAGAGCGAGAACACGAGGCCGCGCGTCGCGCGGAGCACGGTGTCGAGCCGGCCGTCGGGAACGTGCTCGCCGAGCGGGTAGCGCGCGAAGACCTCGTCGCTCACGATCGGCAGCCCGAGATCGAGCATCGCCTCGAGCTCCTCGGACCCGAGGTACGAGCCGGTCGGGTTGTTCGGGCTCACGACGACGATGCCGCGCGTGCGCGGGGTGACGGCGGCGCGGAGCGCATCCACGTCGACGTGCCATCCCCCGGCGTAGACGAGCGGATAGGGCGACAGCCTCACCGCCTCGAACGCGGCCAGCCATCCGAGGAGCGGGTAGCTCGGCGCGGGCACGAGGATCTCGTCGCCCGGATCGCACAGCATCTTGAACAGGATCGCGTACGCCTCGCTCGTGCTCGCGGTGACGGCGACGCGCGACGCGTCCGCGCCGATCTCCTCCGCCACCGCCTCGCGCGCGGAGCGGAGCCCGAGCGCGTGCGGCTCGTAGGCGAGCATGCGCGGCTCGGCGAACGCGCGGACGATCGCCCCTTCGTCGTAGGCGATCCCCGCGGTCGTCGGGTTCGAGACCGTGAGATCGAGCACCGGACCACGCGCGCGCGCCTCGGCGAACGCGCGGGTGAGCGCGTTCGGGACGTCCTCTTGTAAGCTGCGCGTCGAGAAGGACATGCGCGTTCGCGTCGGCACCAGCGGGTTCTCGTACAAGGAGTGGAAGGGATCGTTTTACCCCGAGAAGATCCCGGCGGCGAAGATGCTCGCGTTCTACGCCGAGCGCTTCGATGCGGTGGAGATCAACAACACGTTCTACCGCATGCCGAAGCCGAGCGCGCTCGAGGGCTGGGCGAAGGACGTCGCCGCCTCGCCGGACTTCCGCTTCGTGCTCAAGGCCCCGGTCTATCTCGGCCTCTTGAACAAGGGACCGGCGCTCGCCGAGCCGGTGAGGAGCTTCTTCGCGATCGCCGAGGTCATCCGCGAGCGGCTCGGGCCGATCTACCTCCAGCTCCCACCGACGATGAAGAAGGACGTCGCGGGCCTGCGCGCCCTGCTCGAGCTCGTTCCGCGATGGGCGCGCCTCGCGGTCGAGCCGGGCAACGACACCTGGTTCGACGACGAGGTCTACGCGCTCCTCCGCGCGCGCGGCGCCGCCCTCTGCGCGATCGACGATCCGAAGAAGGTCGTTCCCATCGTGCCCACGGCGGACTTTGGCTACGTGCGCCTCCGCCGCACGAAGTACGGCAAGGCCGCGCTCGCGACGTGGGCCGCGCAGATGCGCGCGCAGCCGTGGAAGGAGGCGTGGGTCTTCTTCAAGCACGAGGACGAGGCGACGGGACCTCGCCTTGCCGCCGCGTTCCAACGAGTGCTAGAGGGCGGACGATGAAGCGTCTCCTCGCCCTCGCTCTGCTCGCCGCCGCGTGCTCGAAGACCCCCGAGCCGACGCCGGAGGCGAAGAAGGACGAGCCCGCTCCGCCGGCGACGACGGCGCATGCGCCCGCCGCCTCCACGGCAGCAGCGACCGGCTCCGCGCTCACCGAGGTCGCGTGGGACGCGCCCTCGAGCTGGCAGAGCATGCCGAACCCGAACCCGATGCGGAAGGCGACGTACAAGGTCCCGCGCGCGCCGGGCGATACCGAAGACGCCGAGCTGACGGTCTCGGCCGCAGCGGGCGGCGTCGAGGCGAACGTCAAGCGCTGGGCCGGTCAGTTCGGTGACGCCACGCCGAAGACGGAGAAGAAGAAGGTGAACGGCCTCGACGTCACCGTCGTCGAGATCAAGGGGACGTTCGCCGGCGGCGGGATGATGGGCGCGCCTTCGGCGCCGAAGGAGAAGCAGATGCTCCTCGGCGCGCTCGTCGACGCGGGCGACCGCCAGCACTTCTTCAAGATGACCGGGCCGGAGAAGACCGTGAGCGCGGCGCGGCCGGACTTCGAGAAGCTGGTCGCTTCGCTGCACTCGAAATAGGCTTCGGGCACTCCGCGCGGAGCTTGCACGCGGCGCACTCCGCGCCGCGCCAGATCCGATCGAACCGCGCCTGCGCCGCATCGAGCATCCCGGTGTCGTCGGTGACGATGCCCATCTCGAAGTTGCGGCGGCCTTCGCCCTTCGCGCCGAGCCCCGCGCCCGTGACGTTCGCGCTCCCGAGGTAGAGGAGGCGCCCGTCGATCGCGATCATCTTCAGGTGCACGCGCGGGCAGCGCCGCAGCTTCACGTTCGCCGATGCCTTGCCGAGCCGATCGATCTCGCGGCGGAGCGGGCCGCTCGGGAGCGATGCATGCAGGATGCACACGTCGACGCCGCGCTTCGCGAGATCGGCGAGCGTCTCGAAGAACGAGACGTAACGTCCACGCGCCCGGGCCCGCGAGCCGATCGGCGCCTCGACCATCATCGTCTTCAGGTTCGCCGTCGCGATCCACACGCTCACCTTCGCGCTCGCGACGTCGCGCGCGATCAGGTGATCGTAATGATCCGCATCCATCAGTAATTTCGCGCGGATCATCGGCATGTGCCGAAGTGTACTACTTTGGGGTTGCACGTGCGTAGGGTTGGGCTATGGAGGCGGCCCATGAAGCTTTCTCCCGCTGCCCTTCTTGCTGCTTCGCTTGTCGCCGGCCCCCTCGCCCTCGTGGGCTGCACGGCCGACTCCACCAACCCGGACGGCGCCGATCACGAAGGCGACGACGTCGAGGCCTCGGAGGACGAGCTCTCCGTCCTCGGCCACCAGTTCGTCGGCAAGTACGCGTGGCGCGCCGCCGACTCGGGTGACTTCGTCGATCTCGAGACGATCGATCTGAAGGCCGACGGCACCTACGCGGCGAAGGTCGAGGCGACGCTCGTGAACCCCGGCGTCCGCTGCTTCCGCTTCCCGTGCACGCTCTCGGAGAGCGGCAAGTGGAACGCCTACAAGGTCTCGGGCAAGACGAAGATCCGCCTCCGCCCCTCGACGAACAAGGCGCGCGTCTACGGCGCGTCGCTCGCCAACGACGAGCTCACGCTCACGCGCCTCGGATCGACGACGACGCTTTTTCGCGCGGCCCTTCTGACGTGCGCGAACGTGCGGTGCGCGGCGGGGACGCACTGCGAGATGAAGGGCATCAACGGCGGCTCGATCCCGGTCTGCATCGCTGACCCGCCGCCGCCGCCGCCCCAGGGCGCGTGCGTGAAGACCGGCTGCAGCGGTCAGATCTGCGCCGAGCAGGACATGTTCAGCACGTGCGAGTACCGCCCCGAGTACGCGTGCTACCAGACCGCCGCGTGCGAGCGTCAGGCCGACGGCAAGTGCGGCTGGACGCAGACGCCGGCGCTGACGGCTTGCCTCGGCGCCAACTGATCGGCTCCTTGTTCGCATACACCGTTCGCATCGACTTCGACGATCCCGCAGTCCTGCGCGACACGCTCGCGTGGCTGCGGGATCGCCACGTCTCGGACGTGCTCGCGGCGGGCGCGCACGCGGCCGATCTCGTCCTGCTCGACGGCGCGCACGCGATCGAGATCCGTTACCGGTTCGCGTCGCGCGAGGCCTTCGAGGCGTACGAGCGCGATCACGCCCCGCGCCTTCGGAGCGACGGCCTCTCGTTCCTCGCCGGACGCACCGCACGCTTCACGCGTACGACCGGCCCGATCGTCGCGGCGTTCGGGCCCTGAGCGTCGCCCGCACCCCTCGGGACCGGGACCTTCGCGCCGCCCCGCTGGCTTCACTGGAGAAGCGTGAGGACGCGACCGACGTCATCCCGCGGAGTTACCCACCGTGGCTTCTCCAGGCAAGCCACGCACGCTTTTGCGCAAAAGCCGCGACGGCCGCGCCGAGCAGGACGGCAGCGCGACGCGAACGGGCGGGTGAAGCTGGCGCGGGCCAGATCGAGGGTGGCGCGGGCCACCTCGATCCGGGCGAACTTGTCTGCGCTGCGGCCCGAGCCGGGACACGGCGATGGGGAGGATCGAGAGGTTGGGCAGCCTCCGAGCGAATTCGGACCCCGGCAGGCGGGAACGCGAGGCGACGGCCGCCGCGCGCCGGTCAGGCGGCTTCGACTTCGTCGCGGCGCGCGAGCCAGCCGTCGAGGATCGCGAGGCAGCCCTCGAGCGAATCGCACAGATTGAGCTCGCGCCGGAGCTGCGCGGCGCCGCGCAGCCCCGAGAGGTAGCCCGACAGGTGACGCCGCGTGCAGCGGACGCCGGCAGGCTCGCCGCGCTCCTCGACGTTCGCGCGGAGGTGCGTCTTGCAAAGGGCGATGCGCTCGTCGTCGGTCGGCATCGGCAGGTGGACGCCGTCGCGGAGGAGCGCGTTCGCCTCGCGGAAGATCCACGGATGCTCGATCGCGCGACGGCCGACCATCACGCCCTCGCAGCCGGTGGTCTCGATCGCGCGCTTCGCGTCGTCGGCCGACTTCACGTCGCCGTTCACGATCACGGGGATCGAGACGACCTCGCGGGCCTTGGCCGCCCAGGTCCAGTCCGCGGCACCCGAGTGGCCCATCTTCGCCGTGCGGCAGTGGATGGTGATCGCGGCGACGCCCGCGTCCTCGAGGCGGCGTGCGAGATCGACGATCGGCATGTCGCTTTCGGGGCCGTAGCCGATGCGCGTCTTCACCGTGACGGGGAGGGCGACGCTCGAGGCGACCATCTTCGCCATCGCCACCATCGCGGCGGGATCGCGGAGCCAGCCGGCGCCCGCGCCGCGACCGGCGATCTTCGGGACCCAGCATCCGCAGTTGATGTCGATGAAGAACGGCTCGGCGCTCTCGGCGTAGCGCGCGGCCTCCGCGAGGCGCTCGGGATCGGAGCCGTAGATCTGGATGGCGGTGAGGGCGTCATCCTCCGCGAGGCGGATCTTGCGGCGGGCGTTCTTGCAGCCGCGGAGCAGGCCCTCGACGTTCACGAACTCGGTGACGGTGATCTCCGCGCCCTGCGAACGGCAGAGCCGGCGGAACACCATGTCCGAGACGTCCTCGAGCGGCGCGAGGATGACGGGCTTGTTCGTGTAGAGCTGCCTCAGCCGTTCGTGGTTGGGATGCACGGGGACCGGAGTTACTAGCGCAGATCCGTCAAAAGAAAATCGGGTTCGAGAACGCGAAGGGCTTCTTCCCCGGATGGACCGGCGCGAGATCGCCCGTGCCGGTCGCGTGGAACAGGACCCAGTGACGCGCGCGGCTCTGGGTGGGCTGCACGTCGATCGCCAGCTCGAAGCGCTTTCCCGGCCCCGGTCCGGTCGAGGTGCCGACGGGGACGGTCTGGGTGGTGACGCCGTCGACGATCACCTCGACCGAGGTGGGGGTGATCCAGCCCGGCGACGCGACCGTCACCTTGTACGGGCCGGCGGCGGCCTTCCCGCCCGGTCCGATGCCGCCGGGGCCCTCGACCGTGAGGTAGAGGCCGCCGGTGACCACGTTCGCGCCCGCGCGGAGGGCGTCGCGGACGCTCTCGCCCGTGAGCTTCGAGGGGTCGTCGTGACCGAAGCGGAGGCAGTTGCGCGGATAGCCGACGAACGATCGGCGGTAGTCGTGGCTGTCGGAGTTGCCCACGCCCCAGTACGTCTTGTCGGTGCCGAGGAGGGAGAACCAGTCGGCGACCGCTGCGTCGCGGCTCGCGTCGAAGTCGACCCCGTTGACCACCTCGAGCGCGGCGAATGCGTCGCTCCAGAGCTCCGTGTTGGTGCCGCGCGCCTGGGCGCGGTCGAAGCCGGCCATCCCGAAGTAGCCCTGGAAGAGGCCGGCGCGCGGATGGTTCACGACGAGCACCGGCTTCTCAGGCGCCTCGTTCACCTCCTTGAACACCTCGCCGGGCAGGCGTCCCATCCACGCCGTGGCGCCGTTGTTCGGCGCGTCGCGATCGAGATGCGCGGGGATGACGCCGAAGTGGCCCCACGTGAACGTGGTGAGCTCGGCGGACGGAAAGCTGTAGGCCCACTTCGTCAGGCCGAGGCGCTGGATGACGGGGAGGAAGTCCTCGATGTACTGGTGCTCGCTCGAGACCGGGATCTCGAGACCGTCGGCGATCGCGCTCTTCACCTTCTCTTCGAAGCGATCGGTCGAGTCGAGCGAGTAGTTCGAGTGCACGTGGAAGTCGGCGCACATCACGCCGGTCGTCTCGACGCTGCGCTGGAGCGACGCGGTGATCGTCGTCGTCTTGCCCGCCTCCGCGACGGCGGGCGCGTCGTAGAGCTCGTACTCGAAGCCGCGCGAGACGATCACGCGATGGTTGCCCGGCGGGACGGGGAGCGTGGCGTGCCCCGTCACGGCGAACTCCTGCCAGAGGCCGTTCGTCTCCTCGCGGATGCCGAACGACTCGGGGGCCGGTCCGAGCGGCGATGCGGGCAGCACCTGCACGCGCACCGGGATGGGCTCGTTCGTCGTCGCATCGCGCGCGGTGACGTCGAGCGTCGCGCGCGGAGGCAGGGTCACGTCCGCGGTCGCGGCGTCGGCGGCTGCCGCGGTCGGCGCGGGGATCGCCCAGCCCTGGAGCGTTGGCGTCAGCTGCACGGGCACGGCGGGGACGTGGAGGACGTACGCGCCGTCCGCGCCGCTCTGCGCGCGCGTGAGGTACTTGCCGTCGGCGGACGTCGCGTGCACCCATGCGCCGGCGAGCGGACCGCCGCCCGCTTCGCGCACCACGCCGCGGAGCTCGCGCCATGCGGGCTCGCCGAGCGCGCGACGCTTCGCTTCGAGCAGGCCGTC
>JBDHVD010000049.1:0-28892 GCA_039809525.1 Labilithrix sp. | reverse complement strand
CCCCCGCCGCTGCTGCTCGAGCTGCTGCTGGAGCTGCTGCTCGACCCGCCGCCGTCGACCTCGCCCTCGGTCGTATCCGGGGGCGAGCCGTTCTCTTCGGCGCTGGACGAACATGCGAGAAAGAAGAGGGCCCCTCCCGAGACGGCGAGGGCCCAGGCGAAGGCGGACGTTCGCGAGGGCTGCACGTCCACAGGCGTAGCATCCCGCGCCGGGTCGGGCTCGTGAGAAGAAGATTGCGCAACCTTGAATGGCAGGTTGCGGCGGAAATGCTAGATGCGCGCCGCTCATGGGGTCGGCAAAGGTTCGCGCGGGTCTCTCGGTGGCCGCGATCGCGGCGGTGTGCGCGCTCGGCGGCGCGGGCTGCTCGGCGGAGCGCGATCCGATCAACCAGGTCCAGATCGGCGCGCTCCCCAAGTCGTTCTTCGTCGGCGACGAGCTCGAAGATCGCTCGGACGACCCCGAGTTCTACTTCCGCACCACGGTGGTCGACGTGGCCGCGGGCGCGGGATCGGAGAGCCTCTTCACCAGCTCCGACTCGCAGCCGACGGTGCGCGTGCGATGGGAGATCACGGAGGACAAGCTCGTCGCACGGCTGTCCTACGAGCTCGTCGACGACACCGACGCGAAGGGCCGGATCGACGCACCGGGCATGGATGCGCCGAAGAAGGCGCCGAAGAGCCCGACGACCGACGGTCAGATCGTCGCGAGCTTCGCGATCACGAAGCAGTTCGACATCCGGCGCTCGTACAACCCGTCGACGGGCGAGGAGAACAACCTCGTCGAGGAGAACGACCGCGATCGTCCGTGGAACCAGCGCGAGTACATCCGCGTCGACTGGTCGACGAACCTGGTGACCGACGCGTACGACCTCGACGCGCTCTCGCAGATGGGCCTGTGGGGCGGCGTGAAGTGGGACCCGATCGCGTATCACGTGAGCGATCCGGAGAGCCCCGATGCGCCGGCGCTCGATCTCGAGAACGGCTACCTCGACGTCACGAACAAGGCGTTCGCCGCGCCGCAGATGATCCACGACGAGGAGTGGGGCGACTTCCCGGCGTGCCTGCTCGTCGGCAGCTTCCCGCGCATCAGCTGCAACCCGAGCGAGGTGAAGCTGCGGCTCGCGTTCCGCCGCGTGGTCGACACCGACTACGAGGCCGCCGAGTGGGACGGCCGGCGGATGGAGATGTTCGGGTACTTCACGAACGACCGGTACGGCTACGACCGCCGCTACGGCATCGTCGACGACAAGTGGCATCGCTTCGCTTCGCGCTGGAACCTCTGGCAGAAGTCGCATGCCGACGTGGCGTGCGCGACGCCCGAGACCACGCCGGTGGGCGCCGATCCCCATCGCGACGCGGACGCCGACGGGACCGAGGACGAGTGCGCGGCGGTCGGGCGCGGCTCGCGCTGCGACGAGCTCCGTCATGCGTGCACCGTCCCGCTGCGCGATCGGAAGGTCCGCACCATCGCGTGGCACGCGAACCGCGATTTCCCCGCCGACCTCTTCGAGAGCTCGAAGAAGGTGATCGACGCGTGGAGCGACGCGATGCGCGTCGCGGTGCTGAGCGGCCGGCTCGCCGAGTGCCGGCGCACCGGCGGAGGCGACTGCGCGGCGGAGATGGGCTGGCCCGCGACGTGGGCCGACGACTTCGCGCCGCCGATCGGGGACGCGTCCCCCGCCGAGGTGCCGCGCATCTTCGTGCTCTGCCACAACCCGGTCGATCCGAAGCTCGACGATCCGGCGTGCGGCAAGGAGGGGACGAGCCCGCGCATCGGCGATCTCCGGTACAACCTCCTCACGTTCGTGACCTCGCCGCAGGCGCAGGCGCCGTGGGGGATCATGGTCGACGCGGAGGACCCGCTCACCGGCGAGAAGATCGCCGGGAGCGTCAACCAGTGGGGCTCGACCCTCGATCGCGCCGCCGGCCAGCTCACCGATCTCGTCGAGCTGCTCAACGGCACGACGCCGCCGGACGCGTTCATCGAGGGCAAGGACGTCTCGGACTGGGTGCGCGCGATGCAGGCGCCGGCGACGGAGAAGAGCGCGCTCTCGCCCGCCGAGCTGTCGGAGCGGATGGGGGCGTTCGATCCGCGCGTGATGGCGCCGTTCGTGACCGGCCCCACGAAGGGCAAGCGGAGCGCGCCGCCGGCCGCGCGTCATGCCGCGCGGCTCGCGGAGCTCGCGCGGGTGGGCAAGCTCGGCTCGGGCAACACGGCGATCGCGCAGCGCGTGCAGAAGCTCCGTGGCTCCGAGATCGAGGCGAAGATGGTGACGCCCGAGGTCGCGCAGGCCGTGGGCCTGAACCCGCGCGATCCGATCACCAAGGCGTCGGTCGAGCGGGCGTCGCCGCTGGCGCGCAACGCTCCCTTGTTCCGTCGTGCGCTCGACAAGCGCGCCGCGCTCGGACGCCTGCGCCGGCATGCCTGCCGGCGCGAAGGTCCGGAGGCCGATCACCTCCTCGGCCTGGTGAAGAAGGCGCAGAAGCTCTTCGGCACCGTCGATCCGAAGGACCCGGCCAAGGTGAAGGAGCACCGGGACAAGATCTTCCAGTGGGCGCGCGAGAGCTACTCGGCGAGCGTCTTCTCGCACGAGTTCGGCCACGCCATGGGGCTCCGCCACAACTTCGCCGGCACGTTCGACGCGCTCAACTACGACGACGGCTACTGGAAGCTCCGCACGAGGGACGGGTCGGTGACGAAGCCGTGCGCCTCGGGCACCACCGACGGCTCGGCGTGCGTGGGGCCGCGGTACTCCGATCCGCTCACCGACGAGGAGATCGAGGGCGGCATCAACGGCTTCGCCACGTCGAGCGTGATGGACTACCCGGGCGACCAGTCGCTCGACATGTTCGTCATCGGCAAGTACGACCGCGCCGCGCTCCGCTTCGGCTACGGCGGCGTCGTCGACGTGTGGAACGCGCCCGGCGTCTCGGTGAACGGCTCGGGCGACGGCAAGCGCAAGGCGTACGAGCTCACCGCGTTCGGCGACTCGCTCGGCCTGTTCGGCGTCCACTACTTCCCGCAGCCGAGCAGCGAGGAGTCGAAGTTCATCCACTACTCGCAGTACCAGGCGGAGTTCGGCCTCCTGAACGCGCCGATGGACGTCGTCGACTACCGCGACATGAAGGACTTCGCCGCGGTGCCGGCCTATGCCGCGTTCGCGACGACGCCGAAGGTCGTCGATGCGCAGGGCCGCGTGCGCCGCGGATACCTGTTCTCGTCGGACGAGTACGCCGACTCGGGCAACGTCCCGTCGTTCGCGTACGACGCGGGCGCCGATCCGTACGAGCAGATCCGCTTCCTCGAGAGCGCGTACGAGCATCGCTACGTGCTCGATGCCTTCCGCCGGGGCCGCACGACGTTCAACTCGTGGGACGTCACCTCGCGGGTGCAGAGCCACTACCTCGACGCGATCCAGCAGCTGTCGAAGACGTTCGAGTTCGCGATGGTGCTCGACGTCGACGATCCCGCGAACCCGCCGCCGCAGCTGCTCGCGGACGGACAGTACGGTCCGCTCGCGGTCGGCACGAGCGTCGCGTTCGATCTGTTCACGCGCATCCTCACGCGTCCCGAGCCCGGCCACTACTGCTCGACCGCGTCGGACACGTGCCCGGGGCTCCAGCCGTACGGGCTCGTCGACTACATCTACGTCGCCGACCCGTATCCCGCGCCGGCGACGACCGCCTACGACTTCAAGGTGGCGCTCGGCGAGGGCCGCTACATCCACAACGACTACGACTACGGCCAGGGCTACTGGTGGTCCGACTACCAGAAGCAGGTCGGCTCGTTCTACGACAAGATCTGGGCGGTCTATTACCTGTCCGAGGCGTTCGACTCCTTCATCTCGAACTCGAAGGAGGACTTCGTCGACGGCCGGTACAAGAACGTGAGCTTCGCCACGGTGTACCCGGAGCAGACGCGCCGCCTGTTCGGCTCGCTCCTCACCGGCGACGTCGAGTCGTTCGCGCCGTGGGCGGACGCGTCCGGCGGCGGCATCCCGAGCGCGTCGCTCGTGTACCCCTCGTGGCATGCGCCGAACGGGCTCGGCACGCGGCCGGCGAAGGCGAAGCTCGTCGATCCGGCCTTCGGCTTCGAGGAGCAGCTCCACGCGATGGTCTGGGGGACGATGTTCTTCCCCACCGCGTGGACCTACGACTTCATCAACGATGCGCGCATCACCGCGCTCGCGAGCGAGCAGATCTCGTGGCCGGCGGCGGAGACGTACACGTTCGTCGATCCGGCGACGAGCATCACGTACCGCGCGCACACGACGGGCACCGAGAAGATCTTCGGCGTCGACAAGCAGAAGTCGATCGGCGCCCGCATGCTCGACTGGGCGAACAACCTCGTCTACGAGGCGTACCTCGTGGAGACCGACGCACAGGGCTACTACCTGCTCAACGCCGACGGCACGCCGAAGCTGAAGCTGAAGGACGGCAAGCCGCAGCTGAACCCCGACTTCCCGGGCGCCGACGGCGCGCTCCGCCGCTACGTCGCGAACGTCGAGGTCATGCGCCAGCTGGTCTCGACCTTCGTGCGGCCGCTCGAGCCGTCGATCGCCCCGTGAGGCGAGCGGCGATCGCCCTCGCGCTCGCCGTCACGCTCGTCTCCGGGTCGGCCCGGGCGGCGGACGACGATCCGTGGCTCGGGACGGACAAGATGCTGCACTTCGGCGTCTCCGCGGGCATCGCGGCCGGCGGATATGCGATCGGCGCGGCCGTCCTCGACACGCGCGGGCAAGCGCTCCTCCTCGGCGGCGGCCTGGCGATCGCCGCCGGCGTGGCGAAGGAGACGGCAGACCTCGCGGGCCTCGGCGATCCGTCGTGGAAGGACCTCGCCTGGGACGGCATCGGTCTGGTCACCGGCCTGGCCGTTGCTTGGGGCCTCGATCTGCTCATCCGTGGCGTCTCGAGCGACGCGGGAGGCGGGGGAGGGAGGCGGCCGCCGCTGCTCGCGCTCGTTCGCAGCGGAATCGCTTTCTGAAGGGCGGCGGAGGTATGATCCCGTGTTGGGGCACCGGGATTGTCGGACGCAGATCGCGCACAAGACGACGAGCCTTTGACGCAGCTCGATGTCGACGTCGATACCTCTCAGCTCGGGAGCAACGTCGCCACGTTGCCGGGCGGCCCCGTCATTTCTCCCGAGCCACCGCCGTCCGTCGCCTCGCCGGCGGATGCCGAGCCGCTCACGATGGAGGCGCCGCGGAAGATGGGCGTGAAGCGGCCGCGCTCGCCGACGCTCGTCGGCGTCGCGCCGCCGTCGGCGGTCAACCGGGGCGCGTCGGCCGCATCGGGCGCGTCGGGCGCGTCCGCCGAGCCTCCGGCGGAGGAGGCGATCCCGAAGATCACCGTCGACGGCGTGCCCGAGGACGAGACGACGACGCTCGTCGGCAAGATGCTCGCCGAGTCGGCGGCGCAGGCCCGGCGGAACCTCGACGCCAACAAGAAGCGTGACGACAGTGACACGTATCAGGACGAGACGGCGACGACCGTCGGCGACGCCGAGCGGTTGATCGCCACCGCGAACGAGGCCTTCGCGAAGATCGGCGCCGACGACGGGACCGAGGACGCCACGGTGCCGCGCGCGCCGAAGCCCGTCGATGCGCTGGTCGAGGACACGACCGCGCGACGCGAGGCGATCGACGTCGAGGGCGCGATGAGGCGCGCGGCCGAGCTGAAGGCGCAGCTCAAGGCGGAGGCCGAACGGAAGAAGAAGGCCGACAAGAAGCGCACGATGGTGGGCCTCGGCGAGGGCCCGCTGAAGCTGCCGGCGAAGCCGGGCGCGAGGGCCGACGTGGCGTCGCCCGACAGCGAGCGCGAGCGGGCCATCGCCGCCGCGCTCCCGCGTCTGTACGACGAGACCGAGGCGGCGAGCGGTGGCGCTCCGGTGCGCCCGCCGCCCGGCCTGGGCCTCGCCGTTCCGGAGACGCCCGTGGCGATCCCCGCGCCGCCGCCGCCGCGCGAGCCGAAGGGGACGGCGCAGATGCCGCCGTTCGCGGCGCACGGATCGAGCGCGGCGATGCCCGCCGCTCCGCCCGTCATCGGCCATCCGTCGCCGCACGCGTTGCCGATCGGGACGCCGCCCGGCGGAACGGCGGCGCTGCCTCCGTATCCGCTGCCGCCGGGGACGCCGGCCGGCGGCATGCCGGCGGTCGCGCCGTACCACGCGCCGATGCCCGCGCCGGGCAGGTCGGATCCGATGGCGTTCGCGCAGACGCAGCAGGCGATGGCGCCGCATGCGCTCGCGCCCGCGCAGCCGCCGGTGCAGCCGAAGAAGAAGAGCCGCGCGGGGGTCGTCCTCTTCTTGTTCCTGCTCGTCGGCGCGGGCGCAGGCGCCGCGTACTGGAAGCGCGCCCCGCTCCGCGCGATGTGGGATCGCTACCGGCATCCGCCCGTCGCGGAGCCCGCGCCGTCCGCCGAGCCCGCGCCCCCGCCGAGCGCGTCGTCCGCCGCCGTGCCGAGCGCCACGCCGTCGGCGTCGGTCGCGCCGTCGGCGTCGGCGGCCGCTCCGCCCCCGAGCGCGAGCGCGTCCGCCTCCGCCTCCGCCTCCGCGTCGACCAAGCCGAGCACGAAGAAGCCGCCGCCGTGGAAGCCGAAGCCGAAGCCCAAGGCGCCGGTCCCGAAGCCGGTCGACGCCCATCGCGGCTTCTGATCGGCGTCAGGCGAAGACCTTCGTCACCATCTCGATGAGGACGGGCGCGGCCTCGAGCGCCTTCGCCTCCTCGCCGCGCATGGCGAAGCGCATCGCGACCGCCTCCATCGCCGAGCAGAGCGCGAACACGCGCAGCTCGTCCGGCGGCTGCTGCACCAGCCCCTGCTCGTAGGCGACCTGCACGCCGTCGGCCATGAGCCGCGCGAAGCGCGCCATCATGCGCTCGTGCATCGGCTCGAACTCCGGGCCGGCCTCGCGCACGACACGGAACATGACGCGCGCGATGTGCGGGAACGCGGCGATCCCGCCGAGGAAGCCCGTCACGCCGAGGCGGAGCCGCGCGCGCGGATCGGTCTCCGCCGCCACCGCGGCCTCGACGGCGCGGACGGCCGCCTTGGTCACCCGGTGATGCAGCGTGAGCAGGCAGTCGCGCAGATCGTCGAAGTGCTCGTAGAACGTGCGCCGGCTCATCCCCGCGCGCGTCACGATCGTCTCGACCGTCGCGTCGGCCCAGCCCTTCTCCGCGAAGACGTGCGCCGCGGCGTCGAGCAGGCGCCGGAGCTGCTCCTTCTGCCGCTCGTCCGGCGTGCGTGTCCGGTCGTACTTCCCCCGGCCGGGCGCGCGCTCGACGGCCGTCGCCGTACGTCGCTTCGCCGTTGCTCGGGCCATGACGCCCGACTTCTATCAGGTCTTGCCGGCGAGAAGCATCGCGACGAGCGACGGCGCCGCGCGCGGATGGAGGTCGTCCGGCCTCGGGTTCTTGCCGGCGCGCGTATCGCAGGCGAGGACCGCCTCGCGCATGCGCGCGGGGATCGCCGAGGCGCCGAAGCGCGCGCCGAGCAGGCCGCCGACGATGCACGCGTTCGTGTCCGTGTCGCCGCCGCCGAGGAGCGTCTCGCGCAGCGCCGCGTCGTAGCTCGTTCCGCGCGCGAGATGACGGAAGGCGTGCGAGAAGCCGATCTTCACGAAGCCGTCCTGCGGGGAGTACGCGACCTCGCGTCCCGCCTCGGCGTCGCGGAGCCAGCCCGCGACCTCCTCGTCCCCGGACGCGGCGCTGCGTGCGGCGTCGATCGCGCCGGTCACGTCGCCCGGACGGGCGATGAGGTGCCGGATCGTCACCACGTACGCGCTCGCGGCCACGACGCACGCGGGGTTCGGATGCGAGAGCCGCGCATCGGCGGAGACCACGCGAACGACCTCCTCCGGCTCGCGCGCCACGGCCCACACCGCGAGAGGCGTCGCGCGCATGAGGCTGCCGTTCGCCTTCGAGGGCATGCAGCGCTCGCGCGCCGTCTCGGTCATCACCACGTGCGCGCCGATCTCCTCGGCGCGCGCGCGCAGCTCGGGGCGGCGGAGGCACCCGAGCGACGCGGCGGTGGTCGCACCGATGTCGAAGGGATCCGAGAGCACCCACGCCGCGTAGCGCTCGGCCGCGGCTCGGGTCGGATCGTCGGGCGAGGCCGCGAGCGCGCGGAGGAGGCTCATGGTGAGCTCGCCGTCGTCGGTGATCTGGCCGGGCGCGACCTGCCACGTCCCGCCGCCGGGCATCGTCATCGCGTGCGCGACGTCGCCCTCGGCGATCGGCCGGCCGAAGAACTCGAGCACCGCACCCGCGGCGTCTCCCACGAGCGCGCCGAGGACCGTCCCGAGCGCCGCGTCGATCGTCGTCGTCATGTGAAAGAGTATAAGATACTTTTTAGCGCGTGCAAGGGGACCGGTTGTCCCTGACCGTCGCTCTCGGCGTACATTGGTCTCGGTGCGAGCTGCACGCGGCGTGATCGGTGTCTTCGTCCTCGCGGCGGTCGCGTGGCCGAGCGCCGCCCGCGCCGGCGGCTTCGAGGTCGCCGATCACGGCGCGCAGGCGATGGGGCGCGGCGCGGCGTTCGTCGCGAAGGCCGACGATCCCTCGGCGATTCACCACAACCCGGCGGGCCTCGCGCGCCAGCGCGGAACGAAGCTGTTCGGCTCGGGCAACGTCTTCTTCCACTCGTTCGAGTTCCGTCGCTCGGGCGCGTTCCCCGACGACCCGAACGATCCGGCGACGCCGTGGGGAGGCCGTCCGTATCCCGCGGTCTCGAACTCCGCGGGCGGCTACGTCTCGCCGTTCCTCGCCGTGGCGACCGACTTCGGCAGCCTCGATCGCCTCACCGTCGCCGCCGGCGTGTACGGACCCTCGACCATCGGCAACCGGACGTTCCCGCTCGGCGTGGACGCCGCGCCGGCGTCGTCGCGCTACGACTTCGTGCAGTCGCGAACGACGCTCGTCTTCCCGACGCTCGCGGCCGGCTATCGCGTCACCAAGTGGCTCGACGTCGGCATCTCCGGGCACCTCGCGATCGCGAAGTTCGATCAGACGCAGGTGACCTACGCCGATCTCGGCGAGTGCAAGAACGCCGAGTACCAGCCCTGCGACACGCGGAGCACGCTCGTCGCGTCGGCGACGTCCGCGGCCGCGACGTTCGGCGCGATGCTCCGGCCGAACGAGAGCCTCGGCTTCGGCCTCTCGGTGCGCACGCCCGTCGGCTTCAACGCGCAGGGCACCCTCAGCCCCGAGGCGCCGCGGCTCGGGCAGAACATCGAGCTACGACCCGGCGCGGCGCAGCTCTACCTCGATCTGCCGCTCGTGGTGCGCGCGGGCGCGCGCTACGTCTCGATGGATCAGGACTTCGAGGTCTACGACCTCGAGGCCGACGTCGTGTACGAGGCCTGGGGCGCGGCGCAGGGGCAGGGACCGGTGCTCGTGGTGCCGACGCTGGGATCGTTCACCGACATCCAGAGCACCATCGTCCACCACTACAAGGACACGTTCTCCATCCGGGGCGGCGGCGCGTACAACCTCGACGTCGACGGCTCGGTGCTCTCGCTCCGTGCGGGCGGATGGTTCGACACGCCCGCGACCGATCACCCGTACACCCGGCTCGACTACGACACCCTCGCGAAGGTCGCCGGCACGCTCGGCATCGGCTACCGGTCGGGCGCGTTCGGGATCGACTTCGCGTACGCCGCGATCGCGTCGATCCCGCGCGTCGTCGGCGTGGGCGCCGGCGAGGTGCGTCCGCTGAACGGCGCGAAGAACGGCCAGCCGGTGGACGCGAACGGCGACCTCATGCCCGCGGTGAACGAGGGGGCCTACCGCGGCTTCACGCACGTCGTCTCGGTCGCAGCCACCGTCACGTTCGACGGCTTCTTCGGGGGAGGCCGCACCATCCGCTACGGCAACTCGTACGAGCCGGGATACGTCCCCGACCCGAACGAGGAGAAGGCTCCCGAGCCCCGCGCCGAGGAGCCGAAGAAGACGGACGAGACCGAGCCTCCGCCGACCAAGAAGACCGACCCCGAGACCCCTCCCGAGGCGACCAAGCCGCCGAAGAAGGAGGAGAAGCCCGGCACCAAGAAGAAGGAGTGGTGGGAGGAGCTCGACTGAGCGCTCGCGGGCCGGTTTTCCTGCGCTCGAGCTGAGCCGCCAGCCTTGCGCTCGCGACGCTCAGCAGGTACTAGCCCAGACCGCTCCCCGCCTGGACTCGGGAGCGTGCTTGCCGGAGGGGTGTTCGAGGACCGCAGGGCGCGCCCGTCAACAATCTGACGAGACGCCGACGGCCCGAGAGAACCCACCTGATTTCAGTTACTTACTCGGCGTCCGAGCCGAGCACGTGGTTTGCATCTGTCGCGCGCTCGCGCCCCCACCCGGGGCCTCGAGCCTCTCTCTCGCTGTCCGGAGCCTCAGAATGAAGCGTTCCTTGTGTCTGTCGGCGGTGCTGGTCGGTCTCACGCTGACCTCGCTCGCGGCCGCCGCGCCCCAGGCCGGTTCGGAGAACCAGGCGAAGCCCGCCACGAAGCAGGGCGAAAAGCCGGTCCTCGTCGCGCAGAACTCGGACCCGCAGCCCTCGGACGGCAGCGGCACGCCCTCGGCGCCCGCGACGGCGCCCGCCGACGGAAGCGCCCCCGGCGCGACCGGCACGACCCAGCCCGCGGTCTCGATCGGCGGCGGGACGGCGCCCGCGACGGACACGCCCCAGGCCGCGGCCGAGGAGCCGAAGAAGAAGCCGAAGCCGCGCCCGTTCGCCGGCACGCAGGTCTTCCTCACGACCAGCATGACGACGAACACCGTCTTCGCGGGGCAGACCCAGTACAACGACCCCACGGTCGAGGGCAACGCGTGGCTCCTCCCGCGCTACACGATCAGCGACGCGTTCCAGCTCCGCGGCCGCATGATCGTCTCGTACGAGATGACGAACTCGGACGAGACGCGCTACCGCAACGAGCCGGTGCTGAGCGACACGACGCTCCAGCTCTACTACAAGAAGATCCCCGAGATCGCGACGATCAAGCCGATGATCGGCGTCAGCACCGCCCTGCCGACGTCGAAGATCTCGCAGTCGCGCACGATGGTGTTCTCGCCCGGCGCGATCGTCCAGCTCGTGAAGGGCTTCGAGAACGTGATCGGCGGCGAGGTCAGCATCATCGCGATGGGCCTCTACTCGCACCCGATCTACACGGATCGCCAGGCGGTCGTGACGGACCCGCGTGCCTCTGCGCTGGTCCAGTGCGTCGGCGGGGTCGCGTGCGGTGACTTGAACAGCGGCCGCCTCAACGCGTCCGACACGCTCGCGTACGCGGCGATCGTCGCCGGCGAGTGGGGCAAGTGGGCGCCGGCCTTCTACTACCTCGGCTCGGCGCAGTGGGTCTATCACCCGAAGTCGACGACGGTGGGTGAAGCCGCGGGGGTCTCCGATCCCAGGCCCCTCGTCGGCGTCGAGGACCGCGCGTCGGTCCGTCAGGCGCACTACTTCAGCGCGTGGCTCGACTACAACTTCAACCCGTGGCTCACGGGCGAGGTCGGCTACTGGAACTCGACCCCGGCGCTCACCGACAACGGCAAGTACGCCAACCCGTTCTGGAACCGCTACGCCGACACGCGCGTCTACCTCGGCGTGAACATCAACATCGACAACCTCATGAAGCAGCTCGAGGGCGGCCCTGCGGAGGCCGGTATCGTCCGCGCGCAGAACTCGAAGAAGCCGATGTGGAACTTCTGATCGTCACCTGACGATCGCGACGTCGCCGCCGGGTGCTCCGAAAGGGTCCCCGGCGGTCGTCGTTTTGTACGGTACGATCGGGACAGGAAGCTCGCCTGCCGCCGCGACGTATCCACGAGGACGCGATGAACGGGAACGGCCCCTCGAACCCCTATCCGTACGGCGTGCCTCCGATGCAGGGCCAGAGCCCGTACGCGCAGCCGCACCCGCAGCAGCAGCCGTATGCGCAGCAGCCCGCGTATCCGCAGCAGCAGCCGTATGCGCCGCCTCATGCGCAGCCGTTCGGCTACGTGCCGGCGCAGGCGTACGCGCACGGCGCCGCCGGCATGTGCGAAGCGTGCGGCGTCCTCGGTCCGACGAAGCACGTGAACCTGATCTACAACATCGGCGCGCTCGTCATCCGCTTCCACAAGACGAGGAGCGGGCAGCTCTGCAAGCGCTGCATCAGCGACTACTTCTGGAGGTACTCGCTCATCACGATGTTCCTCGGCTGGTGGGGCGTGATCTCGTTCGTGGTCAGCCTCGTCACGCTGCCGGTCAACGCGTTCTACTTCCTCTCGTCGCTCGGCATGAGCCAGCCCAGCGATGCGGAGTACGCGCACGCGCCCGGCCATGCGCAGCGCGGAATGCCCGGCTGGAAGCTCGCCGCGATCGTGTTCGGCGCGGTGTTCGGTCTGTTCGCGCTGCTGATCGTCATCGGGCTCCTCGCCGGCTGATCACGCGGCGCGCGTGCGCCGTGCGTGGCGATCCCATGCGTCGACCTCTTCCGGTGGAGGCACGGGCGATGCTTCGTGATCCGCGCGAGGGGAGGGGACCACGATGCTCGCGAAGCGATCGATCGCTGCCGTGGCGTGCACGATGTTCGTGCTCGGCGCCTGCGCCGACGAGAGCTTCGACGACGTCGTCGTCTCCACGTCGCCGACGTCGCCCGCGCCCGACATCGTCGAGCTTCTGACGAACGACGGGAGGTTCACGGTGCTCGTGTCGATGATCGACGACGTGAACCTCGAAGAGACGCTGCGCGCGCCGGGGCCGTACACCGTCTTCGCCCCGACGGACGACGCGTTCGCGAAGCTGCCGCAGCAGCTCGTGGCCGAGCTCGGTCAGGCGCAGAACCAGGACGGCCTCCGCGGCATCCTCATGCTCCACGTGGTCCCGGGCGCGATGCCGTCGAGCAACTTCGTCCACGGCCTCTTCCTCACGACGCTCAGCGGAGCGCCGGAGCAGATGCTGCAGAAGCCCGACGGATCGTGGCAGATCGGCGAAGCGAACATCATCCAGACCGATCTCGCGGCGACGAACGGCGTCGTCCACGTGATCGACACGGTGCTGTTGCCGCCGCCGAAGACGGGGCGGTGATCCGGATCAGTGCGTCGGGTTCTTCGCCAGTCGCTTCTCGAGGGCGCCGAGCGCCGCGAGCGCGTCGCCGTTCGCGGTGCGCTTCGCCTCCGCGACCAGCGTCGTCGTGCTCGGATCGTCGACCACGAGCAGCGCCTTGGCGGCCGCCTCGCGCACCTCGCTCGAGCCGAAGCGCACGTAGGCGCGGACGAGGGCGCGCGCCGCCGCCGCGCGCGTCGCGGCCTGCTCCGCCTGCGACGGCAGCGTCTTCCACGCCCACGCGTTGCCCACGCCGCCGAGCGACTTCACCACGATGCGCGCAGTGGCGTCGTCGATGTCCGCCGCGTCGAGGCGCGACGCGAGGAGCTTCGCCGCGGCTTCGCGGCGGCAGTCGTGCATGCCCGAGAGGATCGCGCGCTCGCGCTCGGTGCCGCGCGCCTTCTGCGCCGCCGAGGAGAGGAGCGCGACGGCGTCGTCGGTGCCGATGCGCGCGAGGCCTTCGGCCGAGGCACGCATGGTGTCGAAGTCGGCCGCGCGATCGAGGAGCAGCGCGAAGACGGGGATCGCACGCGCGTCACGGATGATGCCGACCGCCTCGATGAGACCGAGGCGCAGCGCCGTCGCCGCGGTGCCGGGGAGGTCGCGCACCGCCGGCGCGTCGAACGCGAGCAGCTCGATCATCGGGCCGAACGCCCGCGGCCCGAGCGCCTTCAGCGGCATGGTGAGGGGCGCGCCCGGCAGGCGCGACGAGGCGTCGAGCTCGCGGGCATGGGCCGCGACCTCGCGCACCTCCTTGACCAGCTCGGGGACGTCGGTCTTCGCGCGCGCGATCTCCTGCGCGAGGTCCGTGCGGGCCTTCGCCGGAAGATCGGTCGCGTTCATCACGAGGCCGGCAGCGGACGCGTCGCCCGCGGCGAGGAGCACGGCCAGCGCCGCGGAGAAACCAAGCAGCTTGATCGTCTTCATCGTCCGCTCTCCCACCACTTCGCGTCCGGCACCTTGCGCGTCGCGTTCGTCCCGCAGTGAACCTCGCCGAGGTTGCGGTGATACGTGTCCCAGTCCTCGGCGAAGTGGACGGTGATGCCGAGCGGCGCGAGCGCGTTCGTCATCGCGACCTTGAAGATGTCCTGACCTTCGATCTCGGGGCCGTGGGGGTTCGGCGCGACGAAGTGCGTGTCCGAGATGTAGATGCCGTTCACCATGCCCGGCTGGTAGGCGACCGACGAGCCGCGCGACGGCATGTGCAGGAACGGGATGTGGATGATCTCCGCGTCGGTCAGGCCGGTCTCCGCCTTCAGCACGGCCACCTGTCCGGCGACCTCGGTCGCGGCCTCGGCGCTCGCGCCCATCACGTCGGTGTCGGCGAGCACCTGATCGATCGTCACCTGCGCCGCGCGGTTGCCCCACGACTTTCCGACGAACATCGGCACGCCGCCGTTGCCCGCGGTCTGCTGCGTCTCGAGCATCGTCTTCGCCATCGTGGCGTCGTTGACCAGCAGCACCCATCCGCGCGGGGTGACCGAGGCGGGGGCCTTCACGAACGAGGTCGTCTCGTCGACGTGCCCGACGAGCAGCCACGACGTGTCGATGTAGATCGGAGCCTGGACCTTCTGCGCCTCGATCATGCGCTGGAAGGACTGATCCGGGTAGTACGACGGGGTGCTGCCGCGCAGCACGCGGCCGAGCGGGTAGGTCTGCCCGTTGTGGGAGTGGGGCGGGATCGTCTCGAAGTTGCCGAACGAGTTCAGGGTGTCGAACCGGCCGTTGCGCTTCGGGTCGTACTCCTGGATGCCGGCCGAGTCCTTGCCGCGCAAGACCGTGAAGACCACGCGGCCCGCGCGACGCAGCGGGTTGGCGACGTTGTTCGGGTTCGACTCGTTCGCCGAGCGGATGTTGACGCGGATGACGTGCTGCTGGCCGTTCTCCGCCGGCATCGCCATGTAGCCGGTCTCGAAGAAGTCCTGCGTCCACTGGTCCGAGGTGGAGATCGTCTTGGTCGCGGGCAGGCCCGCGGTGGTCGTCGCCGAGGCGAGGTCCTCGCGCATCGCCGCGTTGCCCGAGCCGCCGGTGAGCGAGACGTAGGTCGCCTCGGTGCTCGACAGATGGTGGTACGTGAGCAGGGGCGAGACGCGCATGCGGACCTTGTCCGTCGCCTTCTTGCCGCCGGCGTCGACCGAGAACGTCACGTCGACGTAGCCGTCCCAGACCTTGGGGTCGCGCACGATGTCGCGCGCCTCGATCGCGAGCTCGACGCCCGCCTGGACCTCGGCGAGCGAGAGCGACGCGCCGCTCTTCAGCACGTCGAACTTGCCGCCGTTCACCTTGAACAGGCGCACCGCGTCCGCCGCGGTCCACGCGATCGTCGCGGTGGTGCCGACCGGCGCGCCCGCCCACGGCTTGGTGCGAAGGCGCGCGAGATCGAGCGCGTCCTCCGCGCCGTTGATCACCTCGTCGGCGGCGTCGTTGCAGTCCGGAAGCTCGACGTCGTCGACGTCCTTCGGGCATTTCTCCTCGTCGTCGTCGATGTTCGCGAGGAAGACCGCGCCGTGCTTGCCGTCCCAGACGTCCTCGCCGTCGTCGTCGGCGGGATCGTCGAAGCGGATGACGCCGTCGCGGTTCGTGTCCGCGCGCAGATCGACGATCTCGTCGGTCTCGCCCGGGTTGCCGGGGCCCTGCGTGCCGGGGTCGGTGCCGTTCCCCGGGGTCGTGCCGGAGGCCGGATCGTCGGCGGGCGCCACGATCGACGTCTCGGCGGAGCCGCCGCAGGCGGTCACCAGGAGGCCGGTGGCGAGGAATGTGCGGGCTAGAAGCTTCATGCGAGCGCTCCGGTGAGGATCGTCGACCGCGAACGCCGTTCTGTGCCGAACGGCGCGCGCCCCCGTGCAAGACTGCGGCCACTCGGGGGGAGGCGCGCGGGCGCGGGCGGATCGTGGGGGAGAGGTCTGTCGGGATCCCGACGTCACGAATTGCACGGAGACCGTGCATCCACGAACCGCGGGGACCGTAGCAGCCGTCCCGGCCCCGGCCGCGTCATCAGAGCGTCTCGATTCGCCCGGGATCGATGGGATCGCCCGCGAGGAACGCGTTCCGCAGCCGTTCCACGCTCGCCAGATCCGGCGATAGGCCGCACACCGTCCGTGCCTCGACGAGCAGGGCCTTCTCCGCGCGGGTCAGGCGGCCGTCGATGATCGAAGCGACCGCGAGGACGCGGAGCACGAACCGCTGCTCCGGCGGCGTGAGCTCGGCGAGGCGCGCGAGGAACAAGGACGGCAGATCGAGATCGACGTCGTCGTCCGCCGGCGATGCCCGCGCGATCACCTCGCGCAGGACGGCGGCGAGGTTCGGGTGCATGTCCTCGGTGCGGACGATCGAGCTCGCGACCGCGCGCACCGCGACGCGCCGCGCGTCGTCGCCGGCGTCCGGCAGCGTGGCGAACGCGAGCGTGATCATCTCGTGCGCCGCCGACGGGCCCATCGCGCGGATGCGCGCCTCGCGCATGACGAGCCAGCAGACGACGCCGTTCCACGCGGCGGTGATCGGCACCGCGACGAACGGCAGCCACGTGCGCACCGCCGCGCGGCCGAGCATGCGCCGCACGAGCGCCTTTACCGCGAAGTTGGTGACGCTGATCTTCAGCTTGTAGACGATCGACGCGATCACCAGGCGGAGGCGCGACGCCTCGCGCCAAGGATCCACGCCGTGCCGCCGCCCCGTCGGGTTCGGCAGCTCGAGCGCCGCGCGCGCCATCGCGCCTGCGAGGGCCGCGTCGTCGTCCTGATCGGGGAACAGGTCGAGCCCGGCGGCGCGCGAGAGCGCGTGCACGGCGCGGAGGCCGTCCCAGTACAGGTAGAGGATCTCGATGATGGACGCGAGGACGGTGGCGCCCGCGACGATGCCCCAGAAGCGGACGTTCTGCTCGAGCGTCGCGTGATCGGGCTCCGGGCCGAGCAGCGGATGCGCGAGCACCTCGGCGACCGCGGCCACGATCGTGGAGAGCGCGCCCGCCGCCGCCGCCCGGACGATCGCCCCGCGCTCGATCCGCCGGAGCGCGGCGCGCTCGTCGGGGTTGAGGAAGTGGACGCCGTCGCCCGCGTCCACCGGGCCGTGGGCCCGCGACAGCTCGCGGAAGTAGCGGATCCCCCAGCGAACGAGCAGCGGCTCCTCGGCGGCGGCCATCGACCCGGACAGGCTAGCCGACCTCGCCCCGCCGCGGTAAGAGCGCGCGCATGGATATCGCCCACGAGCTCCGCGCCCTCGGCCTCGATCCCCGCTCCTTCGAGCAGGGCGACCTCACGAGCCGCTCGCCGATCGACGGAAGCGTCACGGCGAAGCTTCGCATGCACGACGCGGCAGGTGTCGACGCGGCGATCGGACGGGCGCACCAGGCGTTCCTCGCGTGGCGGACGACGCCCGCGCCGCGCCGCGGCGAGCTCATCCGCCTGTTCGGCGAGGAGCTGCGCAAGGAGAAGGAGACGCTCGCGGCGCTCGTCACCGTCGAGGCCGGCAAGATCGTCGCCGAGGCGCGCGGCGAGGTGCAGGAGATGATCGACATCTGCGACTTCGCCTGCGGGCTGTCGCGCCAGCTCTACGGGCTGACGATCGCGAGCGAGCGTCCGGGCCATGCGATGCGCGAGACGTGGCATCCGCTCGGCGTCGTCGGCGTCATCAGCGCGTTCAACTTCCCGGTCGCGGTGTGGGCCTGGAACTTCGCGCTCGCGATCGTGTGCGGCGACAGCGTGGTGTGGAAGCCGTCGGAGAAGACGCCGCTCACCGCGCTCGCGTGCCATGCGCTCTTCGAGCGCGTGCGCGAGCGCTTCGGCGCGCCCGCCGGGCTCTCGGAGGTGGTCCTCGGCGACGCGAAGATCGGCGAGCGCCTCGCCGACGATCGGCGCGTGCCGCTCGTCAGCGCGACGGGCTCGACGCGCATGGGCCGCGCCGTCTACCCGCGCGTCGCGCAGCGCTTCGGTCGCTGCCTCCTCGAGCTCGGCGGCAACAACGCGATGATCGTGTCGCCGACGGCGGATCTCGATCTCGCGACGCGCGCGATCCTGTTCAGCGCGGTGGGCACGTGCGGGCAGCGCTGCACGACGCTGCGCCGCCTCGTGGTGCACGAGTCGATCGCCGGCGATCTCGCGAGCCGGGTCGAGAAGGCGTACGCGCAGGTGAAGATCGGCGACCCGCGCGACGCCGGCACGCTCGTCGGCCCGCTGGTCGACGGCGCGTCGTTCGAGGCGATGCAGTCCGCGCTCGCGCGCGCCAGGAAGGACGGCGGCGAGGTCACCGGCGGCGAGCGCGTGACCGTGCCGGGGCTCGACGGCGGCTTCTACGTGAAGCCGGCGATCGTGCGCATGCGCGCGCAGACCGACGTGGTGCGCGACGAGACGTTCGCGCCGATCCTCTACGTGATGCGCTACCGCGAGCTCGACGAGGCGATCGCGATGCAGAACGACGTCCCCCAGGGGCTCTCGTCGTGCATCTTCACGAACGACCTCCGCGAGGCCGAGCGCTTCCTCTCGCCGGACGGCAGCGACTGCGGGATCGCGAACGTCAACATCGGACCGAGCGGCGCCGAGATCGGCGGAGCGTTCGGCGGCGAGAAGGAGACCGGGGGCGGTCGCGAGTCCGGCAGCGACGCGTGGCGCGCGTACATGCGCCGGGCGACCAACACGGTCAACTACTCGAAGGACCTGCCGCTCGCCCAGGGCATCGTCTTCGGCTGACGGATCGCGCTCGATCCAAGGCGGGCAAGCGCTCCGTCCGGCGAAGCCGACAGGTGCTTCGCGCGGCACGTATTTCGTGGGTCTTCCGGCGAGGGCGGGGGGATGACGTCGGTGGGTGCATGTCGTGCATGCCCGCCCTTGCGACCGTCCATTCCCTTCGATGTCATTGGAGGCAACGCCCTCGATGAAGACCCGATCCCTTCGCCTCGCCCTCCTCCTCTCCATGGCCGCGGTCCCCGCGCTCGCGTGCTCCGCGCCCGAGACCGACGACGCCGCCGTCGCCGACGAGAACGAGATCGTCGACGTCCCGCAGACCGACGTCGAGCGGCAGTCGATCGGCAACTGCTGGCTCTACGCGCACGCGAGCTGGATCGAGTCGATGCACAAGACCGCGACCGGCGAGGACTTCGATCTGTCGCAGTCGTACTGGACCTACTGGCACTGGTTCGATCAGATCGCCGGCGGCTTCGCCACGCAGGTCTCGACCGGCGGCAACTGGACGACGGCGAACGGCATCGTGAAGAAGTACGGCCTCATGGCGGAGGCCGACTTCGTTCCGCTCGACACGACGAACGAGATGTCGTCGCGCCAGGCCTCGGCCCTCTCCGCGATCAACGCGTCGCTGAAGTCGGGCGCGCTCGCGACGCCGGCCGCGCGGCGCGACAAGAAGCTCGTGCGCCAGGAGATGGATCGCGCGTGGGGCCTCTCGGCGGAGGTGAGCGCGTCGCTCACGCAGGTGTTCGGCGAGAGCGTCACGCGCACGTTCGCGTCGAGCACGCCCGCGAACGGCGCCGGCTCGAAGATCGTCCGCGCGCAGGACTTCGCGGTCGCGTATCCCTCGGCGCCCGGACAGCCGCCGGCGCAGAAGAAGCTCACGAACGCGATGAGCGAGTGGCGTCAGGCGTACTACTCGGCGAGCGACCGTCGCGGCTTCCTCCTCCGCGTGCAGAAGGCGCTGCACGACGCGCAGCCGGTGGTCATCACCTGGTTCGTCGACTTCAACGCGATGGAGAACCGGAACGTGCCGACCAAGGGCTCGTTCAACCTGACCACTCTGCGCGAATTCGGGCCGGGCCGTCAGGGCGGGCACATGACGGTGCTCGAGGACTACCAGGCGAAGCTCCCCGACGGGACGGTGCTCGAGGCCGGCGTGACGCTCGATCCGCAGAGGCCGGAGGACGCGATGAAGCTCCGGAGCGCGCTCGATCCGCGCACCGAGGTTCAGTTCGTACGGGTGAAGAACTCGTGGGGCGCGGCGCGTCCGGACCGGGCGTTCGCGCCGGGGATGCCGGGCTACCACGACCTCTACCTCGACTACTTGAACGGGCCGGTGAAGCGGTGCGTGACGCGGCCCGACGGCGAGACGGACACCACGAACTGTCCGTTCGATCACACGCCGCTCCAGAACGTGGTGCTTCCGCCGGGCTACTGAGGACGTATGCTCGCGGCGTGATTCGCCTCCTCAGCGGGACGCTCGCGCTCGCAGGTGTCGTCGTCCTCTCCCTCGCCGCGTGTGACAGCAAGGATACCGGGCCGCTGCGCGTCCCCTGCGTGGCGCCCGCGCGTTCGCCTTCGCGCGTCGGCCTCGCGCCGGCGGCGCCGTTCGGCGATCGCACGTTCGACCATCCGATCGAGATCGTCTCCGGCCCGGGCTCGCGCTTCTACGTCCTCGAGCAGGCCGGCATCGCGCGCGTCGTGCCGCCCGACGGCGGCGCGACCACCGTGGCGATCGATCTCTCGGCGAAGGTGAGGTCCGGCGGCGAGGCGGGCCTCCTCGGCATCGCGTTCGATCCGGCGTTCGCGCAGAACGGCTTCGTCTATCTCCACTTCGACCAGGACCTCGAGAAGAAGCCGAACGTCGCGTTCCAGTCGGTGATCGCTCGCTTCGAGAGCAAGGACGGCGGGCTCACCTTCGATCCGGCGAGCGAGAAGCGCATCCTCGTCGTCGACCAGCCGTTCGCGAACCACAACGGCGGCAAGATCGCGTTCGGGCCCGACGGCTTCCTCTACATCGGCTTCGGCGACGGCGGCTCCGGCGGCGATCCGCTGAAGAACGGCCAGAACCGCGACGTGCTCCTCGGCAAGATCCTCCGCATCGATCCGAAGGGCGGCGATCCGTACGCCATCCCGCCGTCGAACCCCTTCGCCGGCGGCGGCGGGCGGCCCGAGATCTACGCCTACGGCCTGCGCAACCCGTGGAAGTTCTCGTTCGATCGCGCGACCGGCGATCTGTGGGCGGCCGACGTGGGACAGTCGAAGTTCGAGGAGATCGACCGCATCGTCCTCGGCGGCAACTACGGCTGGAACGTGCGCGAGGGCGCGCACTGCTTCGAGGCGGAGACGTGCCCGACCGAAGGGCTCATCGATCCGGTCGCCGAGTACGGACGCTCGCAGGGCGTCTCGGTCACCGGCGGATACGTCTATCGCGGCACGAAGATCGCGAGCCTCGCGGGCCGCTTCGTGTACGGCGACTTCGGCACGGGCAACGTCTGGGCGCTCGATCGCGACGCCACGGGCGCGTACGTGCCGAGCCGCATCATCGAGCAGAGCGGCTTCCACATCTCCACGTTCGCGCAAGGCGACGACGGCGAGGTGTGGGTCGCCGATCACTCCACCGGCCGCGTGCATGCGCTCGTCCCCCAGGAGGCCGAGGCGCCGGCCGACGGCGCGGGCGCGAAGCTGAGCGAGACCGGCTGCGTCGACATGGCCGCGCCGGCGAAGGCGCCCGACGCGGCGATCGCGTACGACGTGCGGAGCCCGCTCTGGTCCGACGGCGCGAAGAAGGACCGCTGGCTGTTCGTCCCCGAGGGCCGGACGATCGGCCTCGCGCCGGACGGCGACTTCGACGTGCCGCCCGGCAGCGTCGCGGTGAAGACGTTCACCGTCGGCGACCGACGGGTCGAGACGCGCCTGTTCGTGCGCTACGACGACGGGACGTGGGCCGGGTACTCGTACGAGTGGAACGACGCGCAGACCGACGCGACGCTGCTCACGACGGGCAAGACGAAGGAGCTCGGGGGCGGCGTCGCGTGGACGTTCCCGTCGCGCGAGGAGTGCTTCGCGTGTCACACGTCGGTCGCGGGGTTCACCCTCGGCCTCGAGGCACGTCAGGTCGACGTCGATCGCTTCGCTCCGCGGCTGGCGCGCCCGGTGAAGAACGACGAGTGGCCGAAGCTCGCCGGCGCCGACACGCCGGGCGCCTCGGCGGAGGAGCGCGCGCGCGGCTACCTCCACGCGAACTGCTCGATCTGCCATCGCGAGGGCAGCGGCGCGGGCGCGGCGACGATGGACCTCCGCGTCGATCGCGCGCTCGCGGACGTGCGCGCATGCAACGTCGCGCCGTCGGCCGGCGACGTCGGCGTCGCCGATGCGAAGCTGATCGCGCCGGGCGATCCCGCGCGATCGGTCGTGCCGCTCCGCATGCGCGCGCTCGATCGCAACCGCATGCCACCGCTCGCGTCGCGCGTGGTCGACGAGGCCGGCGTGCGCGCGGTCGAGGACTGGATCCGCAGCCTGACCGCGTGTCCCTGACCGCGCCTCAGCGGGCGCGCGGCACGGGCACCTTCTTCGGCGCCGCGATCGGCGGAGCGGCAGGCTTTGCCTTCGCGGGCGCAGCCTCCTCCTCCGCGTCGTCCTCCTCGATGGGGATGATGTCGACGCCGCTCGCGGTATCGGCCGGCACCGGCGGAGCCGCGAGGCCGGGCGGCTCGGGCCACTCGAGCGACGACGGACGGCCGGGCAGATCGGACGCGTCGGGCGCCTTCCGGGTGCTCGCGGCGGGCTGGTCGAGCATCTGCAGCATCTGCGCGCGCGCCTCGGCGAGCTTCGGGCTCTCCTCGTCGAGCGCGGCCGGGACGGTGGTGATCGCGGGCTCGGCCACCTTCGCCCCGCGCTCCGACTTCGGCGCCGGCTCGGGCTCGGGCTCGCTCTTCGGTGCGGGCTCCGGCTTCGGCTCGGGCTCGGGCTTGGGCTCGGGCTTCGCTTCGACCTTCCGCTCGGCCTCTCCGACGAGGCCCGCCTTCCTGGCGAACGCATCGAGGGCAAAGAGGAGGGCGTCCTCCGCGGTCTTCTGCAGGATGGTGTCCCAGCCGATCGCCGCGACGAGCCCCTTCGGGGATCCGTCGCCCGAGGCGTGCACGTTCTTCAGCCAGGCGACCACCTGGTCCTTGGAGAGCGTGTCGCAGACCACGTCCGTGCCCTTCAAGCGGCCGTTGCGCCCCTCGAGGTTCTGGAAGAACCACGTGTCGTCGATCAGCCCGAGCTCGCGCGCCGTCGCGAGCGCCTTCTGGATCGCGACCCCGGTGAGCTTGCCCTTCCGCCAGAAGGTCCACCAGTCCGACAGGGCGACCCAGTCGACGAGCACCTGCGCGGCGATGCCCTCCTCGAACTGGACGTCGTCGATGTCCCCGGCGACGAGCGCGTCGAACACGACGGTCCGGACCTTGGCGTCGTCGTCGCGCAGCGCGGCCTTCGTGCCGCGGATGCCCCAGCTCGAGAGGATCGGACCGCGCACCTCGTTCGGCATGAAGCGAAAGAGTCGGTCGTCGGCTCCGTTGGGATCGTGAGGGAAGAAGTGCTGGACGAAATCCTTCGTCGTTCGGACGCGTCCTTCAGGAGTGCGACGATGCTCCTCCATCGCGACACAGAACTTCGTCACGGCGCTCGAGCGATCGTTCGTCGGCTTCTGGTCCACGCCCCATTCCTCCTGCCTTCCATGAAGGCTACACCCTCCATCGCCATGGCCGCAGTTTCCGGATGCCTCCGTCCCGCGCTCGCGATGCTCGCCGCTGGATGCATTGCATCATGCACGCCTGCGGCCTCCTCCCCGCAGGCGAGGGCGCCCGCCGACGTGCCGCTCGAGGTCCCGCGCCTCGCGGACGCCGGCGCCGGCCCCTCCCGGAGCGGGGTCCGTTTCGGGCGCGTACCAGCTACTGCCGGGGATCGCTGGAGCGTGTCCGTTCGCGCCGAGAGCCGGATGTCCGACGGTCCCGACGCCGAGCAGATCTCCGGCTACGAGTCGGACTTCGACGTCGAGGTGATGGCCACGAACGGCATCGCTCCGTCGCGCGTGAAGCTGCATTTCACCCGCAACGTGAACGTCTACCAGCGCGCCGAGAAGCCGACGAACGTCCACGGCAAGACGTACGTCGTCGACGCCGCGGCGCCTCGGGTTCGTGACGCGAGCGGCGCGGCGGCGCCGGAGGACGAGGCGGCGCGGGTGCTCGACGTGTTCCCCGATCTCGGGACGCGCACCGGCATCGATCAGGTGCTGCCCGACGAGCCCATGATCGTCGGCGATCGCCGCGACGACCTCGCGGGCGCGGTGCTCGCGGTGCTGCACCCGCGCGCGTGGACGCTCCGGTCGGGCACGGCGACGCTCGCGCGGACCGAGGGCACGGACGCGGTGTTCGCGGTGACCCTCGACGCGATCAGCACGAGCGGCGTGCAGATGGCGGTCGCCGGGGACGTCCGCGTGCGCCTCGCCGATGCGCGCCTCACGGTCGCCGAGCTCCGCGGCACGTACGAGGCGAGCCCGACGGTGAAGGGCGAGATCGAGATCCGCCGCTCGGTGCGCGCGCGATGACCTTCAGTCGTCGTTCTTGATCGTCCCGGTCGCGTAGTACGGGTTGCTCGGGAGCGTCGCGCCGACGGGGTTCGAGAGATAGACGCGGAACGTCTCGTCGCCCTCCTTCGACTTGTCCCCGCGGATCGGCACGGCGATGGTGAGCTGGGTGGTCCCCGGCGGGAACGTCAGCGTCCCGTTCGTCGCCTCGTAGTCGCGGCCGGTGCCCGAGCTGGTCGCCGAGCCGTCGGAGGTCGCGTAGTCGACGGTGACCGTCCTACCGCTCACCGCAGACAGCTTCACGGTGAAGACCATGTCCGAGGTCCCGCTGTCGTTCTCGTTCTTGGAGATGGTGTTGTCGACGTACGAGAGCGAAGGCGTCGGATCGTTGTCGTTGATCGTCCCCACGCCGGTGCCGTCGAAGATCGAGACGTTGGCCGAGGGGTTCGAGAGGTGGATCTCGAACGTCTCGTTGACCTCGTCGAGCGTGTCGTTGACCGTCGTGACGGTGATCGTCCGCGACGTCTGCGTCCCGGTGAAGGTCACCGTGCCGGAGACCGTCGCGCCGTGGTCGGCGGCCGACGCGGTCACGTCGACCAGGGCCCAGTCGACGGTGACGTCCTCGCCGGCCGGCGGCGCCTTGGAGAGCGTGAGCGTGAACGTCAGCGCGTTGCCCTCGCTGGCCGTCGCGTCGCCGATCGACACGGTGCGCGAGTCGTCGTTGGTGATCGTGCCGACGCCCTGACCCTTCGCGAGGAGGACGTTCGCCGGGTTCGCGAGGTTCACGAAGAACGTCTCGTTGGGCTCGATGACGTTGTCGCCGGAGACGACGACCGTGATCGTGCGCGTGAGGGCGGTGCCGGGCGCGAACGTGAGCGTCCCGGCGGCGTTGCTGAAGTCCGAGCCCGCCGTCGCGGTGTCGTTCGCGGTCACGTAGTCGACGGTGATCGTCTGGCTGCTCGGACCGGAGAGCGTGACGGTGAACGTCATGTCCTTCGTGCCCGAGTTGCCCTCGCCGATCGACACATCGTTGATCGACAGGGTCGGCTGGGTCTCGTCGTTCAGGATGGTGCCGGTCGCCGAGGCGGTCGCGATGGTCGCGTTCGCGCTCGGTGCGCTCAGGCCGACGTCGAAGGTCTCGTCGAGCTCGAAGACGTTGTCGCCGATGACCGAGACGTTCACCGTCTTCGCGACCTCGCCCGGGGCGAAGGTCAGCGTCCCGGAGGTGGTGGTGTAGTCGGTGCCGGCGGCGGCCGTGCCGGCGGTCGTGGCGTAGCTCACGGTGACGTCGGTGCTCGCCGGACCGGAGAGCGTCACGTCGAAGGTGAACGTCTTCGTGCCGACGTTGCCCTCGCTGTCGGCCGCGGGCGCGATGGCGAGCGAGGGCTTTCCCTCGTCGCTCGTGATCGTGCCGATGCCCTGCGCGTCGAAGATCGTCCCGCCGGTCGCGCCGGTGAGGTTGACGGCGAACGTCTCCGTCGGCTCGTAGACGAGGTCGTCGGTGATCGTGACGTCGATCGTCGCGGTGGTGGTGAACGAGGGGAACGAGACCTGTCCGCCGGTGACCCCGACGTAGTCGGCGCCGGCGGTCGCGGTGAGGTCCGCGGTGCCGTAGTCGACGGTCACCACCTGCGAGACGCCGCCGGGGCAGGGCGTCGGGCAGGCGAGCGACAGGGTGAACGTCGCGACGCCGGCGGTCTCGTCGACGGTGACGTCGTCGATCGTGATGCGCGGGTCCTGCGAGTCGTCGTTGAGGAGCGTGCCCGTCGCGGTCGCCGTGCCGAGCGTGGCGTTCGTCGGGTTCGAGAGCGTGACGGTGAACGTCTCGACGCCCTCGTCCAGGGTGTCGCCGTTGACCGTGACGTTGATCGTCGCGGTGGTCTGGCCGGCCGGGACGACGACGTTGCCGGTCGTCGCGACGTAGTCGCTGCCGGCGGTGGCGGAGCCGTTGCTCGTCGCGTAGCCGACGGTGACCGCCTTCGAGCTCGCGGCGGAGAGACGGACGGTGAACGGGAACGTCTTCGTGCCCGCGTTGCCCTCCGGCAGCGAGACGCCCTCGATCGAGACGACCGGCGGATCGTCGTCGTCGAGGATGGTCCCCACGCCCTTGGCCTTGGCGCCGAGCGTCGCGCCGACCGGCGCCGAGAGGGTCACCTCGAACGTCTCGTTGTCCTCGTCGAGCGTGTCGCCGTTGACCTGGACCGAGATCGTCTTCGTGGTCTGACCGGGATCGAAGGTGAGCGCGCCCGACGCCGCCGAGTAGTCCGCGGCGTTCGCCGTCCCGCCGCCGGACGCGAACGAGACCTTCACCGGCTCGCCGCTCGCCTGCGAGAGCTTCACCGAGAAGCCCATGGTCACCGTGCCGTCGTTGCCCTCGGTGACGCTCGCGTCGTCGATGGTGACCGCGGGCAGGGGGTCGTTGTCCTTGATCGTGCACTTGCCGGTGCCGTCGAGGAGCGGCGCCTCGCCGACGACGTTCGACAGCACGAGGCTGAACGCCTTGTCCGACTCGTGCGCGAGGTCGCCGACGATCGGCACCGAGACCTTCTTCGTGGTCTCGCCGGGCGCGAACGTGAGCGTGCCCGACGTCGGCGTGTAGTCGAGCGGCGTCGTCGCGGTGTCGTCCTGCGTCTCGTAGACGACGGTGATCTCGTTCGGGTACGCGCCGGTCAGCGTGACGACGAAGTCCGCGTTCGTCGTGCCGGTGTCGCCCTCGGTGACCGTGACGTCGTCGATGACGAGGCCCTTCGTGTCGTCGTCGGTGATCGTGGCCTTCGCGCGGCCGTTCGGCAGCGCGGTGTCGAGCGTCGCGTTCGAGGCGTTCGACAGCGCGAGGAAGAACGTCTCGTCGCCCTCGACGAGGCGGTCGCCGAGGACCTTCACCGCGACGGTCTGCGAGGTCGAGCCGGGCGGGAAGACGATCGTGCCCTTGGCGGCGACGTAGTCGCTTCCGGCCTTCGCCGTGTCGTCCACCGTCGCGTAGTCGATGCGCACCTCGCGATCGCTGGCGGGCACGAGGCGCGCGACGAAGGCGAGGTCGACGCCGCTCGGATCGTTGCCCTCGCCGCGCGACACGTCGGCGACGAGGATCACCGGCAAGGGCCCGCTCGGCCCCGCATCCACGCCCGGGCCCGCGTCCGAACCGGGGCCCGCTCCGGGGCGGTAGCAGCGGCCGTCGGCGGCGCAGGTGAAGCCGGACGGGCACGAGCGATCGGCCGCGCACGCGAAGGCGCCGTCGGCGATGTTCGGCTCGAACCCGCAGGCGCCGCCGGCGACCACGCCGGCGAGCAACAGGAAGAACGCGACCCAGACGCGCTTCAGAACGCCCATGCGACGCTGCCTCCCCGCGGAGAGATGCCGACGACCGCGTCGCTCTTCTTCGAGTAGCCGAGGACGGTCAGCACGGCGCCCGTGGCGAGCACGACGCCGCCCGCGATGAAGAACACGTTCGCCATCGTGGCCGCGTTCCGTCCGTCGTCGTAGGTCGCCTGCCGATCGGCGCTCCAGCTCTCGCCGCTCTGCGCCGCGCCTTCGAGGTCCTCCTTCTTCGCCGACGAGTCGAGCGCGAAGTAACCGCCCGCACCGAGGAGGCCCGCGCCCACCGCCATCGACGCGAAGCCGATCACGCGGAGCGCGCCGCCCGAGTCGCGAGGCTTCGGCTCGCTCGTGGCGACGACCGGCGCCGGCGCCGCGGTCGCGGGGAGGCTGTCGAGGCCGGGCACCGTCACCGCGGTGGTCGAGCCTTCGACCTTCGTCTCGATCACCTTCGTCCACTTCTTCTTCCGTGGAGCGACCGCCTCGATGGTGTGCGTCCCGGGATCGACCGGGATCGGCACGCCCCACTGCGCGCGGGTCATGACCGTCCCGTCGCGGCGGACCTCGAGCCCCGGCTCGTCGCTGCCGATGGAGACGACGATCTTGATCAGCTTCGGCTCGATCTCCGCCGCGCGATCGCGCGCGTACTGCTCGCGCACCGCCTGCCCGGACGTGACGCTGAGCGCGATCGCCTCGCGGTACATGCCCCACGCGCTCGCGTTGAGGCCGCGCTTGTCGTAGCAGTTCGCGAGATTGAGCGCGGTGCCCGCCGCGGGCGCGAGCCTCTGGCTCTCGGCGAACTTCGCGCAGGCGGCCTCGAGCTCCCCCTTGGTCATGAGCGCGCGCCCTTGCTCGAAGAGCGTCTCGGCGCCCGCGACGTCGGGCTTCTGCTGGGCGTTCGCCGCCGCAGGGAGCGAGGACACGATCGCGGCCATGCCCACCCCGATCAGGGCGGCGTGCACGCGTGAAGTCGAAGCCATGCTCTCAGGGTAACGGAAACCCGCGCGCGTTCAGCGCGTTTCGAGGAGCTTGTCGGGATCGGTCGGCACCTTCGGCGCGTTCGCCGAAGGCGTCGTCGCGCCGGCGCCGCCGGTCGCGTGGGCGCCGCCGGTCGGCTTGCGCCTCGCGGGCTTCGCGCTCGGCGTCGCGATCGCCGCTACGGTCGAGCTCGACGCCGCGGGCGGCGGCGCGGGTGCGGGTGCGGGATCCGCGGACGGCGCCGGCTCCGACGCCGCGCTCGGCGGGGCGGCGGGCGCGGGCGCGAGCGCG
>JBDHVD010000048.1:0-29055 GCA_039809525.1 Labilithrix sp. | reverse complement strand
GTCTGCTCGCGCTCCTCGTGGGCCATCGCCACCGCGCCCGCGCGCGAGCGGCCGATCGCGTCGAGCTCGTCGATGAACACGATGCAGGGCGCGCGGAGCTTCGCCTGCTCGAACAGGTCGCGCACGCGGGCGGCGCCGACGCCGACGAACATCTCGATGAACGACGACGCGGGGATGGAGAAGAACGGGACAGCGGCCTCGCCCGCGACCGCCTTCGCGAGCAGCGTCTTGCCGGTGCCGGGCGGTCCGACGAGGAGCACGCCCTTCGGCACCTTCGCGCCGAGCGCCTGGTACTTCGCCGGGCTCTTCAGGTAGTCGACGATCTCGACGAGCTCCGCCTTCGCCTCCTCGACGCCGGCGACGTCGGCGAACGTGACGCGCCCGTCCTGCGTGACGTCGTAGACCTTCGCCTTGTTCTTGCCGAGGCTGAGCGGGCCGGCGCCGGCGCGCTTCATCATGCGCATGCCGAAGATCCACGGCGCGGCGAGCAGGAGGATCGGCAGCCCCCAGAAGAGGAGGTAGTGCCAGATCGGCGGCGAGTCGATGCGTCCCTGGAACGAGACCTTGTGGTCCTCGAGCTCTTTCAGGAGCGGCGTCTCGTCGATCCCCGGCAGGCGCGCGGCGGACACCAGCTTCGGTCCGCCGAGGCGCGTCTTGCCCTCGCTCTCCTTGAGCGCGGCGACGAGCTCGTTCGATCGGAGCTCGACGCGGTCGACCTTGTCCTCGCGCACGAGCGTCAGCAGCCCGCTGTACGGGACGTTCTTCGCGCGGCCTTCGTCCGCGAACATCGCCTGCGCGACGACCAAGAGAAGGATGCTCAGCGCGGCGTAGAGGAACGTGAGGCCGAGCTTTCGTTTCTCGGCGCTGGAAGCCATGACCACCTCCAAGCAAGAAAGAGGCGAGCTTCGAGGTGCGGCCCCGCCGGCGTGGCGAGATGGCTCACGCGTGGCTC
Source organism: Labilithrix sp. (assembly GCA_039809525.1). Classification (GTDB taxonomy): domain Bacteria; phylum Myxococcota_A; class Polyangia; order Polyangiales; family Polyangiaceae; genus Labilithrix. Next base: position 28,103 of record JBDHVD010000048.1, on the reverse strand, counting down.
TCCCGCGGCTGCGCCGGCGGCGTGCGGCGATTCGTGGCGCTGCGCAGCTCGATCCAGCGTGCGATGTCGCGGTCGAACAGCATCCCGACCAGGTTGCCGTCCACGATCACCGGCAGCTCGCTCGCCCCCGCGGAGCCGAAGGACCGGAGCGCGTCGACGATCGGGGTGTCCGGCGTCGTCACGGTGAGGCGCTCGAGCGGCGTCATGACCTCCCTCGCCGTGACGTAGGGAGAGGCGCCGGCCCGCCGCACGTCGGAGATCGAGACGAGCCCGACGAAGCGCCCCACGTCGAAGACCGGCATCGCGCGCTCCTCGCTCACGACGAAGCGATGGACGAGCGTGTCGAGCGACGCGCGCGCCTCCGTCCACGGGCCCTGCGTGCGCATCAGGTCGGCGACGCGCGCATCCCCGAGCTCCTCGGCGAGCGCGGCGCCGTTCTGGTGCTGCACCGCCGCGTTGCGGAGGAAGAAGCCGATCAGCGCGAGCCAGATGCCTCCGCCGATGCCGCGTCCGAAGAAGGGGACCGCGACGCCGATCGCCATGAGGGCGCCCGTCAGGATGAAGGCCCAGCCGACCATCTGCCCGATGGCCGTCGACCAGCGCGTGGCCGATCGGAGGCTGCCGGTCGCCTTCCACAGGATCGCGCGGAGCACGCGCCCGCCGTCGAGGGGGAAGCCCGGGATGAGGTTGAAGAGGCCGACCGAGACGTTCACCGGTCCGAGCCACATGACCAGCGTGGTGATCGGGCCCATCCGCGCGACGAGGTCCGCCGGCGTCTCGACGTCGGGCGCGCCGACGTCCGCGATGAGCGCGCCGCCCGCCATGAGCGCGATGCCGAGCCCGACGCTGGCCAGGGGCCCGACGATGGCCATGAAGAACTCCGAGCCCGGCGTCGGCGGCTCCTTCTCGATGTTCGACACGCCGCCGAACATGTGGAGCGTGATGTCGTGGACCGGGATCCGGTACGCGCGCGCCACGAGCGAGTGCGCCATCTCGTGGAAGAGCACGGACGCGAAGAACGCCAGCGCGGCGACGACCGCGACCGAGGTCCGCGTCGCGATGCTCCAGTCCGGATGCCACCCGCCGAAGAGGGACGTGAGGCTCCAGATGACGAGCGTGAAGATCAGGAGCCAGCTGGAGTCGACGCGGATCTCGATGCCGAAGAGCCGCCCGATACGGATGGCGTTGCGCATGCTGCTTTGATGCCCGCACGGGTCGTGCCAGCGCTGCGCTCCCTCACGGTCGAGCTCGCGCCGCGCGCGCGGAGCACGTCGGCGACGAGGGCGGACGCGGTCACCGGGCCTCCGGCGCCCGGTCCGCGGACCACGAGAGGCTCGGCCGCGTAGCGGTCGGTGGTGAACGACGCGAGGGCGACGGGCCCCCGCGACGCCGCCGCGGGATGCGCGCACGGGAGCGACGCAAGACCGGCCGACGCGCGCGCGGTGGTCCCGTCGACGTCGATCCGTGCAAGGTACACGAGCCTCTCGCCGCGGGCCTCGGCCTCGGCGGCGCGACGGGCCCACGCGGCGTCGTCGATCGGCTCGCCGCGCGGGGCGAACGGCGCGAGATCGACGTCGCCGATCTCGAGCGGCAGGCCGATCTCGCGCGCAAGGATCACGGCCTTGCGCGCAACGTCTGCGCCTCCGAGGTCCTCCCACGGATCGGGCTCGGTGTAGCCCTTCTCCTTCGCCTCGGCGATCGCGCGCGAGAGCGGCGTCCCCGCGTGGAGCTCGTCGCAGAGGAACGCGAGGGTGCCCGAGAGCACGCAGTCGACGCGCCGCACGCGATCGCCCGTGGCGACGAGATCGCCGAGCGTGCCCACGATCGGCAGCCCCGCCCCGACCGTCGCCTCGCGTCCGATGGTCACGCCGCGCTCGGCGGCGACGGCGAAGAGCTCCTGACGCACGTGCCAGGGCGCGACGAGCGGCTTCTTGTTCGCGGTGACCACGTGGATCCCGCGGCCGAGCGCGCGGGCGTAGAGCGCCTCGATGCCGTCGGCGGGCGTCGCGTCGACGAGGACCGGACAGGGCGAGCTCGCGGCGAGCCCGTCGAGGAGCCGATCGGTCAACGGCGGCGTCCTCGTGTTGCACGCCCCCGCCACGTGGATGCCGCGCGGCGCGCGCTCGCTCGAGAGCAGCTCGAGCAGCGCTCCGCCGACGACGCCGGTGCCGAGGACGAGGAGATCAGCTCGCACGGCGCACCTCGCTCTTCTTCTTCACGGCGCGGACGACGGCGAGCACGCGCTCGAGGTCCTCGCGGATGTCCTCGACGTCCTCGATGCCCACCGAGAGGCGCACGAGGCCGTCGCGGATGCCGAGCGCCTCGCGCTCCTCGCTCGAGAGGCCGTAGTACGACATGATCGCCGGCTGCTCGATCAGCGTCTCGACGCCTCCGAGCGACGGCGCGATGGTCGCGAGCTCGCACGCGTCGAGCGCGGCCCCGGTCGTCTCGAGGTCGGCATCGAGCACGAAGCTCACCACGCCGCCGAAGCCGCCGAGCAGGCGCTTCGCCACCTGGTGATCGGGATGGCTCGGCAGCCCGGGGTAGAACACCTGGGCGACCTCGGGCTGCGCCTCGAGGAACGACGCGATGGCGAGCGCGCTCGCGTTCTGCCGCTCGACCCGGAGCGGCAGGGTCTTGAGACCGCGGAGGAGCAGGTACGCCGCGTGCGCGTCGAGCACGCCCCCGAGCACGTCGCGCGCATCGCGCACGATCGAGACGAGCGCGTCGTCGCCGATGACCACACCGGCGAGGAGATCGTTGTGGCCGCCGAGGTACTTGGTGCACGAGTGGATGACGAGATCGGCGCCCTGCTCGAGCGGCCGCTGGTTCACCGGCGTGGCGAACGTGGCGTCGACGACGATCTTCGCGCGCGAGCGCGTGCCGAGCGCCTCGCGCAGCGCGGGCAGATCGAGCACGCGGAGGTACGGGTTCGTCGGCGACTCGGCGAGGATGACGCGCGTGCGCTCGTTCACCGCGCCGGCGATCGCCTGCGCGTCGCCCGCGGGCGCGATGGTGTGCTCGACGCCATAGCGGGCGAGCAGCTGGGTGACGAACGCCCGCGTGCGCCGGTAGCCGTCCGACGTGAGCACCACGTGGTCGCCCTTCTTGAGCAGCGCGAAGAGCGCCGTGGTGATCGCGGCCATGCCGCTGCCGAAGAGCGCGGCGTCGGCGCCCCCGTCGAGCGCCGCGAGCTTCTCCTCGGCGGCGCGCACGGTCGGGTTTCCGTACCGGCCGTACTCCTGGCGCTGCACGCGGCCCTCGAAGTGGTCTTCGAGCTCGGCCTTGGATCCGAAGGCGTACGTCGCGGTGCATGCGATCGGCGTCGTCACGGCGTCGAACGCGTCCTGTCGCGGCTGGCCTGCGCGGACGGCGGTGGTGCTGATTCGAGTCTTCATCGGCGGGGCTTCCTCTTCCCGCCCACCTCGATGTGGTCCCCGAAACGTCGAAGGCCTGCTCACGAGGCTAACGCATCGTGAAGAGGCCCACCTTGCGGAGTCCCGACGGCTTAGGGTGATACTTGTAACGCGCGTCACCCAAGGTGGGCGAAAGGGCGCGCGGCCCTCGTTCGAGGACGCCCAGACGATGACGCTTCCCCGACGGTCTGTCAACCGCCGGACACGCGGGCGCGTCAGCCGTAGCGCGGGCCCTGTGTGCATTCCTTCACGCGGCTGCGGTCGGCGCCGCGTGTTTTCGCGCGTTTCGCGCCGATCGAACGGGTGGCATGCGCGCTGCACCTCGGGTTTGTCGCTCGGGAATGTACGCCTGGGCTTCTTGTTCTCGAGGCAACCATCATGTCGAAGCGAATCGTTCTCACCGATGCGTTCGGGTTCGAGCTCTTCTCGGGCGAGAGCCTCTCGAGCGAGCCACCGAAGGCGATCGAAGAGGTCGAAGAGATGGACGAGGCGCGGCAGGGCGGGCCGCTCGAGAGCGGGATCTTCTTCCGCGGAGCGCCGCGGCTGAAGAAGAAGGATCCTCGCGCGGCGTGAGCGTGCGTATGCTGCGCGCATGCTGGTCGACGATCTGAAGAAGCGCATCAGTCTGGCGGTCAAGGATGGAGACAGCGTCGCGCGCGACGTGCTCCGGCTCGCGCTCGGCGAGATCCAGACGGCCGAGGCGCGCAAGAACGCGCCCCTGTCCGAGGACGATGCGCGCGCGGCGGTCCGCAAGCTGGTGAAGTCGAACCAGGAGACGCTCGGGCTCAGCCAGGGCGAGCGCGCGGAGACGCTCCGCCACGAGATCGAGGTGCTCGAGTCGCTGCTCCCGAAGGCGCTGGCGCCCGATCAGATCGTGGCCGCGCTCGCCGAGCAGCGCGACGCGATCAAGGCGGCAGGCAACGACGGACAGGCGACCGGCATCGCGATGAAGCACTTCAAGGCGAGCGGCACGACGGTGAACGCCGCCGACGTCACCGCTGCAGTGAAAGCGATCCGCGGCGCCTGACCGACTCCTCGACGAACCGCCGGAGCGTGGCCGCGAATGCGTCCGGCGCGGTGACGAGCCAGTCGTGCGATCCGCTCCCGACGACGAGCTTCGCGTCCGGGATCTCGCGCCCGAGCCGCGAGGCGCACGCGAGCGGGACGGTGCGATCGCGGTCGCCCCAGGCGAGGAGCGTGGGGATGCGGAGCTCGCGCGCCGCCGAGGCCACGTCGACGCGCGCGGCGGCGCGCACGTGATCGAGGAACGTCCGTCGATGACGGAGCGCGTTCGTCACGAGGTGCGGCGCCATCCGGAAGGTGAAGCCGAGCTCGCCGAGGGCATCGCGCGCGCGCGCCGCGACGACGCGCAGCGTGCTGCGTGCCGGGCACGCGCCGCAGGGGCCCACGAGCGCGACCGCGCGCAGCTCGGCGGGTGCGAGCCGTGCCGCCTCGATCACGACCGGCGCCGCGTCCGAGTGACCGACGAGGATCGGTGCGGCCAGCGGCATGCGCCTCACGAGCTCGATCGTCCACGCGCCGTAGCGCTGGAAGCTCCACGCCTGATCGAGCCGGTCGGATCCGCCTGCGCCCGGCAGCTCGACGACGACGACGGTGAACCTCGGGGCGAGCGCGCGCACCACCGGCAGGTACGTGCGCGCGAGCACGAGCGGGCTCGCGACGAAGAGCACGGGCTGCCCCGAGCCCGCCCAGAGGTATCGCGCCTCGACGCCCTCGACGCGGATCGTCCGCCACGTCGGCGCGCGCGGGAGGGTGCGGGGACGGCTCCGTCCGTTCGAGCGAGGCGAGCGAGTCGAGCGAGAGAAGGGCTCGGCGACGGCGATCACCGAGGACCTCCGGCGAGGGCCGGCCGCAGTTGCGGCGCGAGCGGTGCGAGCACGCTGGCGATCGCGCGGCGACCGTTCTGGAGCGCGGCGAAGCCGGCGAGACGGAGCGCGGGCACACGCGCGACGCGCTGCTCGCAGACGGCGCGGACCACTCGCTCGCCGATCGCGCCCGAGCGGACGAGACGGGCCGCAGCCGCTTCGTCGACGCTTCGAAGCGCCCGGGCGAGCGTCGCGTCGAAGGCCGCGAGGCGCCTGAAGCGCGCGTGCCACCGCGCGTCGTAGGCCGCGAGGCCGTCGCCGCGCGCGATCGCTTCGACGAGCATGCGCGCCGACAGCAGCCCGCTCGCGAGCTCGGCGCCCCGCGTGGGTCGAACGCCTCCGGCCGCGCTGCCCACGAGCGCGATGGGATCCGACGCGACGACGCCGCGGACGTGGCCGAGCGCGATCTGCTCCGCCTCGCTCGCGAGGAGGTCGCCGATCCAGCCGACGGACGAGGCGAACCGCCGGATGACCGCGCGCGCCGTGGGCCCGCCGTCGTCGGCGCCGAAGGAGAGGGCGTCGATCTCGACGACCTCGTCCATCCGCACGAGGATCGCGGTGCCCGGTCCGCACGGCGCGAGGAACGCGATCGTGTCGCCGCGCTCTGCGCCGAGCGCCTCGAGGAACGAGTAGGCGACGGCCCGATCGCCGAGCATGCGACGCTCGTAGGCGATCGAGGCGACGTCGCGCGGAGAGGTGGCGAGCTCGCCGAGCAGGCGCGCGCCGCGCGCGCCCGACGCGTCGACCACGATGCGGGCCGGAACGGGGCCGCGGGTGGTGACCACGCCGTCCTGATCGATCCCGCGCACGCGCGCCCCGTCCACGAGCGTCGCCCCTTCGGCGACGGCGCGGTCCAGCAGCGACGCGGTCAGCGGGCCGGGATCGACGAGCACGCAGTCGGGCAGCTCGACGCTCGCCCGTGCGTCGCCCGCGACGACGTGGACGCGGCCGGGCAGCGCGACGAGCTCGCCGACCGGGAGCCTCGCGTCCTCGAGGGCCCACACGGGCACGAGGCCGCGGATCCCCGGACGGCCGAGGTCGGCGCGAGGCCGCTGCTCGATCACCGCGACCGAGAGGCCGCGCGCACGCGCGAGCGCCGCAACGGCAGAGCCGGCGACGGAAGCCCCCACGACCGCGACATCGAACTGCACCCTCCCCCTCGGTGCAGCGGCCGTGCCCGCGTCACGAGCGTACGAAACGGCGCGGAAACACGCGATCCGATGCGACGCGGCGATGCCGCGCACGCATCGGTGTGGCGGGGCCGCCAAGGCAGAGCTCGTTGTCGGATCACCGACAGTTACGCGGCGTCGATGCGCGCCCTACGTTGCCGGACGCACCGGCGGCATCTTTTCACCCCGTCGTGTGTTCTCCCCTCGCTTTGAACTCGTACAGCCTCGAGGACGCCCTTGCCCCGGAGGTCGAGGAGACGACCCACGATCCTCTCGAGCTCCACTTCCGGAAGATGACCGAGTATCCGCTGCTCACGCGGGAAGGCGAGCTTGCGCTCGCCCGCCGGCTCGAGCGCGCGGACTTGACGATCACGCGTGTGCTGCTCGGCTCGGTGGCCGGACGGCGTGCGTTACGTGACGTGGTGGCCGAGCTCCGCGAGGGCGAGCTGCGGGTCGAGGACGTCGAGCGAAACCCGCAGGACGACCTCGCGGACCGCATCGCGCGCCGCGTCGCCGCCGCCGAGAAGCGCACGCGGCGCAGGCCGACGTTGCCCCGCGCCGATGGGCTCCGCCTCCATCCGCGGATCGTCGTCGCCATCGCGCGCGACCTCCGCGCGCAGGCCGAGGCGAACCTCGAGGACGCGCCCCTGCACGAGACGCTGCGCGAGCTCGAGCGCGCTCGTGCGGTCGCCGACACGGTCACGCGCGAGTTCGTGCAGGCCAACCTCCGCATCGTGGTGACGTTCGCCCGTCGCTATCGGGGGATGCCGCTCATCGATCTGATCCAGGAGGGCAACCTCGGGCTCCTCCGCGCGGTCGACAAATTCGACCACCGCCGCGGGCTGCGCTTCAGCACGTACGCCGCGTGGTGGATCCGTCATGCCCTCGGCCGTGCGCTCGCCGATCAAAGCAAGATGATCCGCCTGCCGGTGCACCTCGCCGGCACGCTCGGGCGCCTCCGCCGCGCGCAGGACAAGTTCGCGCGCGACAAGGGCCGCCTCCCGACGAACGAGGAGCTCGCCGAGTTCACCGGCGTCCCGCTCGACACGGTGAACCGCGCGCTCGACGTCATCCTGCAGCCGATCAGCCTCGATGCGCCGGTCGGCGCGGCCAACGACGGCGCCGAGCTCGTCGACTTCGTCGCCGACCACGACACGAAGGGCGCGGACGAGGTCGTCGCCGAGCGCGAGCTCGAGACCGAGACCACCGAGCTGCTCGAGGTCCTCGACGAGCGCGAGGCCACGGTCATCCGGCTCCGCTTCGGCATCGGCGGCGCTCCCCAGCGCACGCTCGAGGAGATCGGGGCGAGCCTCTCGGTGTCGCGCGAGCGCGCGCGGCAGCTCGAACGCGACGCGCTCAAGAAGCTCCGCGCCGCGTCCGAGGAGCGACGCCTGGCGAGCCTCGTCCGCGCCTGATCCAGCGCCTCTACTCGTTGTCGTCGTTGCGCGCGCTCGGGTTCGGGAACGCGTCCGCGTCGTCCTCTCCCTTCCGCGGCGCGAGGCAGGCGAAGTCCTTCTCCACCAGGATGCGCAGCACCGCGCCGCCGTCGAGCGGCTGCTCGGCCTCGATGCCGACGCGGTCGCTCGACGTCCACGCGCGCGCGGCGCTCGCCGGGAGCGTCACCTCGATGCGCGCGCCGTCGAGCCGGGCGCCGGGCGCGGCCGCGTCGTCCGAGACCGTGAGCGCGTAGACGAGGCGCGAGCCCGGAGCGAACGCGATCGCGTCCTCGACCCTGCCCTCCACGGCGAGCGCGTTCACCTCGCCCTGCGAGAGGCGGAGCCGGAGCGAGTTCCCACGGATTCGAAGCTTCATGTCGTGATCTCCATGTCGGCCGGTCGGTCCCAGTCCACGAGCGCGCGCGCTTCGTCCGGCGACATCGCGAACGGCCGCGCGCCGGCCTCGTCGAGCAGCGGTTGCAGACCGAGCTTGCCGCTCCGCGCCGCCGCGAGCGCGACGGCGAGCACGCGCGCGGCGTCGTAGCGCGCGAAGAACGGCTCCCACGTCCGGTCGCGTCTCGCCGCCAGCACGGGCGCATCGTCCGGATCGCGCGCGAGCCGCGCGAGGAGCTCGCCGCTCACGAAGGGCATGTCGCACGCGAGCGCGATCACCCGGCCGCCTTCGGCCGCCGCGAGCAGCGCGAGGAGACCCGCGAGCGGCCCTTCGGCGCGCGGATCGTCGTCGATCCCCGGGAGGCCCTCTGCGGCATACGGCTCGCGCGACGCCGCGCTCCCCACGAGCACGACCCGCAGTCCCGCCGCAGCGCAGGCCTCGCGGAGCTTCGCGACGATGGTGGTGCCGTCGGGCGTCGCGAGGTTCCCCTTCGGCCGTCCGTGCATCCGGCGGGCACGGCCTCCGACGAGGATCCCTCCGAGCGTGGGCGCCGAGTGCATGGTGCATCGATCATGACATCCGCGATGCGCCGCGTCATCCCCTCTGCGCTTGCTCGCGAAAGCGCGAGGGCGTACGCCACCAAGGTGTCCTCGAACCTCGTCCAGCTCCGCAGGAACCGCGGCGATCTCGGCGTGCAAGACACCGCTCTCCAGCGGCTCAAGCACGTCATGCACGAACGCCGGGTGATCACGAAGGACGACGTCGCGCGCATCGCGCGCGAGACGAACCAGCCCGAAGCGGCGGTGTTCGGCGTCGCGACGTACTACGGCGATCTCGGCACCGCCGTCCGTGGCCGGACGCGGGTGAAGGTCTGCAAGGGCACGGCGTGTCACGCGGCGTGCGCCGACGCGTCGGTCGGCTGGCTCGAGGAGGCGCTCGGCCTCGCCTGCGGGCAGACGAGCGCGGACGGCGAGGTCTCGCTCGAGGCCGTGTACTGCCTCGGCTTCTGCAACGCGGGCCCGACCGTCGAGGTCGAGGGGCGCATCTACGGCGAGCTCACGCCGGAGAAGGCGAAGGCGCTCGCGAAGGACCTCGCGCGCGGCGGCGGGATGAAGGAGGCGCACGAGGCGCACCTGCCGGCGTTCGCGGTGCACGACGGTCCGGCGATCGTCCTCGAGCGCCTCGCGCAGCCGATCGACGCGACGAAGCTCGACGTCGCGCGGGCGCACCACGTGTTCGAGGGGCTGGCGAAGGCGCGCGCGATGGCGCCCGACGCGGTGCTCGCCGAGGTCGAGGCCTCGCAGCTCCGCGGCCGCGGCGGCGCGGGCTTCGCCACCGCGCAGAAGTGGCGCTTCACCGCGGCGAACGCGAAGAGCGCGGGCGAGGCGTACGTCGTGTGCAACGCCGACGAAGGCGACCCCGGCTCGTACATCGACAAGTACCTGATGGAGCGCGATCCCTTCGCGGTGATCGAGGGCATCGCCATCGCCGGCCACGCGATCGGCGCCGCCCGCGGCTTCCTCTACATCCGGAGCGAGTACCCGCAGTCGGCGCCGGTGATGCGCCGCGCCGTCGAGGAGGCGCGCGCGGCCGGCATCCTCGGCGGCAAGAGCGGCTTCGACATCGACGTCGTCGAGGGCGCAGGCTCGTACGTGTGCGGAGAGGAGACCGCGCTCCTCCGCTCGCTCGAGGGCCTGCGGGGCATGGTCACCGCGCGTCCACCCTATCCCGCGGAGAAGGGCCTGTTCGGCAAGCCGACGGTGGTGAACAACGTCGAGACGCTCGCGAACCTCGGCTGGATCGTGCGCAGCGGCGGCGCCGCGTACGCCGCCATCGGCGTCGGCAAGAGCCGCGGGACGAAGGCGGTGTCGATCAACGAGCGCTTCGTCCGCCCCGGCGTGTTCGAGGTGCCGCTCGGCACGTCGCTCGCGAAGGTCCTCCACGACATCGGCGGCGGGATGAAGACCGGCCGCCCGATCAAGGCGGTGCAGGTCGGCGGCCCGCTCGGCGGCATCCTCCCCGCTTCGATGCTCGACGTGCCGCTCGGCTTCGAGGAGCTCGACGCCGTCGGCGCGCTGCTCGGTCACGGCGGGATCGTCGCGTGGGACGACGCGGTCGACGTGCGCGACATCGCCGTCCACCTGTTCGAGTTCTGCGACGCGGAGTCGTGCGGGAAGTGCTTCCCGTGCCGGATCGGCGGCCGCCGCGGGCTCGAGATCGCCGAGCGGCTGAAGTCGCCCCGCCCGCGCGCCGAGGTGGAGGCCGACGTCGCGCTCCTGGGCGAGCTGCTCGAGACCTTGAAGCTCGGATCGCTCTGCGCGCACGGCGGCGCGATCCCCGATCCGATCCGATCGCTGTTCCGGCACTTCGAGACCGAGATGACCAAGGGGGCACACTGATGGGCGCCGACGGAAGCACGCGCGACGGAAACGAGAAGCAGAAGCGCCGGCTCGTCACCCTCACCATCGACGGCCGCGAGGTGAAGGCGTCCGATCGCGCGACCATCCTCGACGTCGCGCGCCGCGAGGGGATCTTCATCCCCACGCTCTGCTACGACCCGCGCCTCGCGCCGTACGGCGCCTGCCGCGTGTGCATGGTCGGCGTTCAGGGCGCGCGCGGTCCCGTCGCCGCGTGCACCATGCCGGTGCGCGAGGGCATGGTCGTCGACACGAAGGACGCGACCGCGCAGCGCGTGGCGAAGGGCGTCGTCGAGCTGGTCCTCAGCGACTACCCCGACGCAGCCCTCGCGCGCGAGGGCGATCGCAACGAGCTCCGCGACGTCGCCGCGCACTTCGGCCTCGCCGAGAGCCGCTACCAGGGCCAGCGCCACGCGTACCAGAAGGACGATCGGCATCCGTACATCAAGATGGACTTGAACGAGTGCATCGTGTGCGGGCGCTGCGTGCGCGCATGCGACGAGGTGCAGGGCGCGTTCGCCCTCGCCTACGCGGGGCGCGGCTGGGACACCAAGATCGTCGCCGGCATCGACGCCTCGTTCACCGACAGCACGTGCGTCTCCTGCGGCGCGTGCGTCTCGACGTGCCCCACGGGCGCGCTCGACGAGGCGGCGTTCAAGGCGAAGGAGACGATCGACCAGACGGTGACCACCACGTGCGCGTACTGCGGGGTGGGCTGCTCGCTCGACGTGCACGTCCGGGGCGACGCCGTCGTGGCGATCGATCCCGCGCTCGAGGGCCCGTCGAACCTCGGCCACACCTGCGTGAAGGGCCGCTTCGCGCACCAGTACGCGCGCGCCGCCGACCGCCTGCGCACGCCGATGATGCGCCGCACCGACGGCAGCTGGCGCGAGGCGACGTGGGACGAGGCGATGGGCTTCGTCACCGACAAGCTCCGCGCGATCAAGCAGGCGCACGGGCCCGACGCGATCGCGTTCATCTCGTCGAGCCGGTGCACGAACGAGGAGAACTACATCCTCCAGAAGCTCGCGCGCGCCGCGGTCGGCACGAACAACATCGACAACTGCTCGCGCGTCTGCCACTCGCCGACGTCGCTCGGCCTCATCCAGTCGCTCGGCGAGTCGGGCGGCACGAACTCGTTCGCCGACATCGACGTGACCGCGTGCCTGTTCCTCACCGGGGCAAACCCGACCGAGGGGCATCCGGTGGTCGGCGCCCGGATGAAGGAGGCGCGCCTCCGCGGCGCGAAGCTGATCGTCGCCGATCCGCGACGGATCGAGCTCGCGACGATGGCGGACGTGTTCCTCCAGCTCCGTCCGGGCACGAACGTCGCGCTCTACAACGGCCTCGCGCACGTGATCGTCAGGGACGGCCTGTTCGATCGCGCCTTCGTCGACGAGCGCTCCGAGGGCTTCGCCGCGTACGCCGAGCACCTCGCGAAGTACGATCCGAAGCGCGTGGAGGAGATCACCGGCGTCCCGCCGAAGCTCCTCGAGCAGGCCGCGCACCTCTACGCGACCACGCCGCCGGCCTCGATCTTCTACGGCCTCGGCGTCACCGAGCAGGCGCAGGGCGTCGCGGGGGTGCGCTGCCTCGCGAACCTGGGCATCCTCACCGGGAACCTCGGGCGCACCGGCGGCGGCTCGAACCCGCTCCGCGGCCAGAACAACGTGCAGGGCTCGAGCGACGTCGGCGCGCTGCCGACGTACCTCACCATGTACCGTCCGATGAAGGACGAGGCGACGCGGAGGGAGTTCGAGGCGAAGTGGGGCGTCTCGATCCCGCCGGAGCGCGGCCTGATGATCCCGGAGATGTTCGACCGCGCGATCGCCGGGCAGCTCAAGGCGATGTACGTCTTCGGCGAGGACATCGCGCAGACCGATCCGAACGTCCATCACGTGGAGGAGGCCCTGCGCTCGCTCGACCTCCTCGTCGTGCACGACATCTTCGAGAACGTCACCGCCCGCTTCGCGCACGTGATGCTCCCGGGATCGGCGTTCCTCGAGAAGACCGGCACGTTCACCAACGCCGAGCGCCGCATCCAGATGGTGCGCGAGGCGGTCCCCCCGCCGGGCAACGCGCGGCGCGATCTCGACATCCTCTTCGATCTCTCGAGGCGGCTCGGCTACGCGATGCCCCATCGCGACTCCGCCGACGTGATGGACGAGATCGCCGAGCTCACGCCCGCATGGCGCGGCGTCTCGCACGCACGGCTCGGCACGCAGGGCCTCCAGTGGCCGGTGTGGACCAAGGACCATCCGGGCACGCCCGTGCTCTACACCGAGAAGTTCTCCACCCCGAACGGCCGCGCGCGCCTCTTCGCCGTCGCGTGGGAGCCGCCGGGCGAGAGCGCGAGCGAGCGCTTCCCCTTCATCCTCGTCACCGGCCGGCAGCTCGCGCACTACAACTCGGGCACCCAGACGCGGCGCACCGGCAACCTCGAGCTCCAGCCGGCGGACCTCGTCGAGATCAACCCGGAGGACGCCGCGCGCCTCGGGATCGCCGAGGGCGACTTCGTCGCGATCGAGAGCGCCCGCGGAGAGGTGCAGACCTGGGCGTGCGTCACCACGCGCGTCGCGCCCGGCAACGTCTTCCTCTCGTTCCACTTCCCCGAGGTGAAGACCAACCTCCTCACGAGCGGCAACGCCGATCCGAACACCAGCTGCCCCGAGTACAAGGTCAGCGCGGTCGCCGTCCGGAAGGTCCCGGGCAAGCATCCGCCGCCGCCACCGACCGCGAAGGGCTTCCGCCAGGACGCTTTCGATTGAGCCGCGCGCCGGTGCCCCCCGCGTCCCCGGCTCCCCAGAGCCGAAGATCGTCAGCATGCTGACGATCTCGGCCGGCCGCGGCGCGGCCCGAGGACGAGAACGTCAGCATGCTGACGTTCTCCGGCTCATCCGCGCCGGGGGGCGCGCGCCCGACCCGGCCGGGAGCGACGCGTGAGCACCGTGAGCGCGAGGGGCGTCCGCGGGACCGTGGCCGATCGCAACGGCGAGCGGCGCGACGACGACGTGATCGTCGAGGAGCCGCTCCAGATCCGCATCACGGGCGAGACGCTCGCCGTCACGATGCGGACGCCCGGGCACGACCGCGAGCTGGTGCTCGGCTTCCTCCTCGCGGAGGGCGTCATCGCGGGCGCCGGCGACGTCTCGAGCATCGCGCCGTGCACGAAGGAGGAGAACACGATGGACGTCGTGCTCTCCCCCGGCGTCAGGCCGCCGATCGATCCGGAGACGGGGATGCTCGCGAAGCGCGGGACGCTGACCTCGAGCGCATGCGGCGTATGCGGGCGCGTCGCGATCGACGATCTGATCGCGCGCGCCGAGCCGCTGCCGGAGGGCCCCCGCGTGCGACGCGACGTCGTGCTCGATGCGATGCGTGCGCTCCGCGATCGCCAGCCGCTGTTCCGTGCGACCGGGGCGTGCCATGCCGCCTCGCTGATCACGTTCGCCGGCGACCACGTCGCCACGTTCGAGGACGTCGGACGCCACAACGCGGTCGACAAGGTGGTCGGCCACGCGGTGCGCACCGGGAGGCTGCCGCTCGCCGAGCACGTGCTCCTCGTGAGCGGCCGCTCGAGCTTCGAGATCGTGCAGAAGGCCGTGATGGCGCGCATTCCCGTCGTGGCGTCGGTCTCCGCGTCGACCTCGCTCGCCGTCGATCTCGCGCGGAGGGCGAACCTCACGCTCGCCGGGTTCGTGCGGGAGGGCTCCGTGACGGTCTACGCCGGCACCGCGCTTGCTTCGTGACGCGGCATGACCCCCTTCGGGCTCGGACGGCTCCCCGGTGATCTCCGCCTGCGCGCGGGCCGCGTGACCATCCCCTTCCCCTTCACGTCGACGCTGGTCGTGAGCACCGCGCTCACGCTGCTCTACGCGGCGGCGACGCTCCGGTAGCGCTCGGCGTCGAAGTCGCCGAACGTGCCCCACGAGAAGCGGTGGGGATGCTCGGCGACGAACTCGAGGAACGGGCGGAGGCTCCGCTCGTTGTGACGCGTGAACGTCTTCGAGTGACCGATGAGCACGAACGGCAGCGCCACGTCGCGGTGCCCGTAGCGCGCCTCGACGCGCAGGAGCCCGTCGATCAGCTGACGCCCGGTGCACTGGTTGAAGTCCATCTTCCACGCGTGCCGCGAGACGAGCGACCTCGCCTTGCCGAGGAGCGACTTCTTCTTGCCGCCCTCGCCGGGAGCCGACTCGGCGGCGGGCAGCGGGTTGAGCCGCTGCGCGATCACGCGATAGACCCGGTTCGCGGTGAGGAACGTCCAGATGGGCTGCTGCTCGGTGTAGATCGGGAACTCGAAGAGCGTGCCCGCGGGATCGCGCCGGCACACGTCCTTCGCGTCGACCGGCCACGGCACGAGCGCATCGTGCGCGGCGGTGTAGTCGAACTTCACGAGGTCGTCGTAGCGGCCGTACTTCCAGACCGACGTGTCGATGGTGAAGCCCTCGTCGACGAGCGCGCGGACGATGTTGGGCGACGGGTGCATCGACCAGTTCGCGGCGCGGAACGCGAAGCAGCGGTAGTCCGGCTTCGCCTTGCGGCACGCGTCCTCGAGGAGCGCCTTGCCCCTGCGGATCAGCTCGCGGAGCCGCTCGTACGAGAGGCTCGCGAGGTCGTACTCCGTCCAGTCCTGCTTCCAGTATCCCTTGGCGTCGTCCCACGTCGCGTTGAAGTACGACGAGTGGATGTGCAGCTGCACGTCGTGCCCGGTGCGGACCGCGCGCTGGAGCTGCTCCTCGATCCCACGCCACGCGAAGCGATCGTCGCCCGTCTTCTCGGCGTACTCCTTGAACTTCGAGAGCTCGCCGGTGTCGGCCATGATCGTGAGCTTCGCCCCGTAGCGATCGAACTGATCGAGCATGCGGGTCGTCGGCTCGACGATCAGCTCCTGGGGAGCCCCCATCCCGCTGCCGTGGATCTCGTAGTCGGACGTGAAGAGGACCTTGAACATGAGCTCGGAACGATCACGCTAGCAGGCACCTCGGGCTCTGGCACGTGCCTCGCAGAGCCGCGGGCATGCTCGAGGATCTGGACCAGCTGACCTGCATCGAGTGCGGGACCATGATCGACGTCGAGGGCGCGGCCGCGGCGCGCGTGTTCGCCCTCACGCCCGAGGTCGTCCTCTGCCATGCGTGCGCGATGCGGCGCGGCGGCGTCTACGACGACGCCGAGGACAAGTGGAAGATCGCCCCACGCCTCGAAGACGTCGCGACCGAGCAGCGCGTGCCGCATCCGTGAGGTAGAAAGAGACGTAGTGGCGCGGCTCATCCAGCGCATCGTCGAGCCTCCGCGGCCGTGCTCGTACCTCGGCGACCGCAAGGCCTCGCTCGACCTGCGCGTGCTGGTGGACGTGACGCCGGACGAGCTCGATCACATGCTCGCGCGCGGGTGGCGCCGGTTCGGCGCCGTCTACTTCCGGCCGGCCTGCATCGCGTGCGACGAGTGCGTGACGCTCCGGATCCCGACGGCCACGTTCGCTCCGAGCAAGAGCCAGCGGCGCGCCATGAAGAGCGCGTCGCGCCTCCGCCGGATCGTCGGACCGCCGCTCGTCGACGAGGAGCGGCTCGAGCTCTATCGCCGCTGGCACGGTGACCGCGAGGAGAGCCGCGGGTGGGAGCCGAGCGAGCTCGATGCCGAGCGCTACGCGTTCGACTTCGCGTTCCCCCACCCGTGCGTGCGCGAGGTCGCGTTCCGCGATCCCGACGACGGCGACCGCCTCGTCGGCCTCGGCATCGTGGACGAGACGCCGATCGCGCTGAGCGCCGTCTACTTCTTCTGGGATCCGGCGCGCGCGCCCGCGTCGCTCGGCGTGGCGAACGTCGTGTCGCTCGTCGAGCAGGGACGCGCCACCGGCAAGGCGCACGTGTACCTCGGCTACCGCGTCGAAGGGTGCCGCTCGCTCGCGTACAAATCGCATTTCCGGCCGCACGAGCTGCTCCGCGGCCGCCCGCGCGGCAGCGAGACGCCGGCGTGGACGGAGGGCGATGAAGCGCGTGAAGGGAGCGCCGGTCAGTCGCGGACGATCGGCTCGCGATAGCGGGTGAACTGCGCGATCATCGCGCAGAGGTCCGCCGAGGGATCGAGCAGCTTCGCCCCGAAGCCCGCCGGCGTGTCGTCGGAGAGGTGCTCCTGCGTCCACGCGACCTGCGCCTTCGCCTCCGCGCGGACTCCGCCCGGCAGCTCGATGGCGAGCATCACCAGCGCGCCGAGCGCCGGCAGCTTCGCGTAGGTCGCGACGAAGACGCCGCCGTGGCGCACGACGTCGTCGCCGTCCATCGTGCGGTAGAACGTGCTCGTGCTCGACGCGTCGAGCACGACGTCGAACCTCGGCGCGCTCGGCTGCACGAGCGCGAGCCGGTGGTCGAGCCGCTTCACCAGCGCCATCAGCTCTTCCATCTTCAGGTCGAGCATCGTGCCCGGCGGCGGCGGCGTCGTCTTGCGCGATCCCGGCGGCAGGTTCGAGGGCAGCCCCGGCGGCGGCGGGAAGCCCCGGTTCGTCGGCCGCTCGATGTCCGTCTCCGGATGCGAGGGCGGCGCGTTCTTCGCCAGTTCGACGAGGCTCTGGACGATCCGCTCCATCGTCTGCGCGTGCTCGCGCACGACCGCGGCCAGCGCCGCGCCCGCGTCGTTCGCCGCCGACGAGTCGAGCGTGACCGCGAGCTTCGTCGTCGCGTCCTTCGGCGTCGCCGACGCCGCCGCGGCGAGCGCCTCGCGGATGCGCGCGAGCTGCTCGTCGAGGCCCGAGAGCGCGCCCGTGACGCGCGCGACCGGATCGTCGCCCTTGCCGCCCGCCTTGCGCGTACGGACGTAGGCCTCCTTGATCTCCTTCCAGCGCGCCTTCTGCTCGTCGCTCATCCGCCCGCGGAGCTCGGCGAGCTTGAGGAGGTTCTGCTCGGCGCCGGTGGTGAGCGTCTGCGACTCGCTCTGGTAGTGGTCGTCGATCAGCTGCTCGAGCTCGTCGTCGTTCATCGCGGAGACGACCTTCTCCGCGAGCTTGTTCATGTTGCGGTAGCTGCCCTGAAGCTTGAACGGCGGCTCGGTGCGGTACGCGTCTTCCTGCGAGGCCGAGAGGATGTACTGCTCGTTGACGCGGAGGAGCACGGACTGGACCTTCAGGAGCAGGCGCAGCACCGACAGGATCTCGTCGACCTCCGCGGCGGCGTAGCCGTGCGACAGATCGGTGAGCGGCACGTCCTCGCCCTTCGCCATGCGCAGCAGCTTGTGCACGTCCGCGGGCTCGCGCGTGGCGAGCGGCGCGAGGACGGCGTTCGACGTCAGCGCGTTCTCGATGTAGCTCGACGCGAACAGCGCCTCCTGCCCGCCGAGGATGTCGCCGAGGTTGTACGTGTCGGCGCGGTTCGCGAGCATGTCCGGGATCTGGAAGCGCGCGCCGGACTCGGTGTACGGGTTGCCCGCCATCACCACGCAGAACTTCTTGCCCCGGAGATCGTAGGTGCGCGTCCGTCCCTTCCAGACGCCCTCGATCTTGCGCTGCGCGTCGCAGAGCGAGATGAACTTCTGGAGCAGCTCCGAGCTGGTGTGCTGGATGTCGTCGAGATAGAGCATCACGTTGTTGCTCATCTCGAGGGCGAGGTTGATCTTCTCGACCTCCTGGCGCGCGGTCCCCGAGCGCGCCTCGGCCGGGTCGAGCGAGGTGACGTCGTGGCCGAGCGCGGGGCCGTTCACCTTCATGAACACGAGCCCGAGCTTGTTCGCGACGTACTCCATCAACGTCGTCTTGCCGTAGCCCGGCGGCGAGACGAGGAGCAGCATGCCCATCAGATCGGTGCGCTTCTTCGCGCCGAGCGCCCCGATCTGCTTGGCGAGGTTCGCGCCGACGAGCGGCAGGTACACCTTGTCGATGAGCTGGTTGCGCACGAAGGACGTGAGCACGCGCGGCACGAACTCGCCCATGCGCAGGCGCCTCTTCTCGCGCTCCGCGATGTCCGCCTTCGACTTGCGGAACGCACGGAAGCGCGGCGCCTCCTCGGTGACGAACGGCGTGAGGCGCGAAAGGAGCTCGTCGATCGCGAGGCGCATCGTCCGCGCCTGGATCCGGGGGTGCGCGCCGAGCAGGCCCTCGACCAGCGCCGCCACGGTCGCGGCGCTCGGCTCGCGCTCGAGGTCCGTGACGAGCGACACCGCCGCCTCGAGCACCGCGGCGCGCGAATGCTCGCCCGGCTTCGTGGCGACGAACGCCTCGCAGTAGGCGCGCGCTACGCCGAGGCGCGCGGCCGGGTGCTCTGCGAGCGCGCGCAGCTCGTCCTCGAACGCGCGACGGCTCCCGGTGTCGTCGAGGAACGATCGGAGCCCGCGGCACAGCGCATCGGCCGCGGCGCTCGCCACCAGGCGGATGCGCTCGGCGGCGAGCTCCTGCACCAGGTATCGCGCCGCGCTCGTCGCGTCGCCGCGCGTGGGTGACAGGCCGAGCGTCTTCGCGTGCTCGGCGAGCAGCGGAACGAGCTCGCGCGCGAGATCGGCCTGCGCCGCGGCATGCGCGGTCTCGGCGCGGAGGCGGCCGAGCGCACGCGCCCGTGCGTGGAGCACCTTGCGTGCGTCGGAGGACAGCGACGCGAGCCAGAGCGACGCGATCGCGCGAGCGTCCGGCGAGAAGCGGAGGAGCCCCGCCGACGTCCGCAGCGCGAGCAGCTTCTCGAGGATCAGGGCGGCGTCGGCGTCGTGGACGCCGCGCTCGTAGCCCTCGTCGAGCCGGTCGCGACCGTACGCGCGCACCGCCTCGAGCAGGCCGCCGGCCGTGCGCATCGCGGCCACCAGCGCTTCGATCGACAGACCCGAGCGTCCCTCCTCGGCGTCGAGCAGCATCGACGCGGCGAGGAACTCTCCGCGATAGACGTCGTTCGTCTCGCTCGGCAGCGTCTGGTCCCAGAGATCGCGGTTCTTCTCCAGCTCCGGGTCCTCGAGCGTCTCGAAGAAGTCGGTGCCGGTGAGGTGCACCTGCATCGCGCCGTCGCGCGGGACGAGCACGAGCTCGAGCGGCTGCGTGTGCACGCTGAACTCGTGGTTCCCCAGCTTCACCGCGTCGTCGGAGCCGCCTCCGAGCTCGGTCTTGTCGCGGAGCTGCCGGAGCGCGTCCTGCCGCGCGGCCTTCACGCGCGAGGCGACCTCGTCGGCGCGCACGCCGTCGCCGAGCGCCTTCAGCTGCGCCTCGACGTCGGTGAGCTTCAGCACCATCGCGTCGGACGCGAAGTACGCGTTCAGCTCGTCGGGCGTCTTGAACGTCTTCGCCCGCCGGCCGACGCCCTGGAGGATGCGGTCGGCCGCGGTCATCAGGTTCTGCGCGCGCCGGTGACGCTCGTCGAGCAGCTGCTGCCGCTTCGCGCCGATCGCGTCGTTCACCTCTTCGCGCTTCTGCGCGAGGTCGGCGGTGAACTCGCCGTGCTCGCCGAACTTCCCTTCGAGCTCCTCGAGCTGGAGGAGCAGCTTCGAGAGCTGCTCGTCGCACTTCTCGGGCGTGTCGCAGAGCGCGATCGCCCCGGTCACCGCCTGGCCGAAGAGGCGGAACTGCGCGGCGAACTCGGCGCGCGCCTCGCCCGCGCCGAGCTCCTTCTTCTTGCCCTGGAACACGGCGCGCGCCCGGTTCTGATGGGCGAACGCGGCGCTGACGCCCTCGAGGATGCGCGTGCGCGCGGTCGCGTCCTCCACGGCGAGCGAGCTCGTGACCTCCGCGAGCAGGGTGAGGCCCTGGTGCACGAGCTCGATCTCCTCGCCGAACGGACCGAGCTCGGTGGTCTTCGCCGCCGCCTCGATCTTCGTGACCACGGCGTCGAGCCGTTCGACGAGCGGCTTGAACGCGTCGTCCTTCAGGAAGAAGGCGACGCACGCCTTGCTCACCTCGTCGAACCGTTCGGCGACCTCGCGCTCGAGCGTCGCGACCGCGTGCACGTCGACCCCGCGGAGGTCCTTCAGCGTGATGAGCTGGCCGCGCTGGCCCCGGAGCGTGGTGAGCGCGCGCAGGTAGTCCTCGACGACGTGGAGATCGTCGGGCCGCACGCGGAGCAGGAGCTCCTTCTGCGCCGCGGTGGCCTTCTCCAGCTCCTCGCGCGCCTTCCGCTCGATCGCCTCGACCTTGTCGAACTCGTCGAGGACGAGCTCGCTGGTCTTCTTCATCGAGAGCAGCGTCGACTGGAGGTCGCCGACCTCGGCGTGGCCGAGCCAGTAGTGCGCGTCGATCGCGCGCGACACCGCGGCGACGAGGTCCTCGTACGTCACGCGCGACGGCCGCTCGATCGAGGCGAGCCGGCGGAGCGACAGCGCGTCCGAGATCCCGCGCACGAGATCGGCGTTGCCGACCTTCGCGAGGTAGCTGCCGTCCCGCGGCGCGGCCGCGGCGTGCTCGGCGGTGTTGAACGGCGTCCGCCAGATCTGCAGCGGGTGCACGCGGGTCGGCTCGGTGACCGCGCGGAACACCGCCATCGTGCCGTCGGCGAAGAGGCTGTAGCCGTGGCAGCGGATCTGGGTGGTGATCTCCTTCTTGATCGAGTTGTACGGCAGGAGCAGGTACTCGCCGCCGTCGCGGTGGTGATAGACGAACAGCACGTCCTCGCCGTTCGGCGACTTGATCGCGCGCTCGAACTCGATGTCCTGCGTGTCGCCCTCGAAGACCTTGTACTCGCCGCTCTGGAGGTAGTAGCCGCCGGGGAAGACGATGCCGTGGTCCTCGGGGAGCTCGTGGCAGGCCTGCCCGATCGCATCGATGCGGACGACGCGGCGCGCGCGCGAGTCGAACACCAGGTAGCGGACCTTCTCCTCGCGGAAGGGGCGGACCCGGAGGAGGATCAGCCCCCCGACCTTCGCCCAGGCGATGTCCGCGTCGTCGAGCGTCTGGTTCGGATCGTCGACCGGCTCGCGGTAGATGCCCTTGCCGTCCTTGGTGTTGTTCTCGACCTTGATCGTGAGGTCGCCGCCCACCGTCTCGACGAACACCGTGTCGAGCACGTTGATGTGCGGGAACGGACCGTGGACCTGGTCCTCGCGTCCCGTCTGCGTCCACTGGAAGTCGTGCTGCCTCGGGGGCGCGGCGTCCTCGTCGCCGCGCGCGTCGGTGTAGGTGACGCGCCCGGCGGCGTCGATCGTCCAGCGGAACACCTTCGCGTCCCGCACCGTCGCGCCGATCTGCACGGCGGCGAGCAGGCGCGTTTCGGTGCGCTTCAGGCGGAGCAGGCGCGCGTCCTTCGCGTACTTGAAGGTGTCGCGGCACTCCTTCACGAACGACTCGTCGGCGAGGAACGCGCCAGGTCCCTCGAAGGGAAGCGCCGAGAGGTCCCACTCCTCGGCGCCCTCCTTCTTCGCGAAGCGATGGAAGGCGAAGACGTCCGAGACCTTCGTCTCCGTCTTGAGGCCGAGGAACACCTGGAACCCGAACAGCAGGTTTCCGCCGACGCTGACGATGTCGCGCGCGACGCAGTTGTGCTCCGTGCGCACGCGCTCGTTCGCGATCAGCGCGAGCTCGGCCCCGCCGAAGACCTTCTTGCGCTTCTCGTTGAGCGCCTCGGCCTTCGTCGCGAGCTCGGACGCCTGCTCGAGGAGGCGCTTCCGGATGACGTCGTAGCTGCCGCCCTCGATGGAAGGAGCCGCCGCGGCGCCGGCCGTGCCGCCGTTCCCGTTGCCGTTCTTGCCCGCGTGCGGCGGGATCTCGATCTGCGAGGTCATCGCCCGCCGATCACTCGCCCGCGGCCGACGAACCCTTCGCGATGCGGCCCTTCACCGACGGATCCTCGGCGATGAGCTTCTGCACGAGCGCGATCACCGCGTCGTCGTTCGGCTGCGTCGCCGACTCGACGAGGGCCTTCACGTGCGGGCTCGAATCGACGACGCCGTCGATCGCCTGACCGACGCTCACCGCCTTCACGAACCGATCGAAGAACGCGCCGTCGCCGCCGACGATGTTGAACTTCGCGTTGGCGAACGCCTTGGCGAGGATCTCGGCCTGCGAGGCGGCCACGTCCTTCTTCGCCGCGATGGTGGACAGCTCGATCTGCTTCTCCTTGTCGAGACGCAGGCGGAACTCCTCGTGCACGCGGCTCGCGTCGTCGAGCGCCTTCATGCTCGTCGCCTTCTCCGCGATGCCCGCCGCCTCGGCGACGAGCTTCTCGCGCAGCGCCGTGGCCTCGGCGGCGCCGAGCTTCGCGACCGCGTCCGCGTCCGCCTGCTTCACCTTCACGCGCGCGAGGCCCTGCTTCTCCTCGCCCGCCGCGAGCGCCTGCGCCTTCTCGAGCTGCACGCGCGCCTCGACGAGGCCCTGCTTCTCGAACGCCACCGCGTCCGCTTCCTTCACGCGCACCTTCGCCAGCCCCTCGGCCGCTGCCTCGGCCTGGACGCCCTCGGCGAGGCGGATCTTCGCCTTCGCCAGCTTGTCCGCGGTCTCGAGCTCCGCCTCCGCGGTGATCGCCTTCTGCTTGGCCGCGTGCTTCGCCGCCTCCTCGGCCGCCTGCGCCGCGGTGACCTGCTTGACCATCGCCTGCTGCGCCTCGGCCTCCGCCTTGATCTTCACCGCGTCGCGATCGCGGTTCGCCGCGCTGATCGCGCGCACGTCCTTGATGTGCTCCTCCTCCACCGCCACGGTCTTCTCCACGGCGATGCGGGCGCGCACGACGTCGGCGATCTCCTTCTTCTGGAGCTCGACCTCCTTGTCGCGCGCGATGCCGACGAGGGACACCTCGCGCTCGCGGCCGATCACCTCGAGCTGACGCGCCTTCTCGACGCGCTCGGTCTCGACCGCGACCTCGCGCTCGCGGTTCTTCTGCGCGACCGCCACGCCGCGCTGCTTCGCCTGGTCGGCGACGAGCGCCTCCTCCTCGTTCTTGTGGTGCACGAGGAGCGTCTTCTTCTGCTCGTCGAGGGTGATGCGCTGGGCCTCGTTCTGCTCGCGCGCCTGGGCGACCGCGATCTCCTTCTGCTTCTTCGCCTCGGCCTCGGCGCGGCGCTGCTCGAAGCGGAAGATCGCCTCGTCGGACGTGAGGTTCTGGCTGCCGATCTCCATCCGCTCCTTCTGCCGGAGCTCGTTCGTCTGCACGTTGTGCTGGACGGTGATCTCGGTGATCTTCCGGATGCCGTCGGCATCCATGATGTTGTCCTTGTCGAGCGCCTCGAGCGGCGTCTGCTCGAGGTAGTCGATCGCCGCGTCGTCGAGGATGAAGCCGTTCAGGTCCTTCCCGATGACCTCGATGATCTTGTCCTTGAAGTCGTCACGCTTCGTGTAGAGCTGCTCGAAGTTGAAGTGCTTGCCGACGGTCTTCAGCGCCTCGGCGAACTTCGACGTGAAGAGTTCCTCGAGGGTCTTCGGATCGCTCGCGCGCGCGCAGCCGATCGACTGCGCCACCTTCAGGACGTCCTCCGCCGTCTTGTTCACGCGGACGAAGAACGTGACGTTGATGTCGGCGCGGATGTTGTCGTTGCAGATCAGGCCTTCCTTGCCGCGCCGATCGATCTCGATCGTCTTGACCGAGAGGTCCATGACCTCGGCGCGGTTGATGATCGGGAGGACGACGGCGCCGGTGAACGAGACGACCGCCTCGCTGCGCGTGTTCACGATGAGCGCCTTCCCCTGCTCCACCTGGCGGTAGAAGCGCGCGAACATCGCGGTCATTCCGAGGATGATGACGAAGACGGCGACGACCGAGATGCCGATGACGACGAGCTGCTCGTTCATGAAACCCCTCACTCCCGTTACAGGACCGGGAAGGGTCGCACACCGAGCCAGCAGAATGGAGCGCTTTTCGTCGGCCTAGGCAGCGGGAACGCTGCGCAAGCGGTCAGGCTTCGCTGGCCTTTCGTGGCCTCCGCTGGCCTTCACTTGACGATCGTCTTGCAGCCGAGCAGCACGTCGACCTTGGCGCCGGCGCCGCTCCCGCTCTTCACGTCGTTGCACGTGGTCGGGCAGAGGATGATCTTCGTCGGGGTGCCGCTCGCCGGATCGACGTCGTAGTACCAGCCGATCGAGCTACCGCACGCGGCCGCGCCGCCCTTCACCTGCGGGAGGACGGTGGCCTTGCCGCCGCCGCCCGGCGTGTACTGGACGTTGACCTTGTCGTAGTCGGCGGTGCCGTCCGTCGGCGTCGGGACGACGTACTCGCACGGCAGCGCCTGGCCACGGATCTGGTCCATCGCCTTCTGGAAGTCGGCGGTGACGTTGCTGCTCGTCGAGACGATCAGCGCCTTGCCCGTGCCGCCGCCCGCCGCGATGTTGTCGAGGTTCGGCTGCGCCGCGGCCTTCTCGCCGTCGGCGAACACCCCGATCACGAACGTCTTCACCTTCGCCGCGCCGCCGGCGGCGGCCGCCGCGACCTGACCGATCTTCGCGCTCTCGTACGGGGCGCAGCGCGTCGGGAGACCGTCGGTGGCGAGCACCATGACGACGGCGTGCGTGGGGTTCGCGGTCGCGAACTGCGTGGCGTACGCCAGACCGCCGGCGACGGCGGCCGACGTCGGCGTCAGCGCGTCCGGCGGCGGATCGGCGATACCGTCGATGTTCGACGTGAGCGCCGCCGCGTTGCCCGGCAGCGTCGCGATCGCGACGCGCGCGTCGTCGTAGTCGTCGAGGAAGCACTCCTTCTTCGCGCACGTCGACGCGGCGATCGGGTTGCACTGGTTCGTGCACGTCAGGCCGGGCGTCGTGCTGCCCACCAGGCAGTTGCCGAGGAAGAACGGCCCCTGGTAGCAGCCGGCGATCTGCCGGCACGCGGCGCTGCCCGGGCAGTCCGCGTTCGTGTCGCACGGGAGGAGTGACCCGTTCGCCGTGTAGTCGCACGCCTTGAGGAAGCAGCTGCCGAAGCCGCCCGCGCAGTCGGCGTCCTTCGTGCACTGCGCCGGCGCGCCGGCATGCACGATGGGAAAGATCTGGAGCCCGACGCCGATGCCCGCGCTCTTGGCGTCGCCGATGAAGCCCTTCAGCGCGGTCTTCACCGCCGCCCACTTCGTGGGCCCGCTGCCGTTCGCGCCGGTCTTCGCCATCATCGAGCCCGACGCGTCGAGCATGATGTGGATGTCGAGCGGGAGCGCCTCGCCGGTCTTCGTCTCCGTGGCGCACGCGGCGAGCTCGCCGGGATCGGTGCCGCCGCTCGACCCGAGGTTGCCGCTCGAGCCGCTGCTCGACGTGCCGTCGCCGAAGCCGCCGCTGCTGCTCGATGCGCCGCCGCTCGATCCGTCGAACGTGCTGTCGTCGCTCGAACCGCACGCCGCGGCCACCAACGCGAGCACCGAACCGAGGACGAGCGCAGGCAGGATGCGCTTGTGCATCACGACGACCTCCCGGACGGGAGGCTATCATCCACTCCGCCGGGAGCCCGCTTTCTTCGCGTCTCCGACGGCTTCTTCATCTTCGAGGACGTCCATCGGCGCGACGGTGAACTCGTGGCGCGCGTCGTCGTATCCCACGATCACCGCCTGCTGCCCACGTGAGAGCTTCTCTCCCGACTCGACGCGGACGCGCACGACGACGCCCGCGCCGCCGTCCTCGAGCGTCGCCTCGCCGAAGCGATCGGTGACCGTGCCCGTCCGGACGGTGCACACCTGCCCGATCAGGTCCTTGCTCGCGACGGCCTTCGGCGGGGCGAAGAGCTTCGCCAGCGGACGGATCGCGATCGACGTCGGGAAGAGCGCGAGGACGGGCGCGAGCACGAACACCGCGAGCTTCGCCGCGCCGAGCACGGGCGAGGGCGCGGGCAGGACCGCCGCCGCGGCCTGCGCGCCGAGCACGCTGAAGATCCACGAGAAGAGGACGACGACGCTCAGCACGACCGACGCGGGCGCGGAGCGGAGCTTCAGCGCCTCCATGATCCCCGCGAGCCCGTGCGCCTCGTGCCCGTCGCCGCCGGCCGCATCGACGCCGTGCCCGTGATCGAGGCCGTCGGCGATCCCGTCGGCCGCGCCGTCGGCGTGATCGAGATGGATCGCGCCGATCATCACGAAGAGCCAGTAGACGACCGCCGCCCCGAGCAGGACGGTGTAGACGACGGCGGGAAAGGTCGTGACGATCGCGAACACTCGGGCACCCGTCCGGATGGATCGTATCAAAGCAGACGGCTAGCATCCGACCTTCATGAGCTCGCGCCCGCTCCTCGTTCTCGCCGCGCTCGCCGCGGCCACCGAGCCGGACCTCGGCAAGGACATGGTCGAGCGGGCGAAGCGCGGTCTTCGCGAGGGCTACGCGAACGACCCGATGGGCACGACGGTCAACACCGTGCTCGTCGCGAGCTGGCTCTTCTACCGCGCGGAGAAGGGCCACAACCCGAAGGTGAGCAGCTTCTACGACGCGCTCGTGTACGTGTCGACGAACCTCTCGGTCGGCTACAGCGACATCTTCGCGAAGACGCCCGCGGGCAAGGCGATCGGCAGCGCGCTCATGACCGTCGGTCCGGCGATGGCGACGCGGCTGCTGGACGAGCCGGCGGCGGCGAAGACGAAGGACGCCGATGCGCGCGCGATCGTCGAGCGGCTCGACCGCATCCTCGAGGCGCTCGAACGACGCACGTGAACGACCGGCGCACGCGCCGAGCGTCGGGAATCACCGACGAGCCCGTCACGTTTTTCGCGCGCTCGAGCGAGCCGTCGCGCTGCATCGTGCGACGGTCGTTGCATGTTGCAACGTTGCGTTCGGATCGTGACCGAACCGGCGCTCGACCGATCTTCGCGGCGCGCTTGTTGCTCATTGCCGCGGCGTGGCGAAGTTTCTCGATTTCCGTCCTGATGTCGGAATTTCCCGACTCCTTCCCGAGTGGAAGGCGATGTTCTCCGGCAAGAACCTGCGCGACGACGTCGTCGCCGGTCTGACCGTCGCATGCATCGCGATTCCTCTCTCGCTCGCGATCGCGCTCGCGTCGGGCGTGGCGCCCGCCGTCGGTCTCGTCACCGCGATCGTCGCCGGCATCGTCTGCGCGCTGTTCGGCGGGACACCGCTCCAGGTGAGCGGCCCGGCGGCGGCGATGGCGGTGCTCGTCGCGACCATCGTGCAGGCGCACGGCGTCGCGGGCCTGCTGATCGTCGGCGTCCTGTGCGGCCTCCTCCAGCTCGCGACGGGCGTGCTCGGGCTCGGGCGGTTCATCAAGCTCGTGCCGATGCCCGTCGTCGAAGGGTTCACCGCGGGCATCGGCGCGATCATCCTCGTCGGTCAGCTCCCGCGCGCGCTCGGTCTGCCGCCTCCGCCGCAGTCACGCGTGCTCGACGTCATCACGCACATCGCCGACGCGCTCCATCAGACGAAGTGGCC
Organism: Labilithrix sp.; assembly: GCA_039809525.1. GTDB lineage: Bacteria > Myxococcota_A > Polyangia > Polyangiales > Polyangiaceae > Labilithrix. The sequence goes on along the minus strand of JBDHVD010000048.1, from coordinate 158 downwards.
CGCGGTCATGATCGCCGCCATCACCCTCGGTGTCATCTACGGCCTCCCCCGCATCACCCGGCGCATCCCCGCGCAGCTCGCGGCGGTGATCGTGGCGACGGTGGCCGGCGCCGCGCTCGGGCTCGACGTCGCGACCATCGGGCAGATCCCCCGCTCGC
>JBDHVD010000047.1:0-29415 GCA_039809525.1 Labilithrix sp. | reverse complement strand
CGCGCGCGCGACGTGCCGGTGCCCGCGCGCGAGGTCGTCGAGGATCGCCGCGTCGACCGCGAAGCCGCCGGCGGCGCTCGCGCAGTCGAACCGCCCTTGCACGAAGAGGCCGTCCTGCTCGGTCAGCGCCGCGTCGAGCAGCGTCGCGGTGCAGGGCGCGCCGCCGGCGCGGACGTCGATCTTGCCGAGCACCTTCTCCTCGAGCCGATCGCGCCCGGCGGAGACCTCCGCGGCCGAGACGTGGCCGTCGCGATCGGCGTCGAGCGCCGGCACGAGCGCCGCCACCTCCGCGCGCGCGAACGAGAGCTTCACGCCGAGGCTCGCGCCGCGCGCGGTGTACTCGCCGCTCGACAGGCCGACGGCGTGCGCCTCCGCCCGCGTCGCGAGGGCGACGAGCGCGACCGCGAGCGCGAGCGCGAGCCCGATCGCGCGCGCGGGACGTCCTGTCATGCCCGACCTACGCGCCATGCTCGGGCTCGGCTCCCACGGCGCTAGAGATAGCGCAGTTCCCCGGCAAAAACGGCACACCTGCGAGCCGGTGGCGCGCTCCGCCGGCAGCTCGAGCGTGGCAACCGCACGGGCGCGCGTGCGCGCGGCGCCGCGGTACGTCGGTTGCTCTGCTCCGGAGCAAGGAAAGGAAAGATTGCCATGTCTCTGGTCGAGCTCCTCGTCCTCCTCCTCATCGCCGGCATCTGCGGCGCCGTCGGCAAGGCCATCGTCGGCACCATGCCGGGCGGCTTCCTCGTGTCGATCGGCGTCGGCTTCGTCGGCGCGCTCATCGGCACCTGGCTCGCGCGCCTGGCGGGACTGCCCGAGCTCTTCGCCATCAACGTCGGCGGGACCACGTTCCCGATCGTCTGGTCGATCCTCGGATCGGTCGTCTTCGTCGCGCTCGTCGCGTTGATCACCCGGGGCACGAGCTACCGCCGCAGACCCATCTACTGATCCACGCGGACCGACGGAGAGAACGAAGATGCACACGCCCCTCTTGAACGATCCGCCCGTCCACCGCCGCGCCTTCGACGGCGACGCGCTGCTCCAGCGCTACCGTCTCGAGCGCGAAGCCGTGCACACCGACTCGGGCGTCCTCTACGACGCCGTCGAGATCGAGACGCTCCGCCCGGTGACGGTGGAGATCGCGAACGACCTCGACGGCGACGCGCGCGAGCGCTTCGAGCGCGACGCGATGATGGCGCAGCGCCTCGAGGGCGAGCACGTGCTGCACGTCGTGGAGGTCGGCGCCCTGCTCGACGGCACCCCCTACGTCGTCCGCGAGCCGTCGCTCGGCCATCTCGCCGCCGACGTGGAGACCCGCGGGCCGCTGCCCACGGCGGAGGCCGTCGCGCTGACCCTCGAGGTCTGCGAGGCCCTCGCCGAGGCGCACACCCGCGGGATGGCGCACGGCGACGTGCGCGGCGAGACCGTGTTCCTCGCCCGCGACGCCGCGGGCAACCCGATCGCCAAGCTGAAGTGGGCGAGCCGGGCGAAGGCGGAGCGCGCCGCCCGCGAGGACGTCGCGCGGGACATCGCCGCGGCCGGAATGCTGCTCCGTTTCCTCGTGAGCGGGCAGCGCGAGGTCGAGGAGGAGGGCGCGAAGACCCTGCCGAGCGATCTCGCCCTCGCGGTCGCCCGGGCGACGGCCAAGGACGATCGCTCGCGCTTCCGCAACATCGGCGACCTCGCGGCCGCCGTCGCGCGCTACGCGCCGCCGGGACACACCGCGGCCCGCAACATCGCGCTCATCCTCTCGCGCGCCGGCATCATCGGCGGTCTCGCGTCCGGGCCGCCGGCATCCGTCCGCCCGCGCACGCGCGTCGCCTCGCAGCCCGGGCTCAACGACGCGTGGTTCGAGCCGCGCGCATCGCGGACGAGCATGCCGCCGGCGGCGCCGCGCCGATCGGGGCGGTTCGCCGCCGTCTCGCTGCTCCTCCTCGCGGGGACGGCGATCGGTACGGTCGCTCTGTGGAGGACCGGCAACCTCCCGACGTGGAGCGGCACCGCTCCGGCGATCCTCGAGGAGGACCGGCTCGAGCCGGTCTCGCGCACGACGCTCACCGCGGCCGACGTCGGCGACACCACCGCGATGACCCCGCCGCCGCCGCTGACCGCGGCGGTGACCGCCGAGCCCGCGCGCGCCGCCGCGGCGCCCGTGACCCCCACCGGAGCGAACGACGAGGCGACAGAGGAAGCCCCGCCGGCGCACGCGAATCGGCTCACGCCGCCCGCGGGGGACACGACGCCGGCGTCGAAGGCGAAGACGGCGCCCGCGGCGAGCACCGACGACGACACCGCCGCCGAGCCCTCCGCCCCGGCGGAGGAGCCGAGCGCGCCCGCGGCGCCGTCGGCCACGCAGCCGTTCGAGCCGGGCTTCTGATCGCGGGGCTGCCGCCTCGTCTCGACGCTCAGCGGTTCGCGAGCGCGTCCGAGACGAGCGCGGCCGCCTCGCGCGCGCCGGTGGGATCGAACGCGGGGTTCGTCTTCAGCGCGTGCGCCACGAGCGCGCGTCCCTTCGCGCGCTCGCCCAGCGCGATGCGGATCGCGCCCTCGTGGTAGGCGAGGCGCGCATCGGGCGTACCGAGGCGGCGCGCGCGGACGATCGACGCCTTCGCCTCTTCGAGCCGGCCCGCGCGGTAGAGCGCCCACGCGAGCGCGTCCTCGGTGACGATGTCCTGGCGCTTCGCGTACTCCTCGCGCGCGAGCGCGAGCGCGAGCTCGGGATCGCGGTCCTTCGTCGAGAGGAACAGCGAGAGCGTCCGCGGATCGGTGCGCCGCCCGTCCTTCTCGACGCGCGCGTAGGCCTGCGCCGCTCCGACCGCGTCGCCCGAAGCCGCGCGCGCATCTCCGAGCAGCCACGCGGTCTCCGGCAGCGGGCTCGCGCGGTAGGCGCGATCGAGGAGCTCGGCCGCGCGCGCCGCGTCGCCGCGTGCGAGCGCCACCCTCCCCTTGCCCACGAGCGCCGGCGCGTAACCGGGCACGCGCTCGAGCGCCTTGTCGAACCCCGCGTCCGCGCCCTCGTGGTCTCCTTCGTGCCAGAAGTTCGTCGCGGCCTGGACGAGCACCCATGCGCCCGGCTCGGGATCGCGCCGGACGTCGCGCCCCGCATCGAGCGCGGCGCGCACGGTCTGCTTCGCGCTTGCGACGTCGCCCCGCAGCCACTGCAGGTGGGACGCGCGGCTGTACGAAGGCAGGTTCGGCTTCAGATCGATCATCCGCTGCGCGGCCTCGGTGGCCTCGTCGTAGAGGCCGAGCTCGAGCAGCGCGTCGCTCGTCGTCCCCCACGCCACCGGATCGTCGGGGTGCTTCGCGGTCACGCGCGCGGCGAGCTCGCGCGCCTCGGCGAACGCGTGCTCGTTCAGGAGCACGAGCCCGCGGAGATCGAGCGCGAGGGCGCTCTCGGGATCGCGTCCGAGCACCACCGACGCGCACGCGGCGGCGTTCAGGTAGAAGCCCGGATCGTTGCTCTCGCGCGCCTTGCGGATCCACGTGCGGCCGAGGACGATCCACGCGTCGTCCTTCTGCGGGTTCTGCCGCACGGCCGCCTGGGCCGCGGCGACGGCGGCGTCCGCGGGCGACGAGCCGTGCGACGGTGCGAGCGCGAGACGCGCGTCGTCGGAGCCCTGCGCCGGGGTCGGCGGAGCCGCGGCTTCTGGCGCGGGGGCGCCGGGGGTCGTCGAGCCGGCGGCGAGCGGCACGGCCGCGAGGGCGAGCGAGGCGAGGAGCGCGAGGGAGGAGCGCGTCATGGTCGGAGGTACGCGTGCGCGCGCGGGACGGATCGCCTCGCGCGCGCGAGCGCGTTCGGGTCACTTGTCCGTGGCCATGCCGTGACCGCCGGAGAAGCCCTCGTGCGGCAGCGGGAGGTACGGGAACTGCGCGAGGTAAGGCTTGTCGTTGGCCTGCGCGCCGTCGGAGATCGCGACGGTGCCCTTCGACAGGATGACCGACAGGAGGACGTCGGTGACGTCCGCCTGCTCCTTGTTCGGCGCCGCCCCGTACGGGATCGGACGGCCGTTCGGGAAGCGCGAGTCGAGCCCGAGATCGACGCGGAGCACGTCGCCGGTGGCCTCGAGCGGGATGTCGTGCCCCGACGCCTTGAGGTTGATCGTGTCGAGGATGTCGAGCCGGTTCGACTTCAGCGCGTCGACGACGTCCTGGGGTACGCCGAGGGCCTTGTAGACGCCCACCGCCTCGGCGTCGCGCACGACCACCGGGTTGAGGAAGTAGGCGCCGAAGTTCGCCACGTCCTTCGCCGGCTTCGTGCGGTTGTACTTGTCCTTGTCCTGAAGGCCGATGAGCGCCTCGTTCACCAGCGGGAGGCCGAGACGCGACACCTGCACCCAGCTGCCGAAGCTCGACTCGCCGCCGCCGCGGTGGAGGATGCGCACCTGCCGGCGCGAGGCCGAGGCCCAGACGCCGAGGGTGTTCGCGTCGCTCGCTCCGGGCTTCGGGGGCTTGCCGTCGGCGGTGAGCGAGGACGTGGGGATCTCGAGGGCGATCGCATGGCAGTTGTAGCCGGCGACGTTGTCGCGCGGCGTGCCTCCGAGCAGGTTCGCGAGGTCGAAGATTCGCCCGATGTCGACGTAGAACCCGTCGTCGCGCGGCCCGGCGAAGACGCGTCCCTCGCTCCCGTCGAAGCCGAGGCCGTGGACGAACGTGCCGGCGAACGCGTCGTCGTACTTCGCGGTGCCGTAGACGACCTTGTTGGTGTTCGGGCCGATGTTCACCGGCGCGACGCTGAGCCCGTTGCCGAGCACGGTCTTGCGCTTCACGTGTCCCTTGTCGTCGCGCTCGAGCTTCGTGATCCAGTAGGTCTGCTTGCGGCCCGAGAGCTGCGAGAAGAACTCCTTGCCGCCGCCCACCGGCTTCGACAGGTCCGCGGGATCGACGTACGGGCGATCGGTCGACGAGAACTGGATCTGGTAGGTGACGACGTCGTTCAGGCTCTTGTTGCCGCGGGTGATGTGGATCTCGTAGAGCACGTCGTCCGAGAACTCGTGGTAGTTCGGGCCGCCGCTCGGCTCCTCGAGCGGGTTGTAGGCCGCGACGATGGTGAGCTTGTCGTGCGCGCCGTCGTTGACCCATGCCCAGACGTCGGTGTTGTCCGCGGCCGGATCGAAGCCGATGGCCGGGGCCTCACGATGGCTCGACGCGCTCGCGCTCGAGACCGCACCGGTGAGAGCAAGCGCAGAGAGCGACCCTGCGATGATGTGTCGAAGCTTCATGTTCGTTCCTTCCTTGCCGTCGCGTCTCTGGTCACCGGTTGCCGAGCACGTAGACCGTGCCGTTTCCGTTCGCGTGGCTGTCGGCCCACGCGAACACGTTCGTGCTCCGCGCGCGGTGGAGCCCCGCGGATTCGTAGAAGTCGCCGATCGTCCGGGTGATCTCCGTCACCTCGACGCTGGCGAGATCGACCTTCGTCACCACGTCGGTCCCCTTGCCCGGATCGAGCCCGCTGACGAGCAGCGTGCGGTCGTCGCTCGTCAGCGCGATCCCGCCGGGATGACCGACGACGAGCCCCTCGAGGAGCACCTCCGCACGTCCGTCGGGCGAGACCTTCACCACCGACGCGAGCGCCTGCGCCTGCGTGGCGCTGCCCGAGTCGACGACGTAGGCGTCGCCGCTCTTCGCGACGGCGACGCCGGTCGGATCGACGAACGCTCCGCCCACGGCGAGCGGCGCGAGGTCGCCGCCGCCGAGCCCGATGCGGAACAGGCCGGCGCGCCCGTCCTTCTTGCCCGTGACGTAGAGCGCGTCGCCGTGGACCTCGACGCCGCCGGGCGCGAGCCCCTCGGTGCCGGGCAGCGCGCTCGGCACGCCGCCCGCGGCGCTCATCACGAAGACCTTCCCGTCCGAGCGCTCGTCCGACGTGTCGGCGCTCGCGTCGGCGAGGAACAGCGTCCGTCCGTCGTCCGAGACGGTGATGCCGAACGGGGCCGACAGCGGAGCGCCCTCGTGGAGCTTCGTGATCGGTCCGCCCTTCGCACTCACCTTGAAGACGGCCGGCAGGCGCTCGAAGCCGAGCCCGTCCGGATCCGCCCTCCGGGTCGTGGCGATGAAGTACACCTCGCTGCCGTCCGGCGACGGCGTCGCGTCCACCGGCATCGCGGCCTCCGCCGAGCTCGCCACCGGCTCGATCGACAGGTCCCCCGCCGGCGGTCCCTTCTCTTCTTCTCTCGCGCTCTCGTCGCTGCTGCACGCCCCCGAGACGATCGCGGTGGCGATCGTCCCGAGCACCACGGCGGTGCGCAGCGAGAGGAGGCGCGCTCTCTTCGCGTTGGCTTCCATGAGCCCTCCTTGCAGGGGCTCCTACGCCCGCTTCCGACCGCCGGTTGCATCGCGCGTCCGTGGATCTCCCGGCCGATCCGGCCCGGACCGTCGCGCGTTGTTGCGCTCGCGGAGCGCTCGCCGCCGGCGCAGCCCGTGGTATCTCCGCGGCGTGGAGATCGTCCTTCGCCCCATCGGCTTCGTCCGCTCGCCCTTCCGCGAGAAGGTCGAGGCGCCGCGCCAGTCGCGCGTCGGCGAGGGCGTCGAGGGGCGGATCGAGATCGTGCCCGAGCTCGAGCACGCGGTGCTCGACCTCGAAGGGTTCGACCGCATCTGGGTGCTGTTCTGGTTCGACCGCGCCGCGACGGAGACGCCCGGCGACCCGGCGCGGGCGAAGGTCCTGCCGCCGCGGAGCGATCGGCGCCGCGGCGTGTTCGCCACCCGCTCGCCACACCGGCCGAACCCGATCGGCATGAGCGCGGTCCGGCTCGAGCGCGTCGAGGGCCGCGTCCTCCACGTCCGCGATCTCGACATCCTCGACGGCACGCCCGTCCTCGACGTCAAGCCGTACCTCGCCTACGCGGATGCGTTCCCCGACGCGCGCGCCGGCTGGCTCGAGGCGCGTGATCCCCGCCCGACGTGGCAGGTGTCGTTCGCGCCGCTCGCGGAGGAGCAGCTCGCGTGGATCGCGGAGCGGACGCCGCTCGATCTGCGGACCCGCATCGCCGATGCGCTCGCGCTCGGCCCCGAGCCGCACCCTTACCGGCGGATCAAGCGCACGCCCGAGGGATCGGTCCTCGCGGTGAAGGAGTGGCGCGTCCGCTTCGACGTCGACGGCGAGCGCGTCACCGTCGCGCGCATCGGGACCGGGTACCGTCCGCGCGATCTCGCGACCGGCCAGGACGAGGTCCACGCGCTCCACCGCTCGTTCGTGGCGCGATTTCCCTGACCGTGCGGTAGCCTCGCGCGCATGAGCGACATCCTCGAGCAGGGCGCGGTCCTGGTCCTCGACGAGATCGTGCGCCGCGCGATCCGCGCGAAGGCGAGCGACGTCCACCTCGAGCCGAAGCGCGAGCGGCTCAACGTCCGCTTCCGCGTCGACGGCGAGATGATCGAGGAGCAGAGCGTGCCGCCGGACATCGCGCTCGAGGTGGTGTCGCGCATCAAGGTCCTCGCGCGCATGGACATCGCGGAGCGGCGCGTCCCGCAAGACGGCCAGCTGACGCTCGCCCCCGACGGCGGCGCCGTCCACCTCCGCGCCTCGACCTTCCCGAGCTCGCTCGGCGAGAAGGTCGTCCTCCGTCTGCTCTCGGGCGGCGCGCTGATCCCGTTCGAGAAGCTCGGGCTCGATCCGATCACCCAGGCGATCGTCCGCGAGCTCGTCGATCGGCCGCAGGGCTTCATCGTCACGAGCGGCCCGACCGGCGCGGGCAAGACGTCGACGCTCTACTCGTTCATGCGCCTCATCGACACGCGGCGCACGAACGTGATGACGCTCGAGGACCCGATCGAGATCGAGCTCCCGCAGATCACCCAGGGCCAGACGAACGCGAAGGCCGGCTTCACCTTCGCCACCGGGCTCCGCGCGATCCTCCGCCAGGACCCCGACGTCATCATGGTCGGCGAGATCCGCGACGCGGAGACCGCGGGCATCGCGCTGCAGGCGTCGCTCACCGGGCACCTCGTGCTCTCGACGCTCCACACGTCCGATGCGGTGGAGAGCGTCGTGCGCCTGGTCGATCTCGGCGTCGAGCCTTGGATCGTCGCCAACGCGCTCACCGCGGTGCTCGCGCAGCGGCTCGTGCGCCTCGTCTGCAAGAGCTGCCAGGAGGAGACCACCGTCGACCAGCCGTTGCTCGACGGCGACGAGGTGGTGATCCCGCGCGGCACGAAGGTGATGAAGGCGCGCGGCTGCGCGCAGTGCATGCGGACCGGGTACAAGGGCCGCGTCGGCATCTTCGAGGTCGTCGTGGTCGACGACGACATGCGCGAGCTCGTGAAGGCGAAGGCGAGCCCGCGCGACTACCGCTCGATCCTGCGCCGCCGCGGGATCCCGTCGCTGCGGAGGGTCGGCCTCGAGCGCGTGAAGGACGGCCTCACCACCGTCGACGAGGTGCTGCGGGTCACGACCTGACGGCGTCGCGGTCGACGACCGGGAGGAGCTCCGCGAGCCGGCGCGCGAGCTCCTCGCGGCTCTGCGCGCGCACGGTGACGTGCCCGAGCTTGCGTCCGGGCGACGCGTCCTTGCCGTACGCGTGCAGGTGCGCGCCCTCGACGGCGAGCACCACGTCGCGGTCGGGCATGCGGCCGATGCAGTTGATCATGCCGCTGTAGCCGACCATCCGCGTCGATCCGAGCGGCAGCCCGAGCACCGCGCGCACGTGGTTCTCGAACTGGCTCGTCTCGGCGCCCTCGATCGTCCAGTGCCCGGAGTTGTGCACGCGCGGCGCCATCTCGTTCGCGATGAGCTCGCCGTTCGCGAAGAACAGCTCGATCGCGAGCACGCCCACGTAGCCGAGCTCGGAGAGGACCGTGGCGGCATACGCCTCGGCGCGCGCCTGCAGCGCCTCCGTCCACGCGTCGCTCTTCGGGAGCGAGAGCCGGAGGATGCCGTCGCGGTGCTCGTTCTCCACGAGCGGATAGAACTTCGTCTCGCCGGTCTTGCTCCGCACCGAGAGGATCGACAGCTCGCGCTCGAACGGGATCAGCTGCTCGACGATGAGCGACGCCGCCCCGAGCGCCTCCCACGCGCGGTCGACGTCCTGCGCGGTCCGGAGCACCATCTGCCCCTTGCCGTCGTAGCCGAAGCGCCGCGTCTTGATCACCACCGGGAGGCCGATGGTCTTCACCGCCGCCTCGAGCTCGTCGCGCGTGGCGACGGCGGCGAACGCGGGGGTCGGGATCCCGAGGCGGGTGAAGAAGGTCTTCTCCGCCAGGCGGTCCTGGCTCACCTCGAGCGCGGCGGGCGGCGGATAGACCGGGACGAGCTCGTTGAGGAAGCGCGCCGAGGCGACGGGGACGTTCTCGAACTCGTAGGTGACGACGTCGCTCTTGCGCGCGAGCTCGGTCAGGCGCTCCTCGTCGTCGTACGCGCCGACGCGCAGCGCGCCGACGTGACCGGCCGACGACTCCGCGCCGGGATCGAGGAACACGAACCGCTGGCCGAGCGGGTAGCCCGCCAGCGCGATCATCCGGCCGAGCTGACCGCCTCCGAGGACACCGATGGTCACGTCACGTCGCCTTTCTGCGCTCCGACTCGGGCGCCGTCGCCGAGCCCGGCGCCGACTCCTCGGGCTCGGGGACCACGCGCGGGTCCGGCCGGCCGAGGACGGTCTGGGTCTGCTCGTCACGCTGGCGGACGATCGCCGCGCGTACGGCGGCGTCGCGGAGCGCGAGGATCTGCGCCGCGAACAGCGCGGCGTTGACCGCGCCGGCGCGGCCGATCGCGAACGTCGCGACGGGCACCCCGGCGGGCATCTGGACGATCGAGAGGAGCGAGTCGACGCCGCGGAGGACCTTCGACTCGACGGGGACGCCGAGCACCGGGAGCGTCGTCTTCGCCGCCGTCATGCCGGGGAGGTGCGCGGCGCCGCCGGCGCCCGCGATGATCACCTCGAGCCCGCGCTCCTCCGCGGACGAGGCGTACTCGAAGAGGAGATCCGGCGTGCGGTGGGCCGACACGACCTTGACCTCGGCGGACACCCCGAGCTTCGCGAGCGTCTCGGCGGCGTGCGCCATCGTCTCCCAGTCGCTCACCGACCCCATGATGATGCCCACGCGTGCGGGCGCGGCGGTCGGAGAGGACGCGTTGACGTTCGGGGGAGTCATGCGGGCGCGAGGATACCAACCCCGGGTCGTTCGGCTATCCTCGAACGATGCGTCCCCGGATCGGTGTGCGGGTCGTGCTCGTCACGCTGTGCTGTGCCTCGACCGCGGCGTGGGCGGCCGGATGCAGTGACGACGCCGGCGGAGGAGGAGGGCCGCCCGCGACGGCGGGCGACGCGGCGGTCGACGCACCGACGATCGACGACGGTCCGGCGGCGGACGCCGGCACCGACGCGCGCGTCGGGCGCGACTGCACGAAGGATGACGACCTCGACGGGATGAAGAAGCACCTGGATTGCACCGGTCTCTACCAGGACTTCGCCGCGAAGGTGACCGCAGCCGACGTGAAAACGTATTCGCCCGCGCTGGAGTTCTGGAGCGACGGCGCAGAAAAGCAGCGCTTCGTGTACCTGCCGCCCGGCGGGAAGATCGACATCGCGAGCTTCGACGAGTGGACGTTCCCGGAGGGGACCAAGCTCTGGAAGGAGTTCAAGCTCGACGGCAAGCGCGTCGAGACGCGCCTCTACGAGAAGACGGCGTCCGGCAGCTGGCGGCACACCGTCTACCGCTGGAACGACGCCGAGACCGAGGCCGTCCGCAAGGAGGCCGGCGAGAAGCTCGCGCCGTCGGGCGCGCGCACGACGACGTACGAGGTCCCGAACACGACGCAGTGCAACGTCTGTCACGACGGACGCAAGGAGCCGGTGCTCGGGTTCGACGCGATCGGCCTCGGCCTGCCGGGCGCGAAGGGCGTGACGCTCGCGACGCTCGCGGCCGAGGGGCGCTTCACGAGCGCTCCGCCGAAGACGGCGCTCGCGCTCCCGGACGACGTCGGCGACGGCAAGGCGCCGGCGGCGATCGGGTGGCTGCACGCGAACTGCGGCTCGTGCCACAACGCGAGCTCGGGCGCCGCGGCCCTGTTCACGAAGCCGAAGCTCCTCGTCCGCCCGTCGGAGCTCCTCGGCGACGCCGACGCGGGCACGGCGCCGGCGACGGTGCAGACGCTCGCGACGTACACGTCGACGGTCTGCGTGGAGTCGAACCGCACCGACCTCGACGCCGGAGCTCCCTTCGTGCTCGTCCGCGGCGGCGACGCGGCGTCGAGCCTCCTGTCGATCCTGTCCGGCCGGCGCGTCGCCGAGGGCGAGGAGCCGACCTCGGCCGTGCAGATGCCGCCGCTCGTCACGCGGAAGGTCGACGCCGCGGGGCACGCCGCGCTCGACGCGTGGATCGCGCAGCTCCCCGCGTGCCCGAACTGATCGCGGAGCGAGGGCCACAAAAGGCGACGGGCCCTCGTCGTCGAAACGAGAGCCCGCCAGACGTTCCGTACCACCTGAGCCGTGTGCGGGTACCATGAACCCCTAGCCGAAGTCGGCTAGGTGGGCGGCGCTGGCCGCGCTTTAGGCTTCCGAGTTATCCAGAGCTCCGGAGAGATGGCCCGGCATGCACACTGAGCGACCGTTTGCCTCCCAGGTTCAATGACGTAAGGGGATCATGAAAGCCGCGAAGCACGAACCCGGCAGAGGGAACGAGAGCTAGCCTAGGGAGCCGCGTCGAGAGGGTCAACGGTCCCAGGCTCCGAGGCGGCCGAAAAAAGCAGCCGAAAACTGGATTTGTCGTGCGCGTTCTTGGCACATCGTGAGCATGCACGAGCCGAAGCAAGCGCAGACGGAGCTCGACTGGAACGCCGCACCTCCGCCGGTCGCGGCCGGCGCGGTGATCGGCGCGAGCGAGCCGCCCGTCGAGGCCGCACGCGCGACGCATGCTCCGCCGCTCGCCGGACGGATCGCCTTCGCGAGCCCCGAGGCGCAGGTGCAGCGTACGGCGGAGCTCCTCGGCGAGGGCGCCGTCGTCGTGACGATCCCCCCGCTGCCGGCGACGATGCGCGGACACCTGGCCGAGCACCTCGAGGAGCACCTCGAGCGCGAGCTCGCGGTCCGCGGCGTCCCCTCCCCCTACCTCGCGGCGTGGTCGGCGATGCCGGACGACGCCGAGGAGCGCCTCGCCGATCAGCTCTTCCGCGCGCGGACGACCGGCGCGACGGGCATCGCGCTCGCCATGGGATCGATCGCGGCTGCCGCTTGCCCCGCGCTCACGCCGGAGGACAGCGCGACGCTCCGCTGGCTGGCGCGCGCGACGACGCATGCGCCGCTCGTCGTCCTCCTCGACGACGCGGACACGTTCGCGTGCGGATACGACGCTCCGGTCGCGCTCGGCGCCCTGCTCGCGCGCGCGTCGGCGAGGACGACCGCGACGGCCCTCGCGCCGATCGAGGCGCCGGCCGCCGAGGACGTGCCGGACGTGAGCGACGTCGTCGCCGATGCGCTCGGCGAGACGATGAACGCCGACGCCGACGCGGACGTGTTCGACGGGACGAAGCTCCCGGACGTGCACGAGGACGCGGCGGATGCGGTCGCCGACGACGCGCAGACCGCGAACGAGACGGACGTCGCGGCGATCGACGAGGCCCCCGTCGTCGTCGCTCCCGCGCCCGAGCCGGCGCCGCGCGGCCGTGCGCGCGCGACGATCGGCGTGCCCGTCGCCGGTCCGAACGACTACTGGCGCTCGTGGGCCCTCGCCCTGGGCGCGGTCCGCGGTCCCCTTCCCCTCGCGGCGTTCGAGCGGCTCTTCTCCGAGAGCTACGTGCCGCTGGCGAACGCCATCGCCGCCGGGCTCGACGATCCGCGCGCCGTGCGCGCGTACGACGAGTTCCGCCGCACGTTCGAGCGTGCGTACACCGATGCGTTCGCCACGTTCGGCGCCACGAACCGCCGCCCGCGCCTCGTGATGGACGCGTACGACGTCGCCTCGAAGCAGGGCCGTCTGCACAACGCGCGCGCCTCGCACGTGCTCGTCATCGACTCCATGCGCTGGGACCTCGGCGCGCTCGTGCGCGACGCGGTCATGGCGAAGGCGCCGGGGACCGCGTCGCTGACCTCGGAGGGCGTCCTGTGGAGCGCGCTGCCGACGACCACCCTCCGGCAGCTCGAGACGTTCGCGCGCGGCATGGATGCGCTGCGCGCGCCGGCCGCCGACGATCCGCAGGAGTCGCTCCGCGGCCGTTCGGCGGAGGTCGTGCGCCGCCTCCGCGTCGGATCGCGCGAGCTCTACAAGCTCGATCTCGTCCCCGCGATGCTGGGCGCGCTCGGCGACGAGCCGGGCGCGGACGCCGTCGTCGCCGCGCTCGACGAGGTGGCGAGCGCGGTGGCCGATTCGGTGGTCCGTCACCTCGAGACGCTCCCGCCGCGGACGCTCCTCTTCATCACCGGCGACCACGGCTTCACCGTCGATCGGCGCGGTCGCATCCTCCACGGCGGCGCGTCGCCCGAGGAGGTGCTCGTCCCCGCGCAGGCCTGGCTCGTCGGCGAGCTCCACTGATCCGATCGCGAGCGCCGCTCCCGGGTCTAGACCCGCGCCGACGACCGCTTCACGGGTGCCTCACGAGGAGCTGGGGGATGACCAGGCACATCTCGTCGAGCGTCTGCTCGCCGAGGACGAGGTCCATGGGCTGGAGGTTACGCGCGCGGTACTCCGCAGCAAGGCGGCGGTTCTGCATCGTGTTGTCGTAGGTGCACCGGAGCTTGATCGCGTCGCCCGGCGCGAGGGTCGGCAGCTTCTCGGGCGAGGCCGCATACGTGTACATGCGTTGCCAGTGGAAGTCCCAGCGGTCCTGGAGGAGGCACTGCGTGTCGCCGGCCCGTTCGAGCTCCACCTTCACGTCGACGCCGGCGAGGTGCTCGTGGCCCATCACCCCGTAGACCCAGATCGGGTTCGTCGCCGCGTCGTCGCGCGGAGGCATCGTGAAGAGCATCTGCTCGACGTGCGCCTTCGCGTTCGCCGGGATGCGGAACTCGACCGAGCCCGGGGGATCGGCCGGCCCCGGCAGGAGGCCCTGGCCGTTCACCGACGTCGGGAAGTTGCCGACCGCGGTGGTGAAGAGGAGGAACTCGGGCTTCTTCAGGCTCGCCCGGATCTGCACCTTCGTGAGGTCCGGATCGGCGGTGGTCCCGCCGGGCGAGTAGTGGATCTGCAGGATCAGCTTCGAGCCCGGCACCATCGGCATCGCGATGCTCGGCGGCAGATCGACGGGGTCGACGCCCGGCGTCCAGACGTCGAGCGTGACGCTCTGCCCCTGGGTCGGCCCGCCGTTGCCGCCGGCGGCCGCCATCGCGGCGCTCGAGCAGTCGAAGCTGCCGTCGGGGCCGGCCTTCGCCGCCTGCACCCCGTTCGGATCGGTGAAGACGACGGCATGGTGGACGACCTTCCGGTTGCCCGGGACCACGTGGATGCCGGTGATGTACGCGCCCGATTCGAGCGCCGGCGCGTCGAGCACGAAGCAGCGGAACTGATCGTTCGTGCCGCTGGTCACGAACGGCTGTCGTGGCTGCACGGTGACCGTCGGGTCCTTCAGCTCCATCGCCTCGATCGTCGCCGGCGGAGGCGCGGCGCGCGGATCGCCCTCGGGCGCGCCCGCCGCGTCCCAGTCGGCGAGCGTCCGGATCTCGACGTCGGTGAGCCGCTCGTCGTGGTTCCACCCGAGCCGCGGCTTGCACTCGGCGGTGTCCTGCGCGCCCCACGGCGGCATCCGCCGGGCTGCGGTCTCCTCGCGCATCGCGGGCGCCATGCTCTTCGCGTCCGCGTAGGTGACGAGCGAGAACGGCGCGAGCCCCGTCGGATGGTGACACTTCTGGCAGTGCGCCTGGAGGATCGGCTCGACGTCCTGGTGGAACGTCGGGCCCGTGGTCGCCGGCGGCGGAGCATCCCCGGTCTCGGCCGCGGGCTTGGGCCCCGGCGGCTCGCTCGGATCGCCCGTCGAGCAGGCGGCGATGGATCCGACGACCGCGATCGAGAGCGAGGCGACGACGGAGCGTCGGACGTGCATCAGAGACCTCCGGGAAGGGGTGCCGCGCCAGGTCTGCGTGCAGAAGACGTGCCGCCGCCCGGTCGCGCGCGCGCCGCGGGAAATCCCTTCGATCGGGCCCCTCCGACATCCGGATCGCGGCGATGGCGAAGGACGCTTCACAGGCGCTCCGTTCACGTCTTCACGCTGGACGCGCCCGCGTCCACCCTCCCCCGCGCCCGCGATCAGGCGTGATCGTGCCCGTCGTCGTCGTGGACGTGCTCGTGGTGGAAGTCCGGCACGTGCGGGTGGTCGTGGACCACGCGCTCGTGGCGATGCCGGTGCGTGTGCTCGCCGGCGGGCATCGGATCGTGCGCGTGCGCGTGGTGTCCGTCGTCGTGCCGGTGCGGGTGCTCGTGCTCGATCGCGTCGTGCACGTGCGCGTGCGCATGACGCTCCGTGAGGTGGAGGACGAGGCCGACGAGCATGGCGACCGCGGCGAGGACGGTGAAGATGCCGGCGGGCTCGCCGAGCGCCCACGCAAACGTGGCGCCCCAGAACGGCGCGGACGCGAAGACCGACGCCGTCCGGCCGGCGCCGAGGACGCGCTGCGCGCGGAGATAGAGGCGCAGGCTCAGGCCGTAGCCGGTCGCGCCGACCGCGAGGAGCCCGAGCGCCGGCAGCGCCGCGGGCCAGGCGTTGCGCGCGCCGAGCGCGAGGCCGGCCGAGAGCAGCGCGCCGATCGCCGCCTTCGCCGTCACGACCGACGCGGGATCGAGCGCGGCGAGCGGCTTCGCGAGCGTGTTGTCGACCGACCACGCGAGCGCCGCGCCCGCGATCGCCGCGAGGCCGAGGACGCTCGCGCCGCCCGGCGCGCCCGCTCCGCGATCGAGCACGAGGAGCGCGCCGCCGCCGAGCATGATCGCCGCCGCGACGACCACGCGCCGGCCCGCGTGCTCCGCGTGGACGATGCGCGCGAGCGCGAGGGTGAACACGCCCTCGAGGTTGAGCATGAGCGACGCCGCGGTCCCGCTCGCGTGCCCGAGGCCCCACGCGAGGAGCGCGGGCGCGACGAGCGCGCCGGCGATCGCGACCGTGACGAGCCGCGGCAGGTGCGCGCGCGTGACGCGGGCCTCGCCGCGCGATCGCGCGAACAGCCCGACCAGCGCGGCGCCGGCATAGAGGAGGCACGCCGTGGCGAACGCGCCCGCCTCGCGCGCGAGCTTCTGGACGAGCGGCGTGGTCGCTCCGAACGCCAGCGCAGACACGAGCGCGACGAGGCTGCCGTGGAGGGCCGGACGGGGCGACCGTGCGCGCACGCCGGGAGAGTAGCTCGTCGATCGAGGCCTCCCGTAGTAAACACGCCTCGATGAGCGAGCTCCTCACCGGGTTCCTGTCACGGGCGGAAGCGCGGGCGACGTGCATCGTCGATGCGGTCGGGGACCATTCGCACGCCGAGGTCATCGGCGCGGCGCGCAAGGTCGCCGCGTCGCTCCTCTCGGCGGCGAGCGCGCGATCGCGCCTCTCGACGGCGAGCGCGCGATCGCTCGACGGCGCGCGCATCGCGATCCTGGTCGAGCCCGGGGCGTCGTTCGTCGCCGCGCTCTTCGGCGTGATGCTCGCGGGCGGCACCGCGCTCGTGCTGTCGCCGCTGCATCCTGCGCCGGAGACCCGCTACTTCTGCGAGGACGCCGGCGTGCGCGCGGTGCTCGTCACGGCGTCGTACACCGCCCAGCTCGATCACCTCCGGGACGCGTTCGACGTGCGCGCGCTCGAGCCGATCCTCGCGGACGACGCGCGCGCGGGCGCGGCGCTGCCGGCGGTGGACGACGACGCGCCGGCCCTCCAGCTCTACACGAGCGGCACCACGGGCAAGCCGAAGGGCGCGGTCCTCACGCACCGTAACCTCGGCGTGCAGCAGGCGCTCGTCGCCGCGGCGTGGGGCTTCGGCGCGGGCGACGTGCTCCTGCATTCGCTGCCCCTCCATCACATGCACGGGCTCGCGATCGCCCTCTTCACCGCGCTCGGAGCCGGCGCGACGACGCGCATGACCACCTTCGATGCGCGCACGATCTGGGACGCGATGGCGGACGCCACCGTCTTCATGGGCGTGCCCGCGATGTACCACCGGCTCTTCGCCGCGTACGACGCGGCCGACGACGCGACGAAGCAGCGCTGGGCAGCCGGCGCCGCGCGCCTCCGCCTCGCCACGAGCGGGAGCGCGGCGCTCCCCGTCACGCTCGCCGAGCGGTGGCGCGCGCTCACCGGCGACATCCCGCTCGAGCGGTTCGGCATGACCGAGATCGGCGTCGGGATCTCGAACCGGCTCGCCGGACCGCGGCTGCCCGGCTGCGTCGGCTTCCCGCTCCCGACGGTCGAGGCCCGCATCGTGAAGGAGGACGGGACCGACGCGGGCGAAGGCGAGCCCGGCGAGCTCCTGATCCGCGGCCCGAGCGTCTTCGCCGGCTACCACGCGCGCCCGGCCGAGACGGAGAAGGCGTTCGTCGCCGATCCGCACGGCGGCGCGCGGTGGTTCCGGACCGGCGACACCGTCGTCCGCGATCCGGCCGTCGCCGGGGCACCGTTCCGCATCCTCGGCCGCACGAGCGTCGACATCCTCAAGAGCGGCGGTTACAAGCTGAGCGCCCTCGAGATCGAGGAGGTCCTCCGCGACCATCCCGGCGTCGGCGAGGTGGCGGTCGTCGGCGTCCCCGACGAAGCGTGGGGCGATCGGGTGGTCGCGTGCGTGGTCCGCCGGCCCTCACCCGCGGGCGAGGCGTGCGACGCGGCGACCCTGCGGGCGTTCGCGAAGGCGCGCCTCGCGGCGTACAAAGTCCCGAAGGATTTCGTGTTCCTGGGCGAGCTCCCCAAGAACGCGCTCGGCAAGGTGGTCAAGCCCGAGCTCGCGCGGGCCGTCGGCGGCGCGGCCTGACGCGCGAACCAGCGACATCGCTCGCGGTTTTCCATCTGAGACGCGGTATTTACCGTGACGAACGGCCAGGACGAGCTACGTTGCGCGCCCATCATGCAGCCCCCCTCCCGCGCTTCGCTCCTCGGCTCGATCGTCCTCGCCGGCGCCTTCGGCGTCGTCGCGCTCGGCGGGGCGGGTTGCACGGCCTCGTCGGGCCGGTCGGGGTTCGAGAACGATCCGCCGCCCTCCGATGCGGCGCCGAACCAGCCGGCCCCGGGGGGCAACGGGAACCTCGGCCAGCAGCAGCCGCCGAGCGACGAGGATCCGCCGGAGGTGGCGGAGGTCTTCGGGCACAGCGCCGGGACGCTCTATCGCCTCGATCCGGTGACGAAGGCGGTCTCGGTGGTGGGCGACTTCTCCGGCTGCGGGCCGGTCATCGACATCGCGCTCGACGAGAAGTCGACGCTGATCGCGGCGAGCTACGAGGCGCTCTACAAGGTCGACAAGGCGACCGCGGCCTGCACCGAGATCGCGAAGGGCGCCTACCCGAACTCGCTGTCGTTCGTGCCGAAGGGCACGGTGGACGCGAACGAGGAGGCGCTCGTCGGCTACGACGGCGGCGACTACCTCCGCATCGACGTCACGACGGGCAAGACCTCGAAGATCGGCGCGCTCGGCGGCTCGTTCGTGTCGAGCGGCGACATCGTCTCGGTGAAGGGCGGCAAGACGTACCTCACGGTGAAGGGCGGGTCGTGCAACAACAACGACTGCCTCGTCGAGGTCGATCCGAAGACCGGCAAGATGCTCAAGAACTGGGGCTCGATCGAGCACCAGAAGGTCTTCGGTCTCTCGTTCTGGGCGGGGAAGATCTACGGCTTCGACGAGACGGGGAACCTCTTCGAGGTCACGTTCGGGACGAACCAGCTCGCGACGACCTCGATCCCGATCCCGAAGGCGCCGAGCGGCCTCAGCTTCTGGGGCGCCGGCTCGACGACGGCCGCGCCGCTCGTCGCCAACCCCCAGTGACGCGCAGCGCCTACTTGCGCGATCGCCGCGCGGGCGCCGGCTTGCTCCGGTGCTCCTTCGCGGGCGCCGCCGGCTTCGCCGGTCGCGGCTCCTTGCGCGGGCGCGTGTCGAACGCCGCGATCTTCCAGTGCCCCTGCTCCCACGCGAGGGCGAGGTCGCGCGTCTCGAAGTTCGCGAGCCGCACGCGATAGCGCACGCGCGGCGTCGTCGCGATCGACGCGAGGTCCTCCGGGTTCGCCTCGTTGCACGTCTCGAGCACGCTCGCGCCGCCGCCGGCCAGCATCGCGCCGCGGATGCGGACGAGCGCGGCGACGCGCAGCGCACGCACGGTGTCGGCCTGCCAGAGCCCGTCGAACGTCTCGTCGCCCTCGAGCGCGCTCGCGGCGTCGAGCCCGTCGGCGCCGACGAGCGCGTTGGCGATCATCGGCTCGAGCACGCTCATCCGCGGCTCGGGCATGGCGAGCTCGGCGATGAACGACAGGCACGCGAGCCGCGCGGCCTCGCGCCGGTGCGCGGCGGAGGCGCGATGCTCGTCGACGCCGTCGGCGCGCCGGATGGTCTCGAGGATCGCCGAGCTCGGGACCGCGAGGCCGACCGCCTCGCGGTTCGTCACCTTCATGGTGTTGACGCCGAGGACGTGCCCGCGCTCGTCGGTCAGCGGGCCGCCGCTCGAGCCCGGATCGATCGGCGCGGTGTGCTGCACGTACGAGAGCGGGCGGATCGCCGCCTCCTCGAGCCGGAAGCTCTCGTTCGACACGTAGCCGCGCGTGGTCTGGTACGAGGGCCGGCCCACCATGCCGGGGAAGCCGGTGGCGATCACCACCTGTTGATCCTTCGCCGGAGAGGTCGCGAAGGCGAAGCCGCGCTCGAGGGCGAGCTTGCCGACCGGCCGGAGGATGGCGACGTCGTGGGTCGGATCGGTGTAGACGATCTCGGCGGTGCCGAGGCTCGAGCCGTCGGCGAGCTCGAGGGCGGCGCGTTCGCCGAGGTCGACGACGTGGCGGTTCGTCACCACGAGCACCTCGCGACCTCCGGACGGCATCGCCCGCACGACGAGGAAGCCGCTGCCGAACGCGCCCTTCGCGCGCGCCTGGTAGAACCCGCGCTCGTCCTCGTCGGCGGCGGCGGTCGCGAGCTCGGCGAACGCCTGCTCCACCTTCGCGGGCGGACGGACCTTCACCAGCACCGTCAGCTTCCGCGGATCGGGCCGCGCCTCGGCGACGAAGCGCGACGACACGTCGACGTCGGTGCCCCGGCAGCGGTTCGCGAGCCCGTCGATCGCCGCGGTCACGTCCTTCTGCACCGCCGCCCACTTCTTCGGCATGGACGCGGCGGCCTGCGTGCGCGCCGCGATGGCGCCGTGGACGCTCCGCGACGCGCTCACCGCCCGGTCGCGCGTGCGCGCGATCGCCGCCGACGCGCGGACGGCGGCGAGATCGTCGATCACCTTCGCGTGCTCGGCGCTCGTCTCGGCGGCGTCGTAGCGGGCGACGAGACCGCGCACCGCCGCGCAGTCGGCGCCGGACTTCTTGCCGTCGCACGCCGCGCGCAGCGCGCCCCACGCCTCCTGCGTCTCGCGCGCGAGCGGCGCGACCTCCCGCGCGTGCCGCTCCACCGCTTCGCGCTCGGTCCGGGCGAACGCGCGCGCGCGCCCGAGCGCGGCGGCGGCGTCGTGCATCGCGGCGCCGAGCTGCGGATCGTCGGCGTGCGCCCGCTCGAGCTCCGCCGCGAGATCCGCCGACGCCCCCTCGAACGAGACGAGCAGCTCGAGCAGGCCCGCGTACGACGTGAGCCGCCCCTTCGTCGCCGCGCTCGCGTCCTCGATCGTCTCGCCGAAGCGGAGCACCTCGCTCCCGACGCGCTCGCACAGCGCCGCCGTCGCCTGCGGCGGCGACGCCGGCCTCGACGTCGCGGCGTGGCCGCATCCCGCCGCCGCGAAGGCGGTGACGGCGATCGGGATCGCGAGGCGGACGCGAACGGGACGATGCTTCATCTCGGGACGAGAGCCTCCTCCGCCTGCGGCGTCGCAGGCTTTCCACGTAGCACACCCTCGCGACGATCGCCGCCCGCGCGCCGGCTCCGGCTGCGGCCCCTCGCCCTCAGAGGAAGCGGACGTGGGCGCGGATCTCGTCGGCCTTCGCGAGGCCCGTGTGCTTCCACACGAGCTTCCCGAAGCGATCGAGCACCACCACCGTCGGCACCGCAGGGACCTCGCCGAACGGTCCGGCGGGCGACGTGGACGCGCCGTCGCCGAGCGCGATCGGGAACTCGATGCCGATCGACTTGCGGTAGGTCTCGACGAGGACGATCTCGCGGCGAGGATGAAGCGCGATCGCGGCGTAGTGGACGCGATCACCGTCGTTCTTCGCCATCGCGTTGAGGAAGCCGACCTGCGCCTGGCAGACGATGTCGCCGGTCGTGATGAACGCGAGCACGACGGGCTTGCCGCGGTGCGCGTCCGAGCTCACGGGGTGATCGTCGTCGAGCGGATCGAACGCGTACGTCGTCGGCTTGTCCGACGGCATCGTCGCCGTCCCCTCGTGCGTCGACAGGCCGACCGGGGGGCCCTCGGCCTCCTTCGGCCCGCAGCCGAGCGCGAGCGCCACGGCGGCGGCCGCTACCGCGGAACAGCGCGCCGTCCTCGTCAATCTTCGCCCCGCTGGCCGACGAACTGATCGCCCTTGTCCGCGAACAGCACGTTGAAGGTGGTGAGCGATCCGTAGCAGCCGGTGATGTACTGCTGCATCTGGATCTTCTCCTCGGCCGTCAGCTTGCCGTGCGCGTTGATCTTCTGCTCGAGCACGCGGAGCTTGTCGCGGATCATCACGACCTTGCCGAACAGCGTCTCGATCGGGATCCGCTTCTCCTGCGTGCCCTCCTTGCCGGGCTTCAGGATGACCTCGCCGCCCTCCCAGCGACCGCCGAGGCGAGCGTCACCGACCCCAAGCTCGTCGCGGATGACCGCGCGCAACACTTCCTTGAACTCGTCTGCATCCATGTCCAGGAGCTCCTCGGGCAAGGCGAACGATAGCGGTTCGCGGGCGGCGCCGGGCGGCGCGCCCGCAGGGCGGGCAGGACGGAAGGCGCGCGGCTTCGGCGCGGGCTTCGCCTGGAACGTCCCGCGCTTCACGTACTGCCCGCACGTGCTCGTCTCGTAGAGCGGGGCGGGCCACACCATCAGGAGACACTCGCCGTGCCGGCGGACTTCCCCGTTCTCGTCGATCTTCTCGACGACGCGCACGAAGCGGGCGCAGGAGCCGCAGCGGTTCTCGAGATCGGGGCGATCGCTCATCCGGCCTCGCCCCCGTCGTCGCCTCCCTGGGGATCGGGCTCGCGATCGGGCTCGAGGTCGGGCGCGAACAGATCGATGTAGCGCGCGAGCGCCGGCGGCGGCGCACGCCCCGCGCGGCGATCGGCGACGACCGCGTGCGCGAGGTCCTCGACGACCTGAGGCAGCGGCGTCTCCGCCATGGTGACGCCGATCTCCTTGGCCGCGGCCGCGACCTCGGACTTGTGCGCCAGCCACTTGTGCCGAGCGTCGCGCATCCCCTCGTCCGGATGATACCGGCAGAGGAGGATCTCGACGAACTCGAGGTACAGCGGAGAGACGATGATGCAGACGCGCTCGCCGTCCTTGCCGACCCCGACGAGCGCCCGGGGCGGCGTGCTCCGCTTCGCCGCGCCCTCGATGTTGCGCGCGATGCGCGCGCGCCGCGCGTCGTCCGTCTCGACCGCGAGCAGCGGCGCGAAGAGCGCGACCTTCGGCACCTCGACGGCGGGCGCGTCGGAGTCGAGCGCGTCGAGCCACGCGTCGCGCGCGTCCGCGGAGAGCGACTCGTACGCCAGCGCCGCGGCGGTGGCCGCGTCCGGATCGTGCGCGAGCGCCGTGAGCCACGTCCGCCACGCCGCGTGCGCGCGCGGATCGACCGAGGTGACCCGCTCCGCCGCCGCCAGGCGCACGGACGATACGTCGTTGTCCCTCGGATCGTTTCGGTCGCTCATCGGGCACGCGGCATCGTGACTCGGACGATCGCGCACCCTAGCATCGCTGCGCCGGACGGGAAGTGACGACGCGCACGAGCTCTCCGCCTCGTACCCGGCACGGACCGCGCCACGCATCGTCCTGCAACGTACTGCTTGACTTGCCAAAGTGACCCTTGGGATCGTCGTCTTGTCGTGACGACCGACTCACCGGAGGTGCTCGCGCGGATCAAGGAGGGGCTTCCGCTCGTCGACATCCTCGCGCGCCAGCTCCGCCGGCAGATGGGTCCGTACGTCGACGTCGACGATCTCGCCTCGCACGGCCGCGAGGCGCTCGTCGCCGCCGCGCGCTCGTTCGATCCCGATCGCGGCGTGCCGTTCCGCAAGTGGGCGAACCTCCGCGTGCGCGGCGCGATGATCGACGGCGTGCGCTCGCGCGGCAACCTCCCGAGGCGCGTCTACCAGAAGCTCCGCGCGATGCAGGCGGCCGATCGCGTCCAGGAGGTCGCGGCCGAGGAGGAGAGCGCGGCGCCGCCGGCGAACGCCGAGGCCGCCGACGCCCGGCTCGGCAACACCCTCTCGGCCGCGGCGATGGCGATGGCCGTCGGCTTCCTCACGATGCGAAGCGGCGACGCGGTCGATACCGTCCGCGACACGAACGCCTCGCCCGAGGAGGCGATGGCCCGCGCCGAGATCGGCAAGCTCCTCCGCGATGCGATCGCGGAGCGGCCGGAGGCCGAGCGGCACCTGCTCGAGCGGCACTACTTCGGCGACGTCACCTTCGAGGAGGCGGCGAAGGAGCTCGGCCTCTCGAAGTCGTGGGCGAGCCGGCTGCACGCCCGGGCCCTCGAGGGCCTCGCGAAATCGCTGCAGCGCGCGCGCGCGCGCTGATCGACCGGGTCGACGAAAAAGGACGCAACCTCCGCCGGTCCCCGGCCGAGGAGGGGCGCGATGCGAATCGGAGAGTCCCCCCGCCCCGCCCCGTCTCCTTCTCCCGAGCGGTCGACCGACGCCCGCCCCGGCCCCTCGCAGCCGCGAGGGCCCGACGACGCGCCGAGCCCGTTCGCGCGGATCCTCCACGGCCTCGGGCGCGAGGTCGACCGCGGCGAGACGATGGTCCGGCGCGCGATCGGCGGCGGCGGCGATCTCGGCCCGACCGAGCTGCTCGCGCTCCAGGCGGGCGTCTACCGCTACAGCGAGGCGGTCGATCTGTCGGCGAAGCTCGTCGATCGCGCCTCGAGCGGAGTGAAGACCGTGATCCAGGGCCAGTGACGCGCTAGAGGAGGGCGATGCCCTCGAGGACGCGCGTGATCGTGGCGATGAGCGGCGGGGTCGACTCCGCCGTCGCCGCCGCGCGCCTCGTCGACGAAGGGCACGACGTCGTCGGCGTCACGCTGCACCTCTGGGACTACCCGGACGACGGCGACGCCAAGGCCCACGGCCGGTGCTGCGCGCCGGAGGATCAGTACGACGCGCGGCGCACCGCCGACGTGCTCGGCTTCCCGCACTTCACGTTCGATCGCCGTGCGCTCTTCGCGCGCACCGTCGTCGAGCCGTTCGTCGAGGCGTACCTCGCGGGCACCACGCCGAGCCCGTGCACCGCGTGCAACCGCGGGGTGAAGCTCGGCGAGCTGTTCGCGCTCGCCGATCGCCTGGGCGCGAGCCACGTCGCGACCGGACACTACGCGCGCACCGGGCGGGACGATCGCGGCGCGCCGTTCCTCCGCGAGGGCAAGGACCCGAGCAAGGACCAGAGCTACTTCCTCTACGCGACGCCGCGCGCGCAGATCGAGCGGCTGATGTTCCCCCTGGGCGACAGCCTCAAGAGCGAGGTCCGCGCGGAGGCGATCGCGCGGAGGATCCCCGGCGCGACGAAGGGCGAGAGCCAGGAGCTGTGCTTCGTCGGCGCGGGCGCGGGCGCCTATGCGTCGTTCGTGGAGGAGCGCGCGCGCGATCGGATCCGGCCCGGGCCGATCGTCGACGGCGAAGGCCGCGTGGTCGGCACGCACGAGGGCGTGCACCGCTTCACCGTCGGTCAGCGGAAGGGCCTCGGCGTGGCGCTCGGCGAGCGGACCTTCGTCGCCGCGATCGAGCCCGACACGGCGACCGTGCGCCTCGGGAAGAGCGACGCGCTCGCCGCCGCGACCGCGGTGGTCGACGATCTCGTGCTCGCGCCCGGCGTGACCTTGCCCGCCGATGCGCGCGTGCGCGTGCGCTACCGGCACGAGGGCGAGGCCGCACGCATCGAGGCGAACGACGCCGGCACCGGTGCGACGATCGCGTTCGCGCGCCCCGTGCGCGCGGTGAGCCGCGGACAGATCGCGGTGTTCTACGACGGCGATCGCGTGCTCGGCGGCGGACGCATCTGCTAGCCTCCGCGCCGTGAAGCGCACGCTCTCGGCCGCCGCGCTCGCGACGCTCCTCGTGGGGCTCTCGCCGGCCTGCTCGCAGGGCGAGGGCGAAGGCCGCATCACCGGCACGCTGAACGTGCCGAGCTGCTGGAGCGGCGCGTTCGAGCTGAGCCCCGACTTCTTCGGCGCGGTCCCCTACCGCGAGGGCCTCCAGCTCCGCATCCAGAGCGGCTCCGACTACGAGAGCTTCTCCGACGGCCTGTCGATCCTCCTCTACGACATCTCCAAGATCCGTCCGGATCCGTCGAAGGGCTTCCCCGGTCGCTACAAGGAGCCGCTCGTCGTGGACCTGCCGCCCGAGGTGACGCCCCCCGGCGTGCCGATCGAGGCGAACCCCGATCCGTCGATCGTCGGGATGACGCTCTACCTGCAGAAGACCTGCCGGACGCAGAACGTGACGCTGCACGCGATCAAGGAGGTGTCGATCGCGAACGACGGCTCCTGCGTGGCGAACGCGGTCATGGGCGCCGATCCCACGCAGGGATGCGCGCCCGACAAGGAGAGCCCCGCGGGCGTCGGGACGGGACGGAGCCTCGTCGCGTTCACCAGCGTCGCGAACGGGAAGCTCGACGAGGAGACGGCGGCCGAGCGCCTCACGGCGGGGTGCTTCGACATCTACCTCGCCGATCCGCGCGAGGAGGCGCCCGGCGGCCTCGGTCCCCCGCCCCGGTGCCGGGGCCACATCAAGGGATCGTTCTCGTTCTTCTTCGAGCGCGGTCGTCCCGCGCAGCCGTTCCCGTAGCGCGCGCCCACATCGCCCGACCTGAGGCCGGTAGCCCGCGAGCGATGCTTGCGCTGGCGAGGAGGCCCCGATAGCTTTTTCTACAGTGCTGAAATCCCGCGTACCGCGTGCGCTTCCGCACGTGCTCGCCGTCGGGTGCCTCGCCTTGCTCGGGGTGACGACGCCGGCGCGCGCGGCAGAGCCCTCGCCGGGCGGCCCCGCGCTGCGCCAGGCGCGTGCCGCATGGGATCGTGGCGCGCTCGACACCGCCGAGCCGTTCTACCGCGAGGCGCTCGAGAAGGGCGGCCTCGCTCCGAACGAGGTGCTCGAGGGATACGTCCGCCTCGGATCGATCCGCGCCGCGCACGGCAAGAAGGATCAAGCGGTCGCCGCGTTCCGCGCGGCGTCGATCCTCGACGCGTCGTTCACCGTCCCTCCGGAGGCGGGCCCGAAGGGGCCGTCGCTCGCCGACCGCGCCAAGCGCGACACCGCGAAGATCGGGACGATCCAGCTCGCGGTGCAGGTGCCGAAGGAAGCCAGCGCCGGCAAGCCGTTCAAGATCACCGCGACGATCGACAAGGCGCACGTGCCGATCGTGGCGCGCGTCGGCGTCGTCGCGAAGGACGGCACGTCGGGCAAGGAGACGACGCTCGAGGCGAAGACCGACGAGAGCGTCGAGATCGAGATCCCCGGCGAGATCGCGCTGCCGAACGCGAGCCTCGCCGTCCGCGTCGACGCGCTCGACGCGCACGCGAACCGCCTCGCGTCGGCCGAGGACCGCGTGCGCGTGCCGGACTCCGTGGCCGTCGCGGCGGTCCCCGCGGGCGGCGCCGGCAACGCGACGGGCGCCGGCACGGTGGGCACCACCTACCGCGCGGGAGACGCCGACGTCCGCAAGGGCGGCACGTTCTGGTCGACGCCCTGGCCGTACGTCATCGGCAGCGTCGCCCTCGCGGGCGCCGGTGCCGCCGTCTACTTCGGGACCCGTCCGCCCGACGACGTCACCGTCGGCCAGGTCGGAGTCCGCACGCGTTGATGATTCGTAGGAACCGCTGAGGAGACCTTTGCCCCACGATCGCGCCCATCGACCCAGCACGCACTCGGGAAGCGGCCCTTCCTCGAGCGGCGGCGGTGGTGCGCCCATGACCGGATCGATGCCGGACATCCGCAACGCGGGCGGCACGTACTTCCTCGGCCGCTACCGCGTGGTCGACGAGATCGGCATCGGCGGCATGGCCAGCGTGCACCTCGCGCGCATGGACGGCCCCGGCGGCTTCCAGAAGTGGGTCGCGATCAAGAAGATCCACCCGCACCTCGTCGAGGACGAGTCGTTCGTCCAGATGTTCCTCGACGAGGCGCGCGTCGCCGCGCGGATCTCGCATCCGAACGTCGCGACGGTGTTCGACCTCGGCAAGCACGAGGACACGTACTGGATCGCGATGGAGTACCTCCACGGCGAGCCGCTCCGCGAGGTGATGCGGCGGACCGAGGAGCTCGGCACCGCGATGCCTCCGGAGATCGCCTGCCGGGTCATCGCCGACGCCGCCGAGGGTCTCCACGCGGCGCACGAGCTGCTGGGCAAGAACGGCGAGAAGCTCGGGCTGGTCCATCGCGACGTCACCCCGCACAACCTGTTCGTCACCTACGACGGCGTCACGAAGGTCGTCGACTTCGGCATCGCGAAGTTCAGCTCGCGCATGAGCCACACGCGCGCGGGCACGCTCAAGGGCAAGCTCGCGTACATGAGCCCGGAGCAGGTGCACGGCGAGGGCATCGATCGCCGGACCGACATCTTCGCGCTGGGTGTCGTGCTCTGGGAGCTCACGACGGGGCAGCGCCTGTTCCGCATGGAGAGCGACCTCGACACGCTCGCCAAGGTGCAGGAGTGCAACGTCCCGCGCCCGTCGACCCTGATCCGCGGCTACCCGGTCGACCTCGAGAAGATCGTGATGAAGGCGCTCGCGAAGAACCGCGGCGAGCGCTTCCGCACGGCGCGCGAGCTCTCGCGCGCGCTCCAGTCGCTGCTCATGCGGCGCGGCCTCTTCATCGCGTCGGATGAAGTTGCAGCTTACACGCAATCGATCTTCACCGACCGCATCCAGAAGCGCGAGGCGCATCTCCGCTGGGCGGCGGAGGTGACGCAGACGATCAACGTCGACCAGCTGCTGTCGAAGCCGAAGATCGGCGGCGAGTACACGAGCTCGGAGGTGCAGCCCGCCGCTCCGACCGGGGGCTCGAAGCCTCCGCCGGCCGGCGCGCCCGTCCCCGTGCGTCCGGCCGCGGGCATGCCCCCGCCGATGGAACCGGCGACGCCGCGCGCGCACGCGCAGCCCCCCGCGATCGATCCGCTGAAGAACACCGGCCCCTCGGTGGCGACGACCGCACGCGCGCCGATCCCCGCGCCGCGACCGGCGGCGGGACGTCCGCCGACGCACCACAACCTCCAGCCCGTGCGCCCGTCGGCGGCGCCGCCGCCCCCGCAGGCGCAGGCGCCGCTCGCGGACACGGACGAGCATCCCGCCGACGGCGACGGACCGACCATCCAGGCGATCCCGGCGATGCTCGAGGATCCGTTCGCGTCGCCGCCGGTGCTCGGCCGTCCGGCGATGCGCGGGGCGAGCGAGCCGCCGACGTTGATGGAGCCGGCCGCGGTGCAGGACGGCGCGACGATCATGGCGTCGCCGCAGGCGCGCGGCGGACGGCTCGATCATTCCTCGGGCGCGCTGCCGATCGAGCCCGAGGACCTCGAGGAGGATCAGGACGAGACGATCGTCGGCACGGCGCGCGACGAGCGGAGCAGCCCGCTCCAGGCGCCTCCGACGTTCCCGCAGGCGATGCGCCCGCCGTCGCGCGCGCCGGCCCCGCAGCAGCGCTTCGCGTCGACGGCGCAAATGCCTCCGCCGCCGACCCCGACGGGCGGCGGCATGTTCGGCGGAGGGATGGGCGGCGGCTACGGCCCCGCGCACACCGGCGAGGTCGCGTTCGCCGAGCCCATGCCGCAGAACCCGCCGCCGATGGGCGATCTCGGCGACTTCGGTCGCGGCGGCATGGGCGGCTACGGCGGCCAGCCGGACTACGGCGGTCCGCGCTCGGGCCCGCGCATGCAGCCGACGGTGCCGCGCATGGGCTTGATGCCCTCGCACGACAACCGGACGATGACGGCGCAGCGCTTCAAGCGGCGCCCGCCGATGTGGGTCGTCGCCGCGCTCTCGTGCTCGATCGCGCTCCTCATCGCCGGCGTCGTGCTCGCGATCGTCTCGTCGGGCGGCGGTCAGGCGCCGACGCGTCCGACGCCCTCGGGGGCGACCGCGTCGATGACGCCGAGCGGCCCGTTCGGGACGGCGCGCCACGGGTTCAACACCGCGACGACGTCGGCCGGCTCGGGCTCGTCGGCCGCGGCTCCGTCCGCGCCGCCGGTGATGACCGCCGCCGCCCCCGC
>JBDHVD010000046.1:0-29660 GCA_039809525.1 Labilithrix sp. | reverse complement strand
GGTTCGCCCAGTGCGCCGAGGCGCTCGCGGGCCCGCGGCGCGTACAGGCTCTGCGGGTGACGGTCGAGCAGCTCCTGCCAGGCGCGGCGCTCGTCGTCGCTCCGTCCGAGGCGCTGGAGCGCGAGCGCGCGGCCGATCCGCGCCTCCTCGGCGAGCGTCCCGTTCGCCGCGCCGCTCTTCAGATACGCATCGAACTGCGGGAGCGCGCCGGCCGCGTCGTTCTGCCGATCGAGCAAGAGGCGCCCGAGGCTCACGTGAGAGGCCTGGCTCTCGGGCGACCCGGGGTGCTCCTTCTGGAGCGTGCGATAGAGCTCGATCGCCTTGGCGACGTCCCCGGCGCGCCGCTCGGTGTTCGCCGTGCGGAAGAGCTCGGCTGCGCTCGGGCCGGCCTCCGACGGCGCGACCGCGGCCGGCTTCATGACGGCTGGTGCGAGCTTCGCGCTCGGGAGGTCCTCGACCGACATCGTCGGGGTGGTGTCGGGCGCGGGCGTGCCGGCCGTCGCGGCCTTCGCGGTGGGCGATGCAGGCGTCGGGGAAGGCGCGACCGCGGGAGCCGGCGCGGCCGGGGCCGGCGCGCGGTTCGCGAGCATCACCGCGGCCATCGCGATCGACGCGGCGAACGCCGCCGCGAGCGGGATCGCGACACGGAGCCAGCGCCGGCCGGAAGCTGCGCGGGCGCGCTCGGAGATGCGGGCGACCGGCGCGGGCTCGGACGCCTCGTCCGCGATGCGCGTCATCGCGCGCGCGACCGCACGCGCCACGAGCGCGTCGTCGTCCTCGCCGCCCTCCTCGTCGAGCGCGGCTCGCAGCGTGTCGGCCAGGCGATCAGGGGGCGTCGTCATCGTCCGTCTCCGAGAGCTCGAGGAGGATGGGGTCGTTCGTGATGCGCGCGCGCAGCGCGGCCTTCGCGAGGCGCAGCCGGCTCTTCACCGTATCGAGGGGGACCTGCGCTTGCTTCGCGATCTCCTCGACCGAGTAGCCGAACAGCACCCGTTGCGCGAACGCCTCGGCCTGCTCCGGACGCAGCTCCGCGAGCACCAGACGCAGCGCGCGCCGTCGCTGGGCGGCGACGAAGCTCGCGGTCGGCGAGCCGGAGGCATCGAGCAGCGCCTCGTCGTCGACGTCGACCTCGGCCCCGCGCCGCGCGCGCCGGCGGCGCTGATCGAGCGCGCGCCGGAGCGCCACCGTGCGCGCGAAGTGCAGCACCGTCGACTCGCCGCGGAAGGACGGGAGCGCCTGGACCACGCCGACGAGCGCGTCCTGGAGGACGTCCTCGAGGTCGCGATCGCTCCGGCCGAGCACCGCGCGGATGGCGCCCAGCATCGCCGGCGCGACCGCGTCGAGGAAGCGGCGGACGGCCGGCGGGTCTCCCGTCCGGGCGCCCTCGAGCACGGCGGCGAGCGGATCCGCGGCGGCCACCGCGCCTCCGTAGCAGACCCGGACGTCGGATTCGCTCACGACGAGCCTCACCCCGGACCGCGGGGGCTCGATGTCGGGCGAGGGGAGGCGTGCGGGAGAGGCGGGCAAGCGAGGCTCCGTCCCTCTTGTCGCTCGCGCTCCACGAACGGGTCACGGCTCCGGTCGATTTTCGAAATCCGTCGTCATGCCGCGACGGTGCGGAGCCCTCCCGGGACCTCGAAGAAGTCGACCTCGCCGGTCTCGAGCGCGTATTCGGCGCCGACCACGACGAGCTTCCCCGCGGCGATCCGCTCCTCGAGCACGCGGCTGCCGTGACGCAGGTGGTCGACGGAGTGCAGCACGTTCGCGCGCGTCGCGAGGCGGAGGCGGTCGGCCGCCGACATCGGCTCTTCGAGGACGGGGAGGATGGCGGGGCGGATGCGCTCGACGATGTCGCGGATGTTCTCGGAGAGCTCCTGGTCCGGGCTCGCGAGCGCGTCCACCGTCGCCTTCACCGCGCCGCAGCGGGTGTGCCCCATCACCACGACGAGCTCGGTGCCGAAGGTCGCTGCCGCGAACTCGACGCTGCCGACGAGCGACGGCGCGCACACGTTGCCGGCGACGCGGCAGACGAAGAGATCGCCGAGGCCGCAGTCGAAGACGATCTCCGACGGCACGCGCGAGTCGGCGCACGAGAGGATGATCGCGTCCGGGAATTGACCTTCCGCGAGCGCCTCGCGCCGCGCTTGCGACGCGAGCGCGTCGATGCTGCGGAGGTTCTTGGTGAAGCGCGCGTTGCCTTCGCGCAGCGCGGCGAGCGCCTCGAGGGCGGGGAGGGGACGGCGGGTAGCGTTCATGATGCGAGCTCCTGGGACGTTCGAGGGTGGGAGACGGAAAGGAAGCTGAGCCCGGTCGCGACGAGGACGACGGCGGCCGGCACGAAGAAGGCGGCGTACTCGACGCGCGCCGCGGCGATCGCTCCGATGGCGCCGCCGGAGGCGAACGAGGCGATCTTGCCGGCGCGCAGCGCCGCGTGCCGGAGCGCGACGCGACGAGCGTCGCCCTGCGTGTGAAGCGCGGTGCCGAGGTGGATGCCGAGATCCGTCGCCGGACCGGTCATGTGCGTCGTGCGCACGACGAGGCCCGTGCTGGTCGCGACGGCCGCGTTCTGCAGGCCCATCGCGAAGGCGAGGATGGACAGGAAGCCGAAGTCCCGCGCGCTCTCGACGTCTCCGCCGAACGGGCCGAACACGCCGTGCGTCCCGAGGAACGCGATCGACGCGAGCACGGCCGCGACGACGACGAGCGGCACCGCGTAGAGCGGTCGCTTGCCCTGGTGATGGCGCCCGTCGATGACCACCGCGGAGGTGAGCGCGCCGGTCACGAAGCACCCGAGCACGATGAGGTAGTCGAGTGCGAGCACGACCGTCCCGGCGTTCATGCCGATCTGCGTGGCGGTGCCGGTCACGTGCGTGACGAATCGCGAGCAGGCGAGGAACGCGACCGCGTTCACCGCACCGGCGGCGAACGCGAGCAAGAACCAGCTCGGCGCGTGGCGGAGCGAGAAGACCGCTTGCGGTGTGTGGAGGGCCAGCATCGTCGGTGGAAGGAGCCTAAGACGGCCGATATGGTGGACAATCAGAAAGTTTCGACGAAAAGTGTTGGTTGAATCGACATATGGAGTGGCTCAATTTCCACCACCTGTTGCTGTTCACGACGTTGGTTCGAGAGGGCACCCTTGTCGCCGCCGGCCGAACGCTGCGCTTGTCCCATTCGACGTTGAGCGCGCAAATCCGCGCGCTCGAAGGGGCTCTCGGGACCAAGCTCGTCGAGCGTCAGGGGCGTCGGCTCGTACCGACGGAGACCGGACGGATGGTCGTTCGGTACGGCGAAGAGATCTTCGGACTGAGTCGCGAGCTGCTCGAATCGGTGCGCGGCGGGACCGGAAAAACGTCACGGCTCCGCATCGGGATCGTCGACGTCGTGCCCAAGCTCGTCGTGCGGAAGCTCATCGAGCCCCTCCTCGCGAAGGACCCGCCCATCCACGTCGTGTGCTCCGAGGACGCCCAGGATCGCGTGCTCGCCCAGCTCGCGCTCCACGAGATCGACGTGGCGGTGGCGGACGCGCCGGCGGGGGCCGGAGCGGCGGTGCGCGCCTACAACCATCTGCTCGGCACCTGCGAGGTCTCGTTCTTCGGCGCGGCGCGGTTCCAGCACGTCAAGCGCGGCTTCCCGCAGAGCCTCGACGGGATGCCGATGCTGCTGCCGCTCGACGGCTCGCCGCTGCGGCGTGCGCTCAACGTGTGGTTCTCGGCGAACGACATCCGTCCGCGCGTGATCGGCGAGTTCGAGGACAGCGCGCTCCTCAAGGCCATCGCGCAGGACGGCGCGGGCGTGTTCGCGGGCCCCGCCGCGGTCGAGCGCGAGATCGAGCGACAGTACCGCGTCACCGCGCTCGGGCGCGTGCCCGAGGTGCGCGAGCACTTCTACGCCATCTCGAGCGAGCGCCGGATCAAGGACCCCGCGATCCAGGCGATCTTCAGCGCCGCGCGCGGGAACCTCTTCGCGGCGCGGAAGCGGCGTCGCTGATCGATCAGTCGTTCGGCGCGCCGGCGGCGACCCACGCCTTCACCGCGGCGGCGGCGGCGGGATCGTCGCTGGCGTCGTCGAGCGGCATCCCCCCGCCGAGCCACACGAGCGCGGACTGTCCGGGGATGCCGAGCGGCGATTGCGCGGGGTTGCCCGGCGTGATCTGACCCGAGGCGACGAGGCCCTGGTAGCACTCGCCCTTGCTCGTGCCGCACGCGAACCCGCCGCGCGCGGTCGTGTGGCAGCCGCCGGTGCCGCTGCAGTGGCCGGGCGTGTTCGGCCCGAGGAGCTGCGTGTAGATCTGCGTCCAGGTCGGCCGCGCGCCCCCGTCCGCGGCCGGGGCATCGGCGCCGCCGTCGCCCGCGTCGGGCGCGCCCGCGTCGGCGACGGGCTGCGGGGCGCCGGCACGGAGGCCGTAGGCGACGAGCTCGTTCGACGCCGTCCCGACGTAGACGCGCCCGTTCGCGATCGTCGGCGGCGCGAACTTCGCGATGCTGCCGACGGCGTCGCCGTTCATCGTGTCGCTCGAGTAGAGCCGGCGCGTGACGTCCTCGGCGTCGAACGCCTCGAGCACGCCCGGCCCGGCGGCGGCGGACAGTCCGGGGCTCGTGCGCTTGCCGCGCACGGTCCAGAGGATCGCGGTGCCGGGGCGCTCGCCGTCGGACGAGATCGACATCTGCCCGCCGGGGTAGCCGGTGAGCGTCGAGGCGTTCGTCAGCGCAGGGAGCAAGAACCGCTGCCCGTCGAAGCGGAACGCCTTCAGCCGATCGCCAGGGCCCCAGAGGTAGTAGATGCCGCCGGCGCCCTTCCGGTAGTAGGCCGCGCCGCCCCACACGCCGCGCGTCGCGCCCTGGAACTTCTGCACGATCTGCGCGTCCTGATCGGCGCTGCCGCCCATGTCGTTGCGATCGACGACGTAGACGATGCCGCGCTTGTTCGCCGTGACGACGAGCTGCGTCCCCGGGATGAGGATCGGACCGATGGTGCTCAGGCTGAGATCGCGCGGGCTCCACTGCCGCGTGTCGAACGGGGTGAACGACGTCGCGACGCTCAGGCCGGCGCCGGTGCTCGTCGCGTTCAGGCGGACGAGGCTGTCGCCGAGGTTGTTCGCGCCGTTGAACGGCGAGGCGGTCGGCACGTCGGGGTAGACGTCGCCGGCCGCGTAGTAGAGGTCGCCGTTCTCGTCGGCCGGCAGCGCGACGCCGCCCTGCCAGATGCCGCCCTCGCCGCCGTTCGGCGTGGTGATGTGCACCGCCTTCTGCTCGAGCGTCGTCGCGTCGTAGCCGAGCACCCAGCCGTGGTACGGGCTGATGTCACAGAGCGACGCGAACGCGAGGTAGATGCGATTGCCCACCTTCGTGAGCCCGGGCCGCGAGTGCTGGCGCAGCGGATCGAACGTGATGATCCCGTTCACCGACGTCGCGCCCGTGCCGTTCGCCTTCGCGGTGATCACCACGGGGCTGCCGGGCCTCGGCGCGCCCGTCGCGAGATCGAGCGCGTGCAGCTCGTGGAAGAACTGGCCGCCGCGCTTCGTGCGCGCGGTGAGCCACATGGTCTTCGACGTCGTGTCGATCACCGGCGTCGCGGTGATGCCGACCTCCGGCGTGAGCAGGCCGCAGCCGGTGTCCTGCGAGGGCACGGACGGGCCGAGGTTCTTGTGCCAGAGCGGCGCCGCGTTCGCGCGCGGGTCGTCGGCGTCGAACGCATAGACCGAGTCGTGCTCGGTCGCGACGTAGACCACGTTCTTGCCGTTCACGCCGCCGACGTAGAGCGGCTGCGCGTAGACCGCGCCGTCGACGGGGCGCGACCACACGCGTCCGAACGACGCCGCGTTCACGTTCGCGTGCGCGAGGACCTTCTCCTTCGGGTTGGCGCCCGTCCGCGCGAGGTCGTTCCGCGACGTGAGGACGTTCACGCCCGACGCGACGCCCTGCTCGGCCGACTCCGCGTCGTCGCCGGGCGGATCGGCGCTGCACGCACCGAGCATGGAGGCGGCGACGGCGAGCGGAGCGAGGAGCGAGGGGAGGAGCAAGGAGCGCCGCACGATGTGGGGCAAGGTAGCAGCCGATCGTCGCCCGGCAACCTGCAACGATTCCGAGGGGATGCGGATCATGATCGATCCAACGCAAGGGCTCGTGATCCCACGGGACGCTCTCCCGGTAAGATGCATGCGTGCACATGCATCGGACGCTCGCCCTCGGCCTCGTGGTGCTCGCGACGGCCTGTGGAACGCTCCTCGGCATCGACGGAGACGAGGACCTGCCCCCGCGCCCGGCCCCGGAGGCGGACGCCGGGACGGACGCCCCGGAGACCGCTGCCCCCGTCGACGCCGGCGCGGACGCGCGCGCCGACGCCGCGGAGGACGCGGCGCCCGTCCGCCTGCGTCGGGTGTTCGTGACCGGGAGTCGCTTCGACGGCGCGCTCGGCGGCGTCGCCGGCGCGGACGCGAAGTGTCAGGCGGCCGCCGTCGCGGCGGGGCTGCCGGGGACGTTCATCGCGTACCTCGCGACCGACGGCGGCGCCGCGGACGGACGCTTCGCGACGCCGGGGCCGTGGTTTCGCACGAACGACGGCGCGCGGGTGTTCGACGCGGGGCCCGCCTTCGAGGCGACGCCCGCCGTGCCCATCGACCGGACCGAGGACGGCGGGGCGCTCGGCGGCGCGGTCTTCGTGTGGACCGGCCTCGCTCCGGCG
Source organism: Labilithrix sp. (assembly GCA_039809525.1). Lineage (GTDB taxonomy): Bacteria > Myxococcota_A > Polyangia > Polyangiales > Polyangiaceae > Labilithrix. The sequence continues at coordinate 22,979 of JBDHVD010000046.1, read as the reverse complement.
AACGCGGGCGAGCGCACGTGCGCGGACTGGAGCGCGGTGACGGGCTTCGGCGGCTTCGGCAAGGCCGACACGAACGGCGCGGAATGGAAGCAGGGTGTCGGGACCGCCGACTGCAAGGAGCCCCAGCGCCTCTACTGCTTCGAGCGCTGATCGCGGTCGGGGAGCGTCAGGCGAAGACGGTCGCGACGTTCTCGCTCAGACGGAGCGGACGCGGCCGCTTCGTCATGATCTCGAAGCCCGTCTTGGTGACGAGGATCGTGTGCTCGAACTGCGCCGAGAGCGAGCCGTCGACGGTGGTCACCGTCCACTTGTCGACCGGATCGATCTCCACCTCGAAGCCGCCGAGGTTCACCATCGGCTCGATGGTGAAGGTCATGCCGGCCTTGAGGCGGATCCGATCCTCGGAGCTGTTCGACTTGTAGTGCTTCACCTGCGGATCCTCGTGGAAGCGCCGGCCGATGCCGTGCCCCACGAAGTCGCGCACCACGCTGCAGCCCTGGCTCTCGACCCACTCCTGGATCGCCGCGCCGATGTCGCCGAGACGCGCGCCTTCCTTCACCTGCGCGATGCCGATCTCGAGCGCCTTGCGCGCCACCTCGGTGACCTTCCGCGCAGCGGCGCTCGGAGTGCCGATGTAGAAGGTCGCCGAGGTATCGCCGTAGTAGCCGTCGTGGAACGTCGTGATGTCGACGTTGATGATGTCGCCGTCGCGGAGCGCGCGGCGTCCGGGGATGCCGTGGCAGACGACCTCGTTGACCGAGGTGCACACGCTCTTCGGGAAGCCGCGGTAGTTGAGCGGCGCCGGTCGTGCGCCGCGGCGGATGGTGTCCTCGTGGACGATCGCGTTGATCTCGTCCGTCGTCATCCCGGCGCGGAGCTTCTCGCCGACGAGCACCAGCGTCTCGGCCGCCATCGTGCAGGCTGCCTGCATCCGCTCGATCTCTTTGGGGCTCTTGATGTCGATCGCCACGGTTCCTCTTCTCTTGCTGCCTTCTAGCTACTTTAGCTCGCCGAGCAAGACGGCATCGCTGACCGCGAGCTTCACTTCCTTCGAATCCGGCGCCAGGTGGAAGTGCAGCTCCCGATCGCCGTCCGGACGGACGAACTCGCGCACGAACGCGACGAAGCCGCGGCCGACGAGCCGGCTCTCGAAGCTCTTCATGATCCCGTGCGACTCGCTGGACTTGCTCACCGTCACCGTGAACTCGGCCGGGGGCGGGTGCTCGCCCGCGAGCTTCTCCACCGTGCTCAGCCCGAGGTGGAAGACGGAGTCCGGGCCGTCGCTCTTCGCCGTGACCGTCGCGACCCGCACGCGGAGGACGGCGTCGGACAGCTGCGCGCGCTCGCGGAGCATCGCGTCGCCGCGCGGGTGGTAGCCGCGGTCGAAATCGAGGCCGACCGCCGCAGGCTCGATCGAGTCGTCGAAGACCTCGACCGAATGGCCGGACCAGCCCGGCAAGGGACGGTTCGGGCCGTTCGCGTCGCGCGCACGGCTGCTGCTCCCGCACCCGATGCCCCCGATGGCGAGCGCGACCGTCGCGAGGGCGACGACCGAGAGGCGTAGCGGCCGGACCATGGGCCCTCCCTTACCACCCCGCGCTTCCGGATTCGAGGACGGTCGAGCCCGAGCGTCCCCAGTTCTTCCGGAGCGCCGCCGCGAGTGGTAGCGTCCAGCTCCATGAAGCGTGGGTTCGTCTTCGCGTCGATGCTCGTTGCATTCGCCGTCGCGTGCGGTCCGAAGGAACCGCCGAGGCAGGCCAACATCCCCGATCCGCCGGACCCGACGAACGAGTCGGACGGCAAGTCGGCCTCGAGCGGCAGCGGCTCGTCGTCGAGCGGCAGCAAGAGCGGCGGTGGCAACGACATCATCGTGCCGCCGCCTGCCGGTGGCGGCGGGAACGGGAAGCCGGGCAAGGCGTCGACCCCGAAGGGCGAGGCGCCCTCGGTCGGGAGCCTCGCGCCGTTCATGGACGGTCTCCGCTGGGGCATGAGCCACGCGGAGGTCCAGAAGATGTTCACCGAGACCGGTGGCGTGATCTGGAAGGACTACGACGAGAAGCTCGCCAAGGCGCGCGTCGGTCCGGAGCAGACCGCGCTCGAGGCCGAGCGCGAGCAGACCAAGCAGGCCTTCGGCCGCAGCTACATCGAGTTCAAGGACACGCCGACCGGCTACGACGCGACCGGCATCAAGGGCGAGTATACGTACCGGAACAAAGAGTCGCTGATGTGGATCCAGCGGCAGGGGAAGAAGCGGTACTTCTTCTTCATCAACGACCGGCTCTGGAAGATCTACGACGAGGTCCCCCTCGCGGAGTCGGGCCCCTGGGGCAAGTCCTACATCGAGGCGGTCAACAACCTGAACGCCAAGCTCGGCGCGCAGGGCCGCGTCCAGGGCGCGGACGCCGCGAAGGGCGTCGACGCGACGACGGTCGACTGGAAGGACGGCTCCTCGCACCTCCGCGCGGTCGACCGCTCGGGCGAGCACGTCGTCGCGCTCGTCCTCGAGGACCAGAACACGCTCTCGAACATCGCGTCGATGCGCGCGAACAAGGCCGTCGATCCCACGGCGATCGATCCGTCGATCGCCGCGGTGACGAAGGGCGACAACCGCAGCGATCCGAACGCCGCCGCGAGCGCGTCGGCCGGCAAGAAGCAGGCGCCGCCGCCGAAGAAGAAGTAGGTACGGCCTCCGGGCGACCGGAACCGCGGACGGGGAGCCGGGAACGGGGCGACAGCGCCCGGTTCCCCGTTCCCCGTTCTCGCATCTGGTCTCGCATCTGGCCCGCGCGCGTGCGGGGCGCGCGTGCGGGGCGCGCGTGCGGGGCCGGAGCGCGCGGCTAGGCCGCGTCGACCTTCTTCGCGCCGTCCGGGATGCGCCACCCGGTGGTGACCTTCACGTTCGCCTTCGGCGCGACGCCGTGGATGGTCGGCTGGAGCAGGCGCTCTCGCGTCATCGTCGCGCCGGGGCACCCGGCGCACGTGCCCGAGAGGTGCACGTGCACGTCGTCCACGGTGGCGCTCACGAGGTAGAGCTCGCCGCCGTCTGCCTTCACGAGGGGCACGGCCAGCTCCGCCAGTGCCTTCAAGAGCTGCTCGCGATCGTCCATCCCTGGCGAGAGGCTAGCACACTCGAAATACGGCCGTGCATCGCCGCGCCTTCCTCGTGCGCTTCGTGCTTCGTGCCTCGTCGCGGCGGGCGGGGCGTGACGGCCGAGATGGTCGCCATGGCGACCACCTTTCACCGGAAATATCCGCGTGCGCGCCGAGTGACGCGCGCCGTTTCTGCTGTGTATACTCGAGTGAAGTTCGTGGCGCGCCGAGCGGGCGGGGGCGCGCGGGCGAACGCTGGGAGAGTTCGAAGGTGGCAAGGTACCGACTGCGCTTTCTGCTCCAGGAGTTCGATCTCCCGCGGGGAGCGACCATCCTCGGACGCAGCTCGGACTGCCACGTCACGATCGAAGACCCGCTCGTCTCGCGCCATCACGCGCGCATCGTGCTCGAGGGCGATCGCGCCGTCCTCTACGACCTCAACAGCCGCAACGGCGTGAAGGTGAACGGGCAGGCGATCAAGGAGCCGACGGAGCTGACCGACGGCGATCGCCTGCGCATCGGGACGCAAGAGCTCGTCTTCTGCCGCGTCGAGGCTGCGCCCCATGCGTCGGCGAAGACGACCGGCTTCCTCCGCCACTGCGCGCGCTGCCGGATGCCGTATCCGCAGGAGGCGGGCGCGTGCCCGAACTGCGGGGCGACCGAGGCGCTCGACGAGGAGACGCTCTCGGGGCAGTTCGGCGCCGCCGCGCAGGCGATCTGGAGCGTCCAGCTGTTCCTCGAGGTGCTCGAGCGGGCGCTCTCCCTCCAGCGCTTCGAGGACGTCAACCGGATCCTCCGGCGAGCCACCGTGCAGGTCGAGGAGCGCATCGTCCGCGGCGATCCCATCGACGGACCGCAGCTCGCGAAGCTGGCCGACGGCGCCGCCCGCGCCGCCCTCGCGATCGGCGACCCCATGTGGGGGCTCTGGGTCGCGCAGGTCTACCGCCGCGTGCCGCTCGTCGCGCCGGAGGAGGTCGTCGACCACCTGGGCGAGCTGGTCTCGCGGTTCCCGGCCGACATGGCCGAGCCGATCGAGCAGCTCGCCGCCTACGCCCGCACCCTGCAGGCGAGCCCCCAGGAAGCGCCGGCGCTGGCCGCGCTCGAGCGGGTCCGCTCCTCCGTCCCCCCGATCGCGAGCTCGCGTGCGCCGTCCTGACGGCCCCGCGAAAGTTCTGCCGCTTTCTCGCGCGAATCTGATTCCTTGCCGGCTCGGCACCGAAGCCGGTATTTGATGACCGTGACGGGATGCGGTTCCGGCTCCGCTACCTACAGCACGATCTCGAGCTGAACGAGGGAACGTTCGCGGTGGGCCGGAACGCGAGCTGCCAGCTCTCGCTCGACGATCCGCTCGTGTCGCGACGCCATGCGCTCTTCGAGGTGTCGCATGGTCAGGTCAGCGTCGAGGACCTCAACTCGCGCAACGGCGTCATCGTCAACGGTCACCGCATCGAGGGGAAGGTCGCCCTGAACGTCGGCGATCGCATCCTCATCGGCTCGCAGGAGCTCACGCTGCTCTCCGCGCGTGACGCGCTCGCCTCTGCGGGGATCGGCGTCGGCAAGATGACGCTGCCGAAGATGAAGGTGTCGACGCCTTCGAGCGGCTTCCCGGCGATGGGGCAGATCGAGTCCGACCCCGAGCCGAGCATGGTCCGGCGCGCGGACCAGTTCAAGCTGCTGTCCGGCGTCGCGGAGAAGGCGCTCGCGATGGGCAAGGCAGGCGAGGCCGAGCGGCTGCTCGCGTCGGCGCTCGCCGACGTCATCGAGGCGACGCGCGCCGGGCGTCCGCTGCCGCCGACGCTTGTCGACCAGGCCGCGAAGTTCAGCGCGAAGCTCGCCACCGCGACGGGCAAGGGCGGCTGGGCCGACTACGTCATCGAGCTGTATCAGGCGCAGAAGCGGCCGTGTCCCGCGCACGTCATCGACGAGCTGTACAACGCGATGCGGAAGGTCACCGCCGTCGACATGCACCGCCTGCGGACGTACGTGGCGATGCTCCGCCAGAACCTCCCGCGCTACGGACCGGCGGAGCGCTTCCTCTTCCAGCGCCTCGAGGGCCTCGAGCGCCTCGCCGCGCTTCGCTGAGCCGTCTCAGCGCGGGCGCCGCGAGCGGGGAGGGGACGACTCCCTTCCCGTCTCCTTGGCGGACGTCTGATCGCCGACGAACTCCTGCCACGCGAGGTTCGCGCGCGCGGCCGCCTCGATGACCGCGCGGAGCCCGGCGTCCTTCACCTGCGCGACCTCCGCGCGGAGCTCGGGCGCGAGCGCCTTCGGCGGAGGGACCTTGCGGAAGGTGCGCCGCTCGGGCGGGCGCTCGTTCTGATCGAGCGCGCCGACCTTGAACCGCAGCTGCTCGACGGGAAAACCTCGCTGCTTCAGGCGTGCGATCAGCTCGGGCGCGAGCATCGAGAGCTCGTTCGCCCACACGCTCGTCGCCACCTTCACGAGCAGCACGCCGCGCTCGAGCGTCCACGGACGCGCCCGGTCGGCGATGCGGGGTCCGACCGCGGCGCGCCACTCGCGGACCGGGATGGGCACGCGCTTCTTCGCGAAGCGATCCTCGCCCGCACGATCGAGCAGCTCGTCGATCGCCTCGGGCGCATCGAGCTTGCGCCGGACACGTTTGCGACCGCGAAGCGCCATCGGACCGACGATGATAGCATCGCGGCTCGCTCCGAGATGCAGCCGCCGTCGCCGCAGATCTCGCCTGGCATCGTCGTCGGGCGGCCGCTCCCCAACGTGAAGCCCGGCCGGGTGATCGCCGACAAGTACCGCATCGAGCGCGAGCTCGGGCGCGGCGGCTTCGGCGTCGTCGTCCGCGCCGTGCACCTCGCGCTCGAGCAGTCGGTCGCGATCAAGGTGCTCACCGAGGGTGAAGGCAACGCCTCGGACTGGGCGGAGGACGCCGAGCGGTTCCGCCGCGAGGCGCAGGCGACCGCGGCCCTCAGGAGCGATCACGTCGTGCGCATCCTCGACGTCGACGTGCTGCCCGAGGGCGCGCCCTACATGGTGATGGAGTACCTCGAAGGCGAGACGCTCCACCACGCGATCCACACGCGCGGCCCGCTCCCGATCGACGAGGCCGTCGACATCGCGGTGCAGGCGCTCGCGGCGCTCGCAGAGGCGCACGCGTCCGGGATCGTGCATCGCGATCTCAAGCCGGCGAACGTGTTCCTCACCAGGGGGCCCGACCGCCGCGCGGTGGTGAAGGTGCTGGACTTCGGCGTGTCGAAGACGGGCCTGGCCGCGCAGGCGATCACGCGCACCGGCGCGGTCATCGGCACGGTCGCGTACATGGCGCCCGAGCAGCTGCTCGATGCCAAGCGCGTCGACGGTCGCGCGGACCTCTGGTCGATCGGGCAGATCCTGTACGAGGCGCTCACGCGCCAGATGCCGTTCGGGCCGTACACCTCACCCACCATCGTGACGGCGATCCTCACGCACGCGCCGATCCCGCCGTCGGCCGTGCGGCCCGACATCCCGCGTGCGCTCGAGGCGGTCGTCCTGCGATGCCTGGAGAAGGACGCGTCGCGCCGCTTCCAGACCGCGGCGGAGCTGGCGTTCGCGCTCGCCCCGTTCGCGTCGACGCGCGCGCGCATGGCGCTCGAGCACCTCCACCGCGCGCCGCCCCCGCGAGGCGCCGCCGCGCCCGGCGCGAGCCTCGCGCCCCGTCCCTCGTTCGCCGCCATCGGCCCGCAGGGCCCGCGCCGGAGCACCGATCCGCCGCCGGCCCGCGGCGCGGCGAGCCTCCTCCCGCTCGTGATCGCGTTCGCGGTCGCGACGGTGGTGCTCGGGATCGTCGCGTTCGTCGTGCTCCAGTCGGGCGCGCGCGCCGGCGAGCCGGTGTCGCCCGCGCCGAGCGCGGTGCCGCGCGACTGACGATCGTGAAGCGTGACCATACGGTCGTGTGTCGAGGATCGCGATGGCGCACGTGCGGCGCTCGCGCTAATCGGTCGCGCATGCTCGCTCGCGCAGCTCTGCCTCTCTTCGTCGTGCTCGGCGCGTGCTCGTCGTCGACGGGCACCACCGGGGCGCCGGCTCCGGCGATGTCGTCCGAGCCGCCGGCCGAGGGCACGGGCGAGGAGGACACCGCGCCCCCGGCGGCTGCGTTCACCGAGGCGGAGGTACAGGACCTGTTCGACACCAAGTGCGTGCGGTGTCACGCGTCGAACAACGCGCTGCTCGATCTCTCCTCGTTCGCCGCGAGCACGGTGGGCGTCGCGACGGCGGGCGGCCGTGCGGAGTGCGCCGACAGCAAGTACCGCGTGCGCGTGGCGCCGGGCGACCGGAGCGCCAGCCTCCTCTGGCACAAGGTGAACGGGACGCAGGACTGCGGAGACCGGATGCCTCCCTCCGGTCCGCGCCTCTCCGCCGGCGAGCTCGAGCGCCTCGGGCTCTACATCGACGGCCTCGCGAAGTAGCCGCGCGCCCGTCAGTGCGTCGGCGAACGGCGGAGCACGACCTCGCCCGCGGGCGCGGCCGGGTCGAACGTGGCGCCGCGCCGATCGGCGACGCCGGCGCGCAGGATGCCGTTCTCGTACTCGAGGAGGAAGGGCGCGCGGGGCTTGGCCGCGCCGCCGTTCTCGCCCACGACGAACACGGTCACCGCGCCGAGCCTCTTCGCCGGCTGCGCCGCGGTCGACTGGGGATGCGGACGGCACCTTCGCGCGACCTCGGCGCTGCGGTCCGAGCTCGCGCAACGATCGAGGGCGGCGCGATCGTCGCCGGCCGGCGCTGCCGCGACCGCGCGCGCCGCGTTGGCGCGCACGAGGTCGCTCGCGTCCTCCGCCAGGAGCTTGCGCTCGGCGCGGCCGTCGCCGCAGCGCACGCCGGCAGCGGCGAGCGCCGCGAGCGCGTTCGCGCGCACGGCGGCGCGCCCGTCGGAGAGCATCGGGCACACCGCGGCGGTGACCGCCGGCGCTGCCGCCTTGCCGGACGCGAGCGCGATGCGGGCGATCGCGCCCGCCGCGTTGCTCGCCACGTCGGCGTCGCCCGTCTTCGTGAGCGGCGCGAGCTGGGCGATGGTGCCCGCGTCGCCGAGCGTGCCGAGGGCGAACGCCGCCTGCGCGCGGACCGTCGGATCGGGATCGCCGAGGAGAGCGCGCGCGGTCGCGAGCGCGGCCGGCGAGCCGCGATGGGCCGCGAGCACCGACGCGGCCGTCCGCCGATCGTCGGCGTCCGCGCTCTTCGCGACCGTCCCGAGCCACGCGACGACGGAGGGAAGGCGCGCGCGACCCGCGGCCTCGATCACCGCGTCGCGCTCGGGGCCGGCGGCGACCGCGAGCTCGTTCGCGAGCCGCGTCGCCGCGGCCTCGTCCGGGTTGCGCTCGAGGATGCCGCCGAGCGCGCCGAGCACCGCGAAGCGATCGACCTCCTCGCCGCCGTCGAGCTTGCCGAGCAGCGCGGTCCGCGCCTTCGCGCCGCCGCTCGATGCGAGGGCCACCGACGCGTGCAGGCGTACGGCGGGATCGGTGTCCGAGAGGAGCGGCACGAGCGCGTCGTCGACGACCGCCCCTCCGCTGCCGAGCGCGCCGAGCGCGTCGATCGCCGCGAGGCGGAGCGCGGCGTCCTTCGCGCCGACGAGACCGGCGAGCTCGGCGGCGGCGCGCGGCGCGCCGGTTCGGCCGAGCAGCGTGGCGACCGCCGCGCGCTCCTGCGGCGACGTGTGCGGGCTGCGGAGCGTGGCTGCGAGCGGCTCGACCGCGCGTCCGTCGGGCCGCGCCGGATCGAGCAGGGCGGTCGCCGCGCGGAGGGCCTCGTCGCGGTTCGCCTGGTTCGGATCGGCGACGAACTCGAGGACCACCGGCACCTGATCCGGCGTGCCCGCTCCCGCGAGCGCGTGGAGGGCCGCGGCGGGAGGCAGCGTCCCCTTGCGGAGCGCGGCGACGATCGCGCGCGCGCTCGGCGTCGCCCGCAGCTCGCCGAGCACCCACGCGGCGCTCGCGGCCACGGCGGGGGTGATCGGCCGATCGAGCAGCGCGGTGAGCTCGGTCACCGCGGGCTGACCGGCCGCGACGAGCGCATCGCGCACCGGCGTGCGCTCGACGCCCGCGGTGGCGTCTTCTTGCGTCCCGAGCGCGCGGACGAGCGCGCGCACCGCGGCGGGCGTCGCGATCCGACCGAGCGCCACGAGCGCCGCCTGACGCACGCTCGGGTTGCGCTCGAGGGCGAGGGGCGCGATCGCGTCGACCGCCTCGGGCGAACGGAGGCGACCGAGCGCCGCGAGCGCCTCGACCTTCACCTCGGGGACGTTGTCGCGCAGCGCGAGGAGGAGCGCCTGCGTCGCACGCGCATCGCCGAGATCTCCGAGCGCGCGGACGACGGCCTGACGGACGTCGGGCACCGAGTCCTGCACCTTGCCGACGAGCGGCACCACCGCGCGCGTGTCGCCGAGGCGAGCGAGCGCGCGTGCCACCTGCGCGCGCACGTTCGGCGTCGGATCGTCGAGCTTGCCCGAGAGGGGCGCGACCGCCTCGGGCGATCCCTGCGCGCCGAGCGCATCGGCGCACGACGCGCGCACCTGCGGATCGGCGTCGCCGAGCGCACGCGCGAGCGCCTGCACCGCGCGCGGGTTCGGCATCGCCTGCGCGACGTCGCACGCGGCGACGCGGAGCTTCGTCTCGCGCTCGCCGAGCCACTGGATCGCGACGTCCGTCGCGGGAGCGACGTGGAGGCGGATCGCCGACTGCGCGGCCGCGAGGCGGACCTCGGTGTCGGCATCCGCGAGCGCCTTGAGGACGAGCGGGGTCGCACGCTGCGTGCCGAGCGTCGACAGCTCGCGCGCGGCGCTCCGGCGGCTCGCGGGATCCGGCGACGCGAGCGCGCGCTCGATCCGCTCGGGGACGTCGGGCCACACGAGCGCGTGCGCTTCGCGGCAGGCGAAGACGGCCCCGACGAGGCCGAAGAGTCCCCAGATCGCGCGCCGGCTCACGTCCCCGACCGTAGCATGGTCACGAGAGCCCGGACCGCCGCCGCGCGAACCAGTGCGCACCCAAGGCGAGCGCGGCCGCGAGCGTCCACACCCAGGGCGGCGCGAGCGGCACGACGTGGCGCTCGGCGCTGACCACCGCCGGCTTCGGGAGCGGCAGCGCGAGGTCGTCGGACGCGAAGCGGAACGTGCCGCCGGTCGCGTTCGCGATCGCGCGCAGGCGATCGGGATCGGGACGCGAGTCGGCCCACTCGTCGCCGCCCGCCTCGCAGGCGAAGTCGCGACGCGTCGTCGGTCCGGCGCCCAGCTTCAGGCGCGCGGTGTAGCCGCCGGCGGCGAGCACGGGCAGATGGACCTCGGTCGCGCCCTTCGGCACCTCGACGTTCAGGCGCGCCGCGTCGGTCTGATCGATCCGGCGGATCTCGACGGAGACGTCCTTGCCCTCGCTGCTCGCGGGGACACGCACGCGCAGCTTCGCCTTCTCGCCCGCGACGCAGGGGCCCGCGAGCTCGAGCTGGCCCGGCTCGAAGCGCGGATCGCGCATCAGCCAGCCGAGCAGGCCGTCCCAGAGCGCGCCGTACCCTCGGCCCGAGGTGCGCGCGCCGAGCTGCGAGAACTCGAGGAGCCATCCGCCGTCGATGCCGAGCGCGATGGAGCGGCCGTCGCCCTGATCGGCGATCGCCAAGACGGGCATCGGCGCGCCGCTCTTCGTCCTGCGCGTCGGGTGGGTCCACAGCGCGACGCCGCCGGGGCGCACGTCTCCGACCACGTTCGCGCCCGGCATGAGCGGGAGCTCCTCGCCGGCCATGTCGCGCAGCGGAGCGAGCAGCGGCGCCGCGCGGCCGTCGTCGGTCCACGCGGGGATCAGGCTCGCGACGTCCGCGGCGGTCGCGCCGGGCGACCCGTCGAGCGTGACCGGCAGCACCTCCGCGAGCGGCGTGTCCGCGTAGCCGCCGGCGACGAAGGAGTTCTGTCCGCCGACCATGATGAGGCCGCCGCCCGCGCGGACATAACGTGCCAGTTGTGGCAGGTGTTTCTCGAGCCCGTACGGCTGCGCGTCGAAGTCCTGGAGCACGACCGCGTCGAACGACGGGAGGTGCTCGGTGAACAGCTCGTCGACGGGGAAGGGGATGAGGGAGAGGTCCTCCTGCCGCGCGTTCGGGTTGTCCGCCTGGGTGCGGAGGATGAAGAACGCGACGACGTCGACCGAGGCGTCGCTCTTGAGCCATTGCCGGAGCGCCCGCACGTCGTTCGTCGGCCGTCCGGCCACGTGCAGGACGCGCACGCGCTCGCGCGCGACGTTGAAGGTGATGAGGCGCCGGTCGTTCTCCGGGATGGTGTCCCCCGAGGGCGGGGTGATCGCCACCTCGATGATCCGCGCCCCGGCGCGCTCGAGCGTGATCGAGAGATCGACGGTGCCCTTGCCGTCCTTCAGGTGCGAGAGGCCGCTCGCGAGGAGCGCGGGTGGTCCGTCCTCGCGGAGCTCGCGCGCGGTGACGGTGAGCTCGTCGCACGACAGCCCTCCGGCGCATCCGACCTCGACGCGGAGGGGCAGGGGGACGTGCGCGACCGCGGCCCCGGCCGCCGACACGCGCCTCACGCTCGCGTCCGCCGGCGCCTCCCGCGTCGTCGCGACGGTGTGCACCGCGACCTTCAGGTCGCGGCCGAGGGCCTGGAGCGCCTCCTTCGATGCGCCCTCGCCGGGATCGTCGAGCCGTCCGTCGGACACGACCACCACCGCCTGCGGGTGCTCGTCGGCGGAGGTCGCGAGCGCGCGGAGCGCCGTCGTGAGATCGCTCCGCGGCAGGTCGGTGCGTCCGGCCTCGCCCTCCTTGGCCGCGAGGGGCAAGGGCGCGCCGTCGCCGAACCCGAGCACCGTCAGGCGCGCGTCCTTCGACCTCTTCGCCAGCGCTTCGAGCGCGCGCGTCTCGGCGGCGCGTCGCGGCTCCTTGTTCTCCTGCGGCAGCGCCATCGAGCGCGACGCATCCGCCAGCACCACCACCTTCGCGCCGATGACGCTCTCGCGCGCGGCGATCCTCACCGGGCGGATCACCGCGAGGAGCAGCGCGGCGAGCGCGACGAGGCCCGTGGCGACGATCGCGAGCCCCCCGCGCTCGCGCCGCCGGAGCTCGACGAAGACGAGCACGCCGAGGGAGACCGCGACGAGCAGGCACGCGAGGACGACGGCCCAGACCGGGAGATCGCCGTTGACCGCGAGCCGCGTGTTCACGTCGTCTCGCTCACGTCACGGGACCAGCGCGCCGGCGCGACGGCGCATGAGGAAGGGCGCGTGCACCTGGTCGTCCTTGTAGTTCGAGCAGAGCACGTACATCGCGACGTTCACCGCGAGGCGGATCGCACGCTCGCGCTGGAGATCGCCGCCGGGCACGACCGGGTTCTCCCACGCGCCGGTCACGCCGCGCGCGAGCGCCCCGCCGAGGTCGTGGGACGAGAAGATGACCTGGGCCTGGCCGCCCCGCACGATCGCGTCGAGCGTGCGCGGACCGGCCACGCGGCCCTCGGCGCGGCGGAGGAGATAGAACGTCTTGAACAGGACGTGCTCCTGGCCGAGCGCGATCGGGCTCGTGTCCGGGAGCACGCGCGCGATCTGCTCGCGCGCGGAGCGACCGAACGCGCTCGGCGCTCCGTCGTCCGACACGCCCGCGTCGTCGACGAGGAGGATGCCGCCGAGCCCGAAGAACTTGCGGAGCCCCGCGATCTCCTGCGGCGACAGCGGCTGGAGCGGGGTCTCGCCGCTGAGCCAGAGGAACGGTCCGTCGACCACCGCCGCGTCGTCGGCGCGCACCTGGGTCGGCTTGAGCCGCGCGGGCGCGCTCGTCCGTTGCACGAGCTCCCATGACCAGCGGCCCGGCGCCGACGCGCGGGCGGGACCGGTGATTCCGCCGGCGAGCAGCACGCGCGGATCGAACGCGCCGACGTCGCCGAACGCGCGCGCGGGGCGCGGGAGCAGCGCCACGAGCAGCGTGACGGCGAGGACGAACGGGGCGATCGAGAGCAGCCGCCTCACGGCCCCGACCATAGCACCGAGTGCGTCAGTCGAAGTCCTCGACCCGCCAGACGCCACCGTCGCGTTTCAGCTTCACCTGGTGACCGCCCGGCACGGTCACCGTCGCCGAGTCGCCGGTCACCTGCACGTGCAGCGTCTCGGGCCGCTCGAGCCCGGTCACCAGCGTGCGAAGGTCCTGCTCGATCGCCGCGCGCGTCGACGGCGTCAGCACGCGCATCAGCCCTGCGTAGCTCCGTCGCGCGAGGACGCGCCGCAGCTGATCGAGCGCCTGCTCGGGCGTGCGCGAGCCGCCGGGCAGCGCGCCCGACGAGGTGATCCAGAAGCGGCCGTCGCGGAGCTCGAGCTGAGCCTCCTCGCCGTCGTCGAAGCGCAGGCGCGCGGTCGCCTCGACGCGCGCGTCGCGGGCGGTGATCGCCTTCGCCTGATCGGCGAGCTCGCCCTTCTGCTCGGCGACGAGGCGCTTCACGTCCTCGCGCGATCGCGACTTCTGCGCCGAGGTCGTCATCATCTCGTAGATGGCGTCGCCGTCGCCGCGAGCCGCCGCCTGCGCGTACTCCTCGGCCGCCGACCGCGGATCGGGCACGCTGCGCGCCGCGCAGCCGACGCAGAGCAACATCGGGATCGCCGCCAGCCGCCGCATTCGAGCGCGCCGAGGGTAGTACGAAACCCGCCGCGCCGTCACTTGCCGTCACTTCGGCTTCACTTCGGCTTCACGTCGCCCTGGGGGAGGGTGGTCGGGCGCTGGGAGGGCGGCGCGTTCGCCAGGATCACGTCGAGGTGGAAGACGTCGCGCAGCAGCTCCGACTTCGCGCGCACCGTCCACTCCTCGAGCTCGCGGTCCTCGTCGCCCGAGACGCTCAGCACCACGCGCCGCTTGCCTCCGTCGACCTCCGCGCGCACCGCCTTCACCTTCCCGAGGTGCTCGCGGTCGAGCGCGTCGGCGATGCGCAGGATCGACGCGAGCCCGCGCACCTTCGTCCGCCCCTCCTTGTCGAGATCGCGGAAGTTGGGGTGCGAAGGATCGGGCGCGCTCTTGCGGTGGTAGCGCGCCACGTTGGCCACGATCGCCCGCTCGTCGGGCGTGAGGCCCATGATGTCCGAGTGCTGGATCAGGTAGTAGCTGTGCTTGTGGTGACCGTCGTAGCGGACGTAGTCGCCGATGTCGTGGAGGAGGGCGGCGGCGCGGAGGAGCAGCCGCTCGCGCTCGCCGAGCCCGTGGTACTGGGCGAGATCGTCGAACAGCTGTATCGCGAACCCGGCGACCCGCGCCCCGTGCTCCTCGTCGAAGCCGTAGCGCCGGCCGAGCCGGACGCACGCGTCGGTGACCGCGCGGACCTCCGACTCCTTGTCCCAGCGATCGAAGTACTTGTCGACGAGCTCCTCGAGGATGCCCTCCTTGAGGCCCACGCCGGGTGCGACGATCCCCGTGGCCTTGAACGAGTCCGAGACGCGGACGAAGATCGACGCGGCGGGCACGATGGTGTCGGCGCGATCGGGGCGCAGGCCGAAGGTGTCGCGGCGCTGCTCCGGCGTCAGCCCGAACAACCGGCCGAGGAGCGTCTTCATCGCGCCGACGTCGACCGCGCGGGGGTAGCCCGCGTGGCCTCCCTTTAGCGGACACAGCTCCACGAGCGTGTCGACGCTCCCGCCGGTGCCGACGACGATCTCGAACGGCATCTTGCGCAGCGTGGGCAGCGCCTCGACGAGCGCGCGATCGACGCCCTCGAACAGGAGCTTCTGGCGCGCGCGGTCCACCGTCTTCGCGCCGCGGAGATAGGTCTCGAGCAGGCGCACCGTGCCGATGGGGAGCGAGATCGCCCACGCGCTCTGCCCCTTGTCGAGGTAGGTGAGCTCGGTCGAGCCGCCGCCGACGTCGACGAGGAGCGCCCGTCGATCGGCGAGGCCGAGCCTCCGCACGACCGCGAGCTGGATGAGGCGCGCCTCCTCGATCCCCTCGATGATCTCGAGCTCGATGCCCGCCTCGCGCCGGGCGCGCTCGACGAGCGTGGTGCCGTTCGACGCTTCGCGGACGGCGCTCGTCGCCGTGGCGCGATACGCGTCGACCTTCGCCGCGTCCATCGCCTGGCGGAACTCGCGCAGCGCCGTGCACGCCTGGCCGATGGACGCCGTGGCGAGCTTGCCGGTCACGAACACCTCGCTGCCGAGGCGCACCGGCGCGCGCAGGCTCGCGACCTCGCGGAACGACGAGGGCACGCCGTCGAGGTCGCCGAGCAGGGAGAGCTGCTCGCGTCCGGGTCCCGCGGAGTGGGCCTCGACGATGCGCAGGCGCAGGGCGTTCGAGCCCAGGTCGAGGGCAGCGAAGCGCGGCATGGGGATCTTCTACCATGATAGAAGAACCGTCGTGGACCCTGCGCGCCCCGAGCTCGAGTACGCGAAGGCCAAGCGCCTGTTCGTCATGGCCGCGGTGGGCATCGCCGGCGGGCTCGCGATCTCCGGGAGCGTCGACCGCACGACCGGCGGCGTGCTCCTCCTCGCCGGGTGGATCGCGGGCATCGCCGCGCTCCATCGTCTCGGTCGTTCCGGCTCCGAGCGCCGGCCGTCTTAGATCTCGCTCCGCAGCACGACCACGCCGATACCCTCGCCCAGCTTCGGCGTGCGCGCCGCCGCCCAGCCGAACGCGCGATCGGTGATGACGATCGAGCCGTCGGCGGGCCCCGTGGCGGTCTTGCCGACGAGGTCGAGCTTCCCGAGCGCCTCCTCGTTGACGGGCGGGAAGGGGAGCGTCTTCGGCGCGGTCGCGCCGTACACCGCGTCCTTGTCGAAGAGGGCCACGTAGAGGATGGGCATCTTGCCCTTGTCGCCCGCGCGCATCAGCTGGTCCTGGATCTCGCGCCGCGCCGACTCCTGCAGGTGATAGGCGAAGCGACGGTACGTCCAGCCCGTCACGAGGATGCCCATCGTGGTGCCGTCCTCGCGCTTCACCGGCGCGGCGGCGACCCACTCCTTGTCCGGTCCGGCCGGGTTCTCGGCGCCGGGGAACTTCCCCGTCGTCGTC
Organism: Labilithrix sp.; assembly: GCA_039809525.1. Lineage (GTDB taxonomy): Bacteria > Myxococcota_A > Polyangia > Polyangiales > Polyangiaceae > Labilithrix. The sequence continues at coordinate 6,920 of JBDHVD010000046.1, read as the reverse complement.
ACGAACGGCGTCCCCTTCAGGACCGGCTCGAGCCCCTTCCAGGCGCCGACGAGGTCCTTGCCGGCCATGGTGTCCTGCTCGTTGTCGTTGCGGATGGCGATGCCCTTGTCGTCCGCGAGCGCGAAGAACGTCGACTTCGCGATCCCGAGATCGGGCACCTGCTGGCGCATCTTGAGGAGCGCCGAGCGCACCGCGGGGCCGTTGCCCTTGGGGTCGGGCTCCTTCGCGAGCAGCACCGACAGCTTCTTCGCGCCCTCGGGCAGACCGCGCTCGATCTCGCCCACGTCCTTGCCCACCAGCTCGACGAGCATCTGCACGTTGCCGCGCGCAGCGGTCGCGCTCTCCTGGCCCTTGTCCTTGCAGCCGGCGGCGCCGAGCGCGGCGAGCGCCAGGACGACACCGAACGTGAAGCGTCGACGCGAACGGATCATGGCCGGCCCATCCTACGCCAAGACAAGTCACGCTCGCGTGTGTTCCCGCGGAATGCTAGACCTCGGTTTCGCAGACGCGCCGAAGTGGCGGAATTGGTAGACGCAGCGGATTCAAAATCCGCCATCCGCAAGGATGTGAGGGTTCGAGTCCCTCCTTCGGTACTCCAGACAAGCGCGGATTCGCGGGAATGCAGCTCTCGTTCGTGCTGTTGGCGAGGCCCTACGACGTCGACGGCGCGGCGATCGTCGCCTCTCATGCGCGCCTGTTCGCGGCGGCCCCGAGGCCCTTGGTGTCGTCCTCCGCCGGTGCGATGGCCGAGCTGCGATTCGCCGACGGCCTCACGACCCATGTCGCGCTGATGCCCGCGCCCGTCCCCGACGGCGAGGCCGACGGCGCGGCACGCTTCAGCCTCGCCGCGTTCCGCCGTGACGGCGGCGCCGTGGCTCCGCACGCCGCGCACCTGATCGTCACGACCCATTCCCCGCCGCGCGATGCATCGGGCCGGCTCGATCCGCTCGTGCGTCACACGCGGATCGTCGCCGCGTGCATCGATGCCTATCGTGCCGTGGCGGTCTACGAAGGGAACGCCGGCGCGACGCACCCGGCGGCGTTCTACCTCGACGTCGCCACGTCGAGCGACGTCCCGCTGATGCTCTGGACGGGGATCAGCGTCGCGCAAGAGCCGGACGGACGCACGAGCATCCTCTCGCTCGGGGCGGAGGCGACCGTGGGGATCCCCGACATGATCGTCTCCGCGCCGCCCGCGCGCGGCAACGACGCCCTCGTCTTCCTCTTCGACATGCTTTCGTATGTGGCGAGCCGCGGCGCGCCGCTGCCCGACGGGGACACCGTCGGGCGCAACGCCGACGAGAGACTTCGCGTCCACTACGTCGCCTCGCCGATCGATCCGGCGAGCCAGGTGGCCCGCATCGATCTCGCGTGAGGCCCGCTCAGCTCCCGGACCAGCCCTCGTGCGCCTTGCAGACGCCCGGGCAGAAGTCCGACTTGCCGGCGCACGAGCCGTTGGTGCAGACGCTCGCGGGCAGCGACGAGTAGCCGTCGTTGCACTTGCAGCCGATGGGCGCGCAGTTGTTCACGCCGTTGTTCGCCGATCCGCACGGCGAGCCCGGCGGGTCGTCCTGCGAGCTGCTGCCGCCCGAGCTGCTGCTCGACGACGACGACGACGACGACGAGCTGCTCGACGAGCTCGTGCCGATTCCGCAGGGCGCGCTGCTCGAGGCGAGCTCGGAGCACGCGCTGTTCTCGAGGCACGTCGCCTGCGACTCCGTCGGCTTCTTCGCGCAGATCGAGGCGCACGTCTCGGCGGGATCGGGCGCCTCGCACTCCTTGGCCTTCGCCTCGCAGCGCGACTCGCAGTTCGCCGCGAGCGTGCCCGAGCCGCTCGATCCGCCGCTGCTCGACGACGACGATCCGCCGCTGCTCGACGACGACGAGCCGCTGGTGCCGCTGGTGCCGGTCGTGCTCGACGAGCACGCGAGGGCGAGCGAGGAGAGGACGAAGAGAATGCGGATGGGACGGGTCATGGAGGCCTCCGAAGTCCGGTTCCTAGCATTTCATTTTACGATGTAAAGGATGGTCGCCGCAGGCCGGTCAGAACGCGCCGTCGAATCCGCCGTCCGGGGCCGACGACGGGCACTCGCTCTTGCACTCGTTCTGCGCGCAGGCGCCGAGCTCCTGGAGGTATTCGGCGCCGGTGCCGCCTTGCGACTGGCAGCCGAGGATGCAGACGAAGTCGTCGTTCGCGCAGTCCTTCAGGCAGTTCTGCACCGCCTTGCACTGGGCGGACTGATCACACTTGGTGATCCATTCGCAGCACTTGGAGCGCGCGCACTGGTCGCACGCGGGGCGATCGTCGACCGAGGCGTGGTTCGAGCAGTCGTAGCCGGAGCCGGAGTCGGTGTCGGTGCTGCCCGAGCTCGTCGAGCTCGAGCTCGTGCTGCCCGCGTCCTTGTTTCCGGAGGTGCGCGGCGGGAGGCCGGAGCCGTCGTCGCCCTTGTCGTCGCCGCAACCGATCACGACCGCCGTGGCCACCGAGGCAGTGAAAGCAATGAGTCGAAGCGTGTTGCCCAACGAGCACCTCCAGAGAGGGATCGTGCCATTCTCCGCGCGATCGCGCCAGCATCGTCGTGGCGCGGCGCCCTCCTTGTCGCCGTATCCCGACGGGCGTGGCCGAGGCGAGGTCGCCCGGTGAGCGGCCGGGGGCACGTGTTCGAACGTCCGCCAATCCCAGCCCTCCCGCTCGACTGATTCGTAATTTGTGAAAAAGGGAAAAGCGGAATTCGATTGCTCGAAGATTCGAATTCCGATTATCTGGCGCGCGATGAGCAACCTGAGGAGCACGATCGATCGCCTTGCCTCGCAGTTCGCCGGAAGCATCATCGAGGCCCTGCGCGGCGCCTCGCTCGACGAGCTGATGGAGGTCGCCGGATCGCGCGGGGGTGCGCGTCGTGGTCGTGGTGCAGGAGCGGCCGCGGCCGCCGGCGCCGCGCCGGAGCTCGCCGGGCGTCGGCGCGGGCGCGGTGGCCGCCTCGGCCGCCGGACCGCCGACGACATCGCGCGGATGATCGACGGCATCGTCGAGGTCGTCGCGCGGAACCCCGAGGGCCTGCGCGCGGAGCAGATCCGCGAGGAGCTCGGCGTCGAGGCGAAGGAGCTGCCGCGTCCGCTCGCCGACGCGATCGCTGCGGGCCGCCTCACGAAGTCCGGCCAGAAGCGCGCGACGACGTACTTCGCCGGCTCGGGCGAGGGCGCGAGCGGCGGCGGGACGCGCAAGCGCGCCGCGCGTCGCGGCGGCGGTCGCAAGAAGAAGGGCTGACGCCTCAGTCGCGGGTGCCGAGCGCCAGCTGCTCCGTCGCGAGCCTCACGGTCTTCGACGGAGCGCCCTTCGGCCAGCTCTGCACGAGCTTCTCGTACGCCGTCTTCGCGGCGCCGTGCTCGCCGAGGGCGGCCTCGGCGCGCGCGAGGTAGTACTGCGCGCGCATCACGAGGAGCGACGCGTCGAGCTTCGCGCACGTGGCGAGCACGCGGCGGAGGTGGGGGATGCCCTTGCTCGGCTCGTTCGCGAGCACCAGCGTCTTGCCGAGCGCGAAGTCGAGGACGAGCGGTCGCTTCGCCTCGGGCGGCAGCGGCTCCGCCGGCTTCTTGTCGAGCGCGGCGCGCGCCTCCTCCGGCGTCTCGGCGAAGCCGCCGTAGACCGACGTCCAGATGTTCCAGTTGAGGCGCGGGTTCTTGTCGGACGCCCGCTTCTTCTCCTGCGCGATCCACTCCTGCCGGTGCTCGTCGAGCTCGGAGGCGGTGATCTCGCCCGCGCGGTAGAGCGGCTCGTAGAAGTCGATGCTGGGATCGGGCGCGAACGGATAGACCGGCCACGCCGCCATCTTGTCGAGGTAGGCGTGCGCGACCTTGGCCGCGTCGGCGTTCTTCTCCATCTCCATCAAGAAGTTCGCGCGGAGGCGCGCCGGGACCGCGCGGTCCGCCCGATCGGCGCCGAGCGCGAGCGCGCCGTCGAACTCGCGCGCGAGCTCCTCGGCCTTCGCGAGGTCGCCGTCGATCACCGCGAGCTGGACGCGATCGACGAGCTCCTGCCGCTTCTTCATCTCGGGGGAGGGAAGGAGGCTCCACTTGCGGCCGAGCACCTCCTCGACCGCCGGGCGAGGCGCGCCGTCGGCGTAGAGCGCGCGGGCGAGGGCGTGCGCCGGCTGCCACGACTGAGGCTCGAGCGCGCCCCAGCTCGTCGCCTCTTCTCGTGCGCGATGGCAGTCGCTCGTGGCGAAGAACACGTCGTAGCGCGTCTCGACGCACGTCGACGCGACGGGCGAGCGCGCGAGGCACCGGTCGGTCGCCGCGAGCGCCTCCTTCACGTGGCCGAGGTTCTTCTCGACGTTCGCGAGCGCGGCGAGCGCGGGGACGAAGCCGTCGTCGATCTTCACAGCCGCGAGGTACGCGCTCCGCGCGGCGTCGTCCTCCCCGAGCTGCTCGTGCGCGCGCCCGAGGTAGAACTGGAGCTCCGGGTCGCGCGGGAACTGGAAGACCATCGAGGTCATCCGCGTCACCCACTCCTCGAGGTCCGGCTTCGGGCGCACGTAGGGCACGCTCGCTTCGAGCAGCGCGGCGTCGCGCGCGGTGAGCATGTGCCGCTGCTCGAACGCGCTCTGGAACGCGGCCTGCGCGGCGCCCGGATCGCTCGAGGACATCTGGATGGCGAGCTCGAGGTGCGCCGCGGCGAACGTGGGATCGAGCTCGATCGCGCGGCGGAGCGCGGCGCTCGACTTCGCGGACGCGCCGTCGCGCCAGAGCGACATCGCCTCCTTGTACTTCGCCTCCGCCTCGGGGACGGTCGAGAGCGGCCGCGGCGGCTCCGCGCTGCGCGCGAGCGTCGGGCTCGTGCTCGTCGGGACGGTCGGCGGCGTCGTCCCCATCTTCTTGCGCACGAGGACGACCGCGCCGCCGAGCACGCCGATGAGGAGGAGCGGCACGAGCAGCCGCACGCCGCGTGCGCGCGCCGGCGGCTTCGCGCCCTTCTTCGTCTCCTCGTTCGGATCCGGATCGACGGAGACGGTGGTCGGCACGCGCGTCGTCGCGGCGTACGCGGCCGGGTCGTCCTTCGCCGGCGGGGTGATGCGCACGCGCTCGCCACCGGTGGTCGTCGTCGCGAACGGCTCGATCGCATCGGCGATCGCGCCCATCGAGGGGAACCGCGCCGCCGGATCCTTCGCGAGCGCGCGCAGGATCGTCTCCTCGACGACCGCGGGGAGCTCCTTCGCTCGCGCGCGCAGCGAGCGCGGCGGATCGGTGAGCACCTTCGCGACGAGGCTGAGCACGTCGCCCGTCTCCGGCCACGGGCGCTCGCCGCCGAGGAGCTCGTACGCGGTGACGCCCCACGCGAACTGATCGCAGCGCGCGTCGATCTCGCCGCCCTTGATCTGCTCGGGCGCCATGTAGACGGGCGTGCCCGCGATCGCGCCGCCGCCCGTCACCGTGTCGACCGCCTGGGGATCGTCCTTCGCGCCGTCGAGGCGCGTCCGGCGCGCGATGCCGAAGTCGAGGACCTTCACCCCGCCGTCCTCGCGGATCATCACGTTCTCGGGCTTCACGTCGCGATGGACCAGCCCGGCCTTGTGCGCGACGTCGAGCGCGCGCGCCACGTCGGCGAGCCAGCGGATCTTGCGCGAGGTCGGCACGTCCTCTTGACCGACGAGCGCGCGGAGCGTCGTGCCGACGACGTACTCCATCGCGAGGTAGAGGCGGCCGTTCGACTCGCCGACGTCGAACACCGACACCACGTTCGGGTGGTTGAGCGACGCGACCGCGCGCGCCTCGCGGAGGAGGCGGGCGTGACCCTCGCCGCTCGGTCGCCCCGAGCCGTCGCTCGGGCTCGTCGGAGGATCCGCCCCGGCGAACGAGGGCGCGATGACCTTCAGCGCGACCGTGCGCTCGAGGCGCGGATCGAACGCGCGATACACCTGCCCCATCCCGCCCTGGCCGACGAAGCCGCGGATTTCGTAGGGGCCGACGAGCTCGCCGGGCTTCAGCATCGCGCCGACGAAGAAGGGTACATGAGGTCCGTCTATTCCGGGCGCGTCGTTGCGGCGAAAACCGCTACGATTGCACTGGCGACCGCGCGGGGGCCGTGGTAACCACGCGCCTCCGTTCGCGAATATTTGGAGATTCTTCGATGCCGAGTGAAGCCGTCCAGTGCAAGCCGCTCGAGGTCGTGGTCAGTGACCGCGGGATCGAGCGCGCCATCAAGATGCTCAAGCGCAAGCTCGCGTCCGAGGGCGTCCTGCGTGAGCTCAAGATGCGCCGCCACTACATGAAGCCGAGCGTGAAGCGCCGGAAGAAGCAGGCCGAGGCCGCCCGTCGCCGCCGCAAGCGCGCGAAGCTCGACGCGGCGCCGCCGAAGGGATGAGATCCGGCGGATGACATGCGCGGCTCACGGCCGCGCTCATCCGCTCGAAATCGCAAGCTTCTCTCGTCCGCGCAAGACGGGCGCACGGTTTCCGTGCGTCCGTCGTATGCTTTTGTCCATGGCGGAGGACGGTCACGACGAGCGCCACGACGAGCGCCGCGAGGCCGCGCTCCGGCGCGTCCGGAAGTTCGTCGCGACGTACGTGACGAAGGGCCCGTACGATCTCTACCCGGAGGCGGAGGTCGTCGAGAACGTCGTGCAAGGGCTCGCCGACAACCTCGTCGCGCACGGCCGCATGTACTGCCCGTGCGCGAACGTCGAGGAGGCGAGGGCGCTCGGCAGCGCGCTGGTGTGCCCGTGCCGGCCGCACCACGCGGACATCCAGCGTCAGGGCTACTGCGACTGCGCGCTCTTCGCGTCGCGCGCGTTCGTCGCCGAGGAGCGGCTGCGAAAGGCGCGCTGAACGGCTGAACGATCAGCGCGCGCGCGCCGCGCCGCCGCCGCGATCAGCACACGCGCGTGGTTGGTGAGGAGGGAGAGAGACGGCTGACGGGCAGCC
>JBDHVD010000045.1:0-29787 GCA_039809525.1 Labilithrix sp. | reverse complement strand
TCGACGACGACAACATCGAGCTCGTCGGTCTCTTCGAGAGCTCGCGGCCGAACGATCGCCTCGGCTCCGACCGCCGCATCTCGGTCCCTCCGCCGCCGGTGGCGCCCCGCGCGCCCACGCCGGTGCCGCGCGCGGGCTACCGCTCGCTCCCGCCGATCCGCGAGATCTACGAGCCGCGCCGGAGCTCGAACCCGCCGGGCGCCGACCGTGACGAGCCGCCGGACGCGACGCACGCGCCGTCGCGCTCGCGCGTGCTGCCGGTGGCGAACCTCGCGGTCGCGTCGCTCTCGCAGTCGTGCCCGGGCTTCACGCAGGGCTTGCTCGTCGTCACCGTCGACGGCGACGCGCCGAAGCGTCACCTCGTGGTGCAGCTCGTCGCGATCGATCCCGGCGGCGTGCTCCGCGCGCTCGATCCGCCGCGCGAGCTCGTCGAGGCGGCGGCGACGATGATCGGCGACGCGTCGTGGCGGAAGATCTCCGCGCGCATCACCCCGAAGCCCGACGGCGGCGCGACGCTCCACGTCGACGTGATATAAGCCGCGCCATGCGAAAGAGCCTCCTCTCCCTCGTGCTGCTCGCCGCTTGCGGCTCGAACAAGGCGAACGTCAACGCTTCGGCGTCCCTCGGCGGCGACGCCGGACCGGGCGATGCGGGCGCCGTCGACGCGGCGATGGCGGAGGCGGGCGCCGACGCAGGCACGATGGACGGCGGCATGGACTCCGGCACCGGCGCGTACACGAGCTTCCTGCCCGACGGCGGGATGCTCCCGCCCGCGGTCCCGCCCGAGGCGCTCGACGTCGCGATCGACACCGCGGTCAACGCGCAGGCCGGCAAGCTCGCGCCGAAGATGACGCTCGAGGGGCAGCCCCTCCGCGCGACGCTCAAGGAAGGCGAGCGCGCGAACATGGTCGTCACCATGGCGCCGGGCAAGTGCTACACGTTCGTCGCGTTCTCGCCGCCGGGGAACGTCGCGCAGCTCGACCTGAAGCTCATGACGCCGCCGTTCTACAACGTCGAGGCGGCCAAGTCGGGGGCGAGCGACAAGAACCAGCCGGTGATCGGCAAGGGCACCGCCGCGCAGTGCCCGGTCTCGCCGATCGCCGTTCCGTACCGGCTCGACGCGATCGCGACGAAGGGCGCCGGCCGCGTCGGCGTCTACGTCTTCTCGCGCTCGAAGTAGAGGACGCGCCTCACGCCGTCGTGAGCGCGTGCGCCGGCACCCAGATCTGCCGGCCGTCGGGGAACGCGACCTGCACCTGTCCACCCGACGCGCTCACGACCGTCCCCGGGTAACGGTTGCCGTCCGACCACTGCACGAGCACCCGTCGCCCGGGCGTGTAGAGCCCGAGCCCCCCGTCGATCGCGCCGCCGACCGCGCTGCCGAACGACGCGAGCGCGTTTCCGAGATCGTTGAAGCCCTGATCGAGCTGCCGGTCGAAGCTCTGTTGCTGCGCCGGGGTCCCGAACGGGTTCGAGCCGGCGTACGGGTACGGCTGCTGCGCGTAGGGCTGAGGGTACGGCTGCGGCTGCGGCTGTGGCTGCGCCGGATACGCGGGCTGCGGCGCACCGAACGTGACCGGCTTCGGGGCGCCGCCCGCGCGGATGCGCGCGGCCTCGTTCTGCACGAGCAGACCGTACTGCCCGTACTGCGGGCTCGTGGGGATGCGCGCGTTCCAGTGACCGGCGATCTGCGTCCACTGCGCGGGCGTGAGCTTGTAATGTGCAAGCATCGCCTCGTAGCCGAGGACCGCGGCGGCGCCGCTCATCGCGACGTAGTCCTCGAAGCCGACGGTGGGCGCGGGGCTCCTCTTCGCGAGCTCCGCCTGATAGAGCGGCATGAACCGGGTCGCGACCGCGCCCATCAGGGACATGTCGGCCATGCGCGCGGTCCATCCGGCCTTCGCCGCTTCCCAGTCCGGGCGCGAGACGCCCTTCCTCGCGACGATCTCCGCCTGCTTGTCGGGGTCCTGCGTTTCCGAGACGTCCGCGGAGAGCTCGGCGTACCGCTCGAGGGAGATGCCGTTGATCGGCGCGTAGGGATCCATGCGCGCCGGATCCTAGCGCAAACGATCCCCGCGGAGGATCGTCCGGCGATGCAACTCGGAGGCCAGCAGGCCGCGCAGAAAGCCGTGCATGCGGCTCATCCGTGGCTAGCTTGCGTCTCGATGTATCGAACCGGGGGGGCGATGCTCCGATGTCCCGAGTGCTCGTCGGCGCTCGTCGTGGCCGGTGGGACGTTCCCGATCCACGGCTGCACCACATGCGGAGGCGCGTGGCTCGGTCACGAGGCCGCGATCCGCATCATGCAGGGCTACGCCGACGACGCGAACCGCGAGGTCGTCGAGACGGCGCAGGCGATCGGGCGCGGCTCGTCGTTGCCGCCGAGGCCCACCGGCGCCCTCCGCGGCTGCCCGCAGTGCGACGCGCCGATGGCGCCGCTGCCCTCCGGCGAGGTGATGCTCGACTCGTGTCCGGCGCACGGCACGTGGTTCGATCGCGACGAGATCGTGAAGGTCATGAAGGCGGCGCATGCCGCGCGGGAGAAGGACGAGCGGAGGAAACGCGGCGAGGACGCGCCGAGCGCGGGCGAGATCGCCGACGGCGTCGTGGCCGTCGCGACCGGGCTCGTGACGCTGCCGCTCCGCGGGCTGTGGAACATGCTCAACGGCTACTGCGAGGTCTGCAAGCAGAGCGGCGGCGCGCACTACGCCGACTGCCCGGAGTACGTGAAGTACGATCGCGCGCGCGGCTGGAACTGGAGCTGGCGCGACGACGACTGGTGACCGTCAGCTCGAGGCGAGCTCCGCACGCACGTCCGCGAGCGCCTCGTCGAACCAGCGGCGCACCGTCTCGGGGAACGGCCACATCCAGCCGTAGTCCGGTCCGGTGAAGCGCGCGAGGATCGGCGCGCGGAGCTCCTCCGCCTTCTCGACGCCGTAGACCTCCGCGGTCGCGCGGATCGTCTCGACGTAGGCCTCCCACTCGAGCCGCGCGCGCCCGTAGGCGAGGAAGACGGGGAAGAACGGGACGAGGTAGACGAACGCCATCGCGACGTCGCCCATCCGCCTCCGCTGCCGGAGGTGCACGCGCTCGTGCCGGAGGAGCACGTACTTGTCGTCGTCGCTCGTCAGGTCCCACGCGTCGGGCACCCAGAGCGTCCCGAAGAGGACGGTGTGATAGCGCGTCATGTACACGCGCTGTCCCCCCAGCGTGACGACCTTGAGCGCGACGTCGATCGCGCGCTGGAGACCGCTGTCCCGCTTCTTCGCGATGCGAAACGTGGGGAACTCGGCCTCGATCTCGGCGAGCAGCGTGGTCAGCCGGTCTGACACTTCGGGCAATGATAGGTCGAGCGCCCCGGCGGCGCACCCTGGCGGATCATCGCGATGGCCGTGCCGCAGGTGAAGCACGGGCGCCCGCGCCGGCCGTACACCCAGAAGCGCGCGCCGCTCATCGAGGGCCGCGTGACGCGTGGACCGTCGCCGAGGTTCATGCGCATGAGCGCGGCCGCGCGGCGGACGATCGCGCGGAGCCTCGATGCGCCGATGCGCGCGACGGGCACGCGCGGATCGACCTTCTCGAGGAAGAGCGTCTCGGACTTGTAGATGTTGCCGATCCCGGCGACCGCGCGCTGCAGGAGGAGGGCCTCGCCGACGGGCATCGTGCCGAGATCGAGCAGGCGGCGCACCGCCTCGTCCTCGTCGTATGCGGGGTCGAGGAGATCGGGGCCGAGGCGCTGGAGATCGGACGCGCGCGACGCGGTCCCCGCGCGGAGCAGGCGGAGCACGGGGATGCGCGAGCCGACGATCGCCGCGCCGTCGACCGCGAGGCGGAGCTGCGGCCGCATCTTCCGCGGGAGATAGAAGGACGATCGCGGCCGCTCGAACCGGACGCGCCCGAGCATGCGGAGGTGGACGTGGAGGACGCGCCCGTCGTCGAAGCGGACGAGCAGGTTCTTGCCGCGCGCCTCGATGCCCACGATCGTCCGTCCGACGAGCGTCGCCGCCACCGCATCGTCGATCGGATGCGCCTCGAAGGCGCGCACCTCGCGACCGAGGAGCCGGCGCGACAGGCGCGCCGCGAGGTTGTGGATCGAGTCGCCTTCAGGCATCGAGCTCGGCGAGATCGTCCTCGATCTCGTCCGCTTCGTCCTCGTCCGCGGGCCACATGTCCGCCCTGGCGAAGCCGTCGTGCGTCCGCTCGGGCCGCCGGCGCGCGCCGAGGCGCAGCGCGTCGCCTTCGCCCGCGAGACGCACGAGCGCGCCCTGCCGCGCGACGAAGCCGTGCTCGGCGAACGCCTGCGCGAGCGGGCTCTCGGGCGCAGGCACACCGTCGATCGTCGACAGGAGCATCGAGCGATGCATCTTGCGCGCGACCTCGGAGAGCGCCTTCGCGAGCTCGGCCGCGCGGAGCGGCGCCTCGGGATCGTCGCTCGCGAGGAACGTGACGAGGTGGTGACCGCCGCGGGCGAGCCATCCCATCAGCTCGCCGTCCGCGAGGACGACGCGCGCACCGGGCGTCCGCTGCGCGCTCCGCCCGTGCGTCTCCGGCCAGGGGAGGAGCGAGCCGTACGGGTTGGCGGGATCGGTCGCCGCGAGGACGAGGACGCGCGGTCCGTCCTCGTCGTCGGGCTTCGCGCGGAGCCGCTCCTCCGCGCCCGGCAGCGCGAACTGCATCGCGCCGCGGCCGGCGACGAAGTAGCCGCGACGGAGGCGCCCCTGCTCCTCCATCGCGCGGTAGACGTCGTAGACGTACGAGAAGCCGCCCGGCAGGCCCTCGGCGCCGGCGGCCTCGCGGAGCACGACGCCGTAGCGCTCGAGCATCGAGCGGGCGGTCGCCGTCCTGCGCTCGGTCTCCGTCGGCTCCTTCTCCCAGCGCGATCGGCGGAGCGACCAGCGGCCCTCGCTCCCCGGCGGACCGACGCGCGAGGTGCGCGGAGCGCGCGCGGCGCGGCGTCCCTCGCGGCTCTTCGCGCCCGACCGGGCGAGGCTGCGGAGGGGCTCGAGCGTGTCGTTGGTGACCTCGCCGCTCCAGACGAGGTCCCAGAGCGCCTCGAGCGTGTCGTGCGAGAACGTCCCGAGCGTGCGCGTGATCTCGGGGAAGAAGACCGCGCCGCGTCGCTCGAGGAGCGCGCGGATGTCCTGGTGGAGCGGTCCGCTCGGCAGCGTGTCCGGCGCCGGAGGACGGACGAGCAGCGCCTCGCGATCGGCGAGGTGGAGCGCGATGCGTCCGTCGTGCGAGCCGATCGGCTCGACGCCGCCCCACACCACCTCGCCCGTCGCGAGCAGCTGGTCGAGATGATGCGGCTGGTACCCGGGCACGCGCGCGGGCAGCACCTCGGTCTCGAGCACCGAGGCGGGGATCGGGCAGCCCTCGAGCTGGCCGATCACCTTGTGCAGCAGATCGAGCGGACGCATCCGCGACGGCTCGGCTGCGCCTTGCCAGCCTACGAGGAAGCGCGCGAAGGCGGCGGCGTTCACCGGCTCGATCGCCTTGCGGAGGCGCGCGAGCGTCTTCTGCTTGAGCGCGCGGAGGACCTCGACGTCGCAGTACTCGAGCGGCGCGCTCGCCCGGCCGCGCCCGCCCGGCGGCAGCGGAAGGAACGCGCCGGAGGCGACCTTGCCGAGCGCGACCAGGCGCTCGAGCACGCCCTCGACGCTCGCCTCCGACAGCCCCCACCGTGCCGCGATCTCGGCGGCGGTGAACGGGCCGTGCGTCCGCGCGTGGCGCGCGACGAGCGACTGGAGCGCATCGGTGGTCGGCCCGAGGAACGCCTCGGGCAGGCCGCGCTCGAGCACCACGCCGAGCGCGTCACGGTAGCGCGCGGCGTCCTCGACGGCGACGAAGCGCTCGCCGCCGGCGATGCGCACGCGGACGATGCGTCGATCGCGGACGAGCGTCTCGATCCACGCACGCTCGGCGCCGCGGGCGACGAGGTCCTCGGCCGGCGTGTCGCCGAGCCAGAGGAGCAGGTCGTGGAGCGCGTCGGCGTGCTTGAGCGGGCGATCGCGCCGCTGGAGCTTGTCCGCATGCTCGGCGACCACCTCGGGATCGAGCAGCTTGCGGAGCTCCACCTCTCCGAGCAGCTCGCGGAGCTGCGCGTGATCGATGGTGAGCGCCTGCGCGCGACGCTCGGCGGCCGGCGCGTCCTCGTCGTAGATGAAGTTGCCGATGAACGAGAAGAGGAGCGACGAGGCGAACGGGGAGGGCGTCGTCGTGTCGACGGTCGAGACCTTGATCTTGCGCGACTCGATCCCGCGCAGCACCTCGACGAGCGCCGGCAGATCGAAGGCGTCGCGGAGGCACTCGCGGTAGGTCTCGAGCACGATGGGGAAGCTCGGATACTGCGAGGCGACGGAGAGCAGATCGCTCGATCGCTTCCGCTGCGCCCAGAGCGGCGTGCGCTTGCCCACGCTCTGCCGCGGCAACAGCAGCGCCCGCGCCGCGGCCTCGCGGAAGCGCGCGGCGAACAGCGACGAGGTCCCGAGCTCGCGCGTCACCGCGTCCTCGATCTCGTCGCTCGACGGGAAGAGCAGATCGATCGGCGGCGGGCTCTCGCCGCCCGGCACGCGGAACACCATCCCGTCGTCGGACCACACCCCCTCGATGTCGCCGGCGCGCGCTTCACGAAGCCGCCGGAGCGCGGCCATCGCCCAGGGCGCGTGCACCCGGCTGCCGAACGGCGTGAGCACGCAGATGCGGAGATCGCCGAGCTCGTCGGGCACGCGCTCGACCACGATCGCCTTCTCGCTCGGGACGACGGCGGTGCTCCTCTTCTGCTCGTGGAGATAGGCGACGAGATCGTCGGCGGCGAGCGCGTCGAGGTGGTGCTCCTTGCGGAGCATGGCGACGGCCTCGCGCGGGCTCTTCTCGGCGACGCTCCGCGCGAGCTTGCCGATGCGCGTCCCGAACGAGAGCGTGCGTCCGGCGCGGTCGCCGTGCCAGAAGGGCATCTTGCCGGGGATCCCCGCGGCGGGCGTGACGAGCACGCGGTCGCGGGTGATCTGCTCGGCGCGCCACGACGAGGCGCCGAGGAGGAACACCTCGCCCTCGCGCAGCTCGAAGACCATCTCCTCGTCGAGCTCGCCGACGCGACGCGACGGCTTGCCCTTGGTCGAGCCCTGCGCGACCTCGCCGTCCGCGCTCGCGTCGTCCTTCAGGAACACGCCGTAGAGGCCGCGATCGGGGATGGTGCCGCCGTTCAAGATGGCGAGCCGCTGCGCGCCCGCACGCGGCGTGATCACCCCGCGGAGGCGATCCCAGGTGATGCGCGGGCGGAGATCGGCGAACTCGTCGCTCGGGTAACGTCCGGCGAGCATGTCGAGCACGCCCTCGAAGCTCGCGCGCGGCAGCTCCGCGAACGGCGCGGCCCGCCGGACGAGCGACCACAGCGCCTCGACGTCGGTCTCCACGACCTCGTCGTCGTTCTGCTTCTTCTTCCTCGTCTTGGTGCTCTTGCGCGGAGCGAGGCCGATCGCGGCGACGGCGACGATCTGCTGCGCGAGCACGTCGAGCGGATTGCGCGCGTAGTACGTCTCCTCGACGTCGCCCGCCTCGATGCCCGCCGAGGCCGCGGCGCACGCCAGGAGGTCGTGCTTGTGCTTCGGCACGAGGACGCCCGAAGGCACGCCGCCCACGTGGTGGCTCGCGCGGCCGATGCGCTGGATGCCGGACGCGACGGACGGCGGCGCCTCGACCTGGATGACCTGATCGACCGCGCCCATGTCGAGCCCGAGCTCGAGCGAGGACGTCGCGACGATCGCCGGGAGGTTGCCCGCCTTCAGGCGCTCCTCGATCGCGCGCCGCTTCTCCTTGGCCACCGAGCCGTGGTGGGCGAGCGCGATCTCCTCGCCGGCGGTCTCGTTGAGCGCCGTCGCGAGGCGCTCGGCGAGGCGGCGGCTGTTCACGAAGATCATCGTCGATCGCGCGGCGCGCACGCGCTCGACCAGGCGCGCGTGGACCTGCGGCCAGATCGAGCGGCCGTCCTCGCCTTCGCCTTCGTCGAGATCGTCGAGCGGGCCGGCGCTCTCCGCGGCCTCGACGGGGGAGAGCGGGGGAGGGACCTCGACGGTGATCGAGAGGGCCTTCTTCGCGCTCGCGTCGACGATCTCGACGGCGCGCGGCAAGAGGCGCTTCTTGTCCGCCTCGAAGCCGCCGAGCAGGCGCGCGATCTCGTCGAGCGGCCGCTGCGTCGCCGAGAGGCCGATGCGCTGGAGCGGCGCGGCGTCCTCGAGCACGCCCCGGCGCAGCGCCTCGAGGCGCTCGAGCGAGAGGAACAGGTGCGCGCCGCGCTTGCTCGCGGCCATCTGGTGGATCTCGTCGATGATGACGGTGTCGACCGACGACAGGATCTCGCGCTGCTGGGAGGTGAGCAGGAGGTAGAGCGACTCGGGCGTGGCGACCGCAGCATGCGCGCGCGCTCCGGCGCGGGCGTGTCGCCGGTGCGCACGGCGACCTCGAGCCGCCGCAGCGACGAGCCGAGGCGCACGGCGGCCTCGGCGATCCCGGCGATGGGCGCGCGGAGGTTGCGCTCGACGTCGACCGCGAGCGCCTTCAGCGGCGAGACGTAGAGCACCTTGAGGCGCTTCTTCGGCTCGTGCTCGCGCTCGCGCTCGGGGGCCCGCGCGAGCCGATCGATCGCGGAGAGGAACGCGGCGAGCGTCTTGCCCGAGCCGGTGGGCGCGAGCAGGAGCGTGGTCTTGCCCTCGGCGATGTGCGGCCACGCGCGCGTCTGCACGAGCGTCGGCTCGCCGAGCGCCGCGCGGAACCACGCGCCGACCGCCGGATGGAACCCGGCGAGCGGATCGACCGTCTCGATCGCGTTCGCGCGCGCCTTCGCCGGCATGGTGGCTCAATCTCGCGCGCCCCCCGCGAAATGCAAGCGGCAGCGCTCGGCCGCCTGACAGCAGGATGTCAGGTTTTCGGTGCCGGCGCCGCGCCGAGCACGTCGCCCTCGGCGACGCCGCGGCCGAGGAACCAGTCGCCCGCGGCGATGGCCTTCTTGCCCTCGAGCTGCACCTTCGCGAGCTCGACCGCGCGCTCTCCGCACGCGACCACCACCCGGGCCTTGTCCGCCAGCACGACCGTGCCGGGCGACGGCCTCGACGGCGCGCCGCCGGGGACATCGGTGACGCGCGTGGCGTGGACCTTCAGCGTCTTGCCGCGCGCGGTGGTGAACGCGCCGGGCCACGGCATCATGCCGCGCACGTGATCGTGCACCGCGCGGGCGGGCTTGCCGAAGTCGATGCGCCCCTGCTCCTTCGCGAGCATCGGCGCGGTCGTCGCCTTCGCGTGGTCCTGGGGGACGGGCGTGTAGCCGCCGGCGACGTACTTCGGCAGTCCCTTGCGGACCGACAGCGCGCCGAGCGCACTCAGCCGCTCGGACAGCTCGCCCGCGGTCTCGTCGGGGGTGATCGGCGTCGGGAACTGCTCGAGCATCGCCCCCGTGTCCATGCCCTCGTCCATCTGCATCAGCGTGATGCCGGTCTCGGGCTCGCCGTTGACGATCGCCCAGGTGATCGGGGCGGCGCCGCGGTACTTCGGCAGGAGCGACGCATGGACGTTCACGCATCCGAGCCTCGGCGCGGAGAGGACGTCCCTCGGCTGGATGCGCCCGTAGGCGACGACGAGCGCGACGTCGACGTTCTGATCGCGGAGCCACTGCGCGAACTCGCCGGTCTTCAGCTTCGTCGGCTGGACGACGGGGATGCCGAGCTCGAGCGCGCGCTTCTTCACCGGGGGCGCGGTCAGCTCGAGGCCGCGGCCGACCGGCTTGTCCGGCTGGCACACCGCGGCGACGACCTCGGCGATCTCGGTGAGCGCATCGAGGCACGGCACCGCGAACTGCGGCGTCCCCATGAAGACCGCGCGGAACGTCATCCGCCGATCTCGATCTCGACCTTCGGCGCGCTGACCTCGTGCTCCACGCCCTCCATCACGCCGACGAGCGGGGTCGCCACCTTCACCGTGTACTTGCCCTTCGGGAGCGGACCGGCGGCCTTGCGCGGATACCCGCGCTCGACCGGCCACCCGCGGACCTTCTCGGGGGCCCACGCCATCCTGACCGCTTCCCACGGCACGCGCTGGCGCGCGCTCCCGTTCGGCGCGATCGTCACCTTGGCGACCTTCGGATCGGCGGACGGGGGAGGGGTGTGGCCCTTGGGCGGGCTCGGCGGCTGGCCCGCCGGCATGTCGACGCGCTTGTTCTTCTTGTCGTAGACCTCGACGTCGAAGCGCGGCGTGGGGTCGATCCGAAAGCTCAAGGTGATCGGATCCTTCGTCTTGTTCACGAACGAGACGAGGAGATCGGCCTTGCCGCCCGGAGCGACCCGCGTCGGGCTGGAGCTCACGCTCACCTCGACCTTGCCCTTGAGATCCGCGTTGGGGACCGCGTCGGGCGTGGCGTTCGGGACCTCGCACGCGCTCTTCAGCAGGGCGTCGTCGAGGCTCGCGATGTCGAAGCCGACGCAGTCGTCCTTCTTCGGCGCGCCGTCCTTGTCGCCTTCCTTCTTCTCGCCGCCTTCCGAAGCGGTCTTCGCGTCGTCGCCGCTGCCGTCCTGCGAGTCGGCGGACGCGGTGCTCTTGCCGGACGCGTCCTCGGCCGGCTTCTTCCCGCCGCCGCACGCGACGAGGCCGACGAGGCAAAGCGGAGACAGACGAGTCACGAGGC
Organism: Labilithrix sp.; assembly: GCA_039809525.1. Taxonomy (GTDB): domain Bacteria; phylum Myxococcota_A; class Polyangia; order Polyangiales; family Polyangiaceae; genus Labilithrix. The sequence continues at coordinate 19,118 of JBDHVD010000045.1, read as the reverse complement.
TCAATCGATGCATGCTTGCCACCTCTCCGGTGTGTCGGCCTTCATCGCGCAGCGGTACTCCTTCTTGGAGATCTCCGCCTCGCACTGATCGTGCACGCGAAGGTACGCCGGCTCGCCCTTGCGGAGCGCGACCTTCATCTCGCGTGCGGCCTTCGCCTCGGACGGCGAGAGGCCCTCGAGCGACGGATCGCCCGCGGTCGTCATCTCGAGATACTTGTCGAGCATCTCGGTGCAGTCCTGGCGCGTGACCTTGCCGTTGCACGCGGTCGCGAGGAGCGCGAGCGGCAGCGGGAGGAGCACGAGCTTCATGGCGGCGGAAGCATACGTCAGCGCCCCCGCGACGGGAACGGTGTAGAGTCTCGCGATCATGAGCCGCGCGATGAACTTCAACGCCGGGCCCGCCGCACTCCCTCTCGCCGCGCTCGAGCGCGCCCGTGAGGAGCTCGTCGACTTCGAGGGCTCCGGCATGAGCGTGATGGAGCACTCGCACCGGGGGAAGGTCTACGAGAAGGTCCACCGCGAGGCGACCGCGCTGCTCGCGAAGCTGCTCGGCGTGTCGACGGATGCCTACGACGTGCTCTTCCTCCAGGGCGGCGCGTCGATGGCCTTCGCCACGATCCCGATGAACTTCCTCGATCACGGCAAGACCGCCGACTACGTGGTCACCGGCGCGTGGGGCGAGAAGGCGGTGGCGGAGGCGCGCACGGTCGGCACGCTGATGGGCGGGCGCGTGAACGTCGCCGCCTCCACCGAGGAGAACAAGTCCTACGTGCGCGTGCCGAAGCAGGACGAGCTCCGCCTCACGGCGGACGCGGCCTATCTGCACTGCACGAGCAACGAGACGATCCACGGCGTCGAGTACGGGCTCGATCCGTCGACGCCCTTTCCCAAGGGCGACGCGCCGCTCGTCTGTGACATGTCGAGCGACATCCTCGGCCGCGTGATCGACGCGACGCAGTTCGACCTCATCTACGCCGGCGCGCAGAAGAACATCGGTCCGAGCGGCGTGACGATCTTCGTCGTGAGGAAGGACCTCGTCGCGCGCGGGCGCAAGGACATCCCCACGATCTTCCAGCTTCGCACCCACGCGGCGAACGATTCGCTCTACAACACGCCGCCGACGTTCGGCATCTACCTCGTCCGGAGCACGCTCCAGTGGCTCGACGCCGAGGGCGGCGTCGCCGCGATGGAGGCGCGCAACCGCAAGAAGGCCGCGACCCTCTACGCGGCCATCGACGACTCCGGCGGCTTCTACCGCTGCCCCGTCGCCCCCCCCTGCCGCTCCCTCATGAACGTGGTCTGGCGCCTACCGACGTTGGAGTTGGAGGAGGCCTTCCTGAAGGAGGCGACGGCCGAGAAGATGGTCGGCCTCAAGGGCCACCGATCGGTCGGCGGCATCCGCGCCTCCATCTACAACGCCGTCGAGCCCGCCTGGTGCGACGCCCTCGCCAGCTTCATGAAAACCTTCGCAAAGCGCCACGGCTGAACGCGCCGACGTTGCGTCGGCGCGGCCGTCGCGCTCCGACGTTACTTCTTCTTCGCGACGTGCGCCTTCGTCGCCTTCTCGAGCGCCTCGGCGACCTCGGGGGCGACCGCGTCGCCGCGCGACCACTGCGAAGCCTTCACCAGGGTGGTCTGCGCCGCCTCGGCGAGGCGCGCGCGGCGGTGGCGCGAGAGGGCCGCGAAGGCGGTCTGGGTCTCGCTGGGAACGTGCTTCATCGAAGGCTGCAGGAATCCACGCATGAGGGCGACGCTCTTAGCGTCAGCCCCCGAAAAACACAAGCAGCCGCAAACGCGAGGTCAGGCCGCGAGGGCTGGGTAGGGCTCGCAGCGCGCGCCCCACGCACGCATTCGGTACGTTCCTGCCGGAAACTCGACCTTATGGTCGCCCGCAGTAAACCGCACGCGGGCTCGCTCATGCGCCTGGCGGAAGTGCTTGAGCGCCTGTAGTTCGGCGATCCGCCGCGCGATGTCCTTGCACGCGATGCACGGCTTCAAGCCTCGGAACGGCTCCGGCTTCTTCGCGCGGTCGGTGTGCTTTGCGTCGAGCACTCGCCGGCGGCCGAGGATCGGGATCTTCTCGCGCATCCGGTACGTGCGAAGATGCTCTGCGCGCTCGGCCACGGCCGCCCGCACGCGCGCCGTCCAAGCGTCGACCGACTCGTTTCTTCGGATCTCCGCGGGGCAGACGGCCGTGAGCGTTGCCGTCGCCGGCATCGTGCCGTTCTCGCGGAAGAAGAACCTCGGACGCGCGTGGGTCGTCGACTTCCCTCCGAGGTTCGATTGTGCGCTGCATCCCGGCCACTCCTCGAGGGTCTCGACGAGGTGGTCGGCGACGGGATTGCTCAGGACGTAGACGACTTTGTCGAAGACGTCTTCGGGCGTCGGGAGGTAGACGACGGACGTCTCCTCGCTCGACCAGAAGTTTTCGTTTCGCTCCCACTTTGCGTTGAGGACGCGGGCAACCATCTTGTGGAACTGCTCGAGGAACTGCGGGAGCTGTCCCTCGGGATCGCGGACGACGGCGTGATAGTGATCGCTCATGACGAGCCAGGCGATGAGCTCGATCTTGTGACGAGCCGCGGCTTCGGCGAGGCAGTACGCGATGACGTCGTTCACGTCGGGTCCAGGCCGGAGCATGAACTGTCGTTGTGTCGTGCGTCGGGTGATCAGGCTCGTTCGCCCAGGCACGATCTGACGCGGCGCCGTCATCACCAGCGGTATCGGCCGCCCGCACCGCACGGTTGCCTACATTCCGCCGGCCGAATCAACGTCGGTACGGGGAAAACAACGTCGGGAAGTGGGACGGGTCAGAGGCCGAAGAGGGACAGGCCGCAGGTGTCGCGCGTCGTCCAGGTCGTCGCGATTTCGGTGGGCGTCGCGGTGTCGTAGCGGAGGAGGCCCGAGGCGTTCGCGGTACCGGTGACGCGCGCGGCGCCGGTGCGGTGGGCGATGTCCTGGATGGCCTCGACGATCGAACCCATCTTGGTCGCCTCGGCGCGCGCGAGGGTCGCGCACGGGATCGGCTCGGTCCGCCATGTCGCGTCGAGGCGGAAGCCCTTGGTGTGAGGCGCGATCGTTCCGTTGACGAGCGCCACGAATGGGCCGACCGTCACCGTCGTCCGATCGAGCTCGAGCGGCTTGCCGGTGACGCCGGCCAAGCCGCCGGCGACGTGCACGTCGACGGGACCGTTGATGCCCTTCACGCGCGCGCCCCAGAGATCGAGCTTCGCCTTGCCGTCGATCCGGCCATCCGCGCCCGCCCCGAGGTCGATCTTCCCTTCGACCTCGGTCGACGCGTCGGCCGGCAAGCTCAGGTCCGCGGGCCTGATGCCGAGCTGCGCGAACGGCGCGCGAGGGACGGTCACGCTGAGCTGCGTCGCACCAGGGTGGTTCCAGACGACGAGCGCGCTCGGACCATCCATCAGCGGCGGATCGAAGAGCACGCGGGCGCGCGCCGACTGCGCGTTTCGGTCGTAGGCGACGCTCCAAGGACCGATGACCGTGTCCGGCGTCGTGATGTCGAAGCGTGCCGCGGACGCTCGGATCTCCTCGAGGCCGGCGCCGCGCGAATCGAGATCCAGGCCGAGCTGCCCTGCGTCGAGCCGCGTGCCCGGCCCGAACGGGGCGTTCCACGTCGCGCGGCCGGAGACGAGCGTGAGTCGATGCGGCGCGGCCGGGGTCCCGGCGACATGGCGACGATTCCGAACCGCGAATTCCAAGAGCTTTTCACCAACGTCGGGAAGCGCGCCGGTGACCGTGGCGTCGAGGTTGCGGACGCGGATTTCGCGGGCGGAGAAGATGCCGAGGACCTCGATGTCGTCGCAGCGGACGGCAGTAACCTCGGGGATGCTCGGGATGTGCGCGTGGACGTCGTGCAGCGTGATCCCGCTCAGACCGACGGCGGCGCTGCCGACCTCGAGCTCGACGCCGGCGGCGCGCGCCTCGGCGACGACGCGGTTCTTCACGACGCCCGGCGCCACGAGGACCGCGGCCGCTGCTAGGATGCCGATGGCGGCCGCGCCGATGGCGAGCGCCCGCGGCGACACGCGTGACCTCCGCGGGATGCTCCCGTCTCCGACGACGGCCGGACGAAACGGCTTCGCGTCCGCGGGCGCGCCCTCGTCGACCGCGGCGGTGCCTGCGTCCTTCCTGGCCACCAGCGCCTGCACGTCCATGAACCCCGGCGTCTTCGTGCCCTCGGCCTCGTCGGCCGGCGTGGTCGCGGCCGCCGCGGAGGCGATCCGCGCGGGAGGAGGCGCGGGAAGCTCCGGCGCGTGTGGAACGTCCCTTGCTGTCGCCAGCTCGGCGCGGCGCGCCCGCACGCGATCCGAGAGGTTCGCGTTCACCCATGAAGCAACGTCGGCGACGAGGCCCTCGTCGGAAATCGCGGCCTCGATCGCGCGCGCCATCTCCTGCGCAGAGGCGTAGCGATCGGCGGGGTCGGGCGACAGCGCGCGCGAGACGATCGCGGCGACCCGCGGAGAGACGCTGGGCGGCAGCGGCGCAGGGGGCGCCCCGGACATCAGGAGCGCGAGCGTCGAGGTCTCGTTGCCGCCGTCGTAAGGGGCGCGTCCGCTCAGCATCTTGTAGAGCGTCGCGCCGGCGCCGAACACGTCCGTGTACGGGCCGAGCGGCCGGCGCAGGGCCTGCTCGGGAGCCATGTAATGGACCTTGCCCTTGAGCGATCCGGCCGCCGTGTCGGAGCTCACGCGGTCGGTCGCGTGGGCGATTCCGAAGTCGATGACCTTCACGTCACCCCGCACGCCGAGCAAGATGTTGTGCGGGGAGACGTCGCGATGAACGACGCCGCGAAGGCGGCCGTCGCGGTCGGTGAGCCGGTGGGCGGCATGCAACCCAGCGCAGACGTCCGCCATGATTCGCAGGGCGACGCCCGGCGGGACCGTGGCCGCGGGCTTTCCCTCGCGCTTCGCTGCGGACGCCATCAGCGAGCTCAGCGACTCGCCGTCGACGTACTGCATCACGAGGTAGAGCACCGAGCCGTCCTCGCCGAGATCGAAGACCTGCGCCACGTTCGGGTGCTCGATCGCGGAGGCGATGCGCGCCTCGTCGAGGAACATCGCGCGGAATGCGGGATCGTCCGCGAAGCGCGGATGGATCGACTTCAGCGCGAACAGCTTCTCGAAGCCGTGCTTTCCGCGCTGGCGCGCGACCCAGACCTGAGCCATGCCGCCCTCACCCAAGGGGCACACGAGCTCGTATCGGTCCACCTGCGCACCCGGCGTGAGCATCATCGTGAGTATAGGCGTGATACGTTGATCCGGATGCGGCCGGTGGTCGTGGAGACGACGATTGCCCTGTCCTCCGCTCCGAAGGACGTCTGGCCGCTCGTCACCGACACGGACCGGACGAACCGCCTCGTGTTCGGCACTCCGGCCGTCTATCGGCCGATCGAGAAAGACGTGAAGTCGAGCGCGCGCTTCGTCGTCGAGGCGAAGGCGGGAGCGTTCTCGATCGCGTACGAGGAGGCGCCGTTCGAGTGGACGGTCAACGAGCGCTTCAGCGTCTACCGCAAGATGCGATCGGGCCCGATCACCGCGTACACGTATGGGATCGCGCTCGCGCCGACGTCGGACGGCGGGACCAGGGCCACCGTGCGCCTCGAGCTCCATCCGCGGTACGGGATTCTGCGGCCGCTCGTGAAGCTCGAGGGCCGTCGGATCGTCGCGCGCATGACCGGCCTCGCCGGCGCGATCGACGCGCACGTCCGCGACGGGGCGCCGAGCCCGTATCTCAAGCCTGCGACGCCGGCGAACGAGGAGCGGCTGGCGTATGGCGAGCGTGAGCTGACGAAGCGCGGCATCGATGCGAAGGCGATCGAAGCGCTCGTGCGCCTGATCCGGAGCGGTCCGGACGCGGATCTCGTGCGCATCCGTCCGTTCGAGCTCGCGCACCAGCACGATCTCCAAGGGCGCGAGATGCTGCGCGCGCTGTTGCATGCGGTGACCGTGGGGCTCGTCGAGCTGCGCTGGGCGCTCGTCTGCCCGAGCTGCCGTACCGCGAACGACCAGGTGGCCGCGCTCGCCGATCTGCCGGAATCTGGGCACTGCCAGCTCTGTGACATCACCTACGGGCTCGATCTCGACCGCGCCGTCGAGGCCACGTTCACCCCGCATCCGAACGTGCGCGAGGTGACCGACCGCATGTTCTGCATCGGCGGCCCGTGGCGGACGCCGCACGTGCTCGTGCAGGCGACCGTCGACGCCGCGACCTCACGCGCGCTCGACGTGCCGGCCGAGGCGGGCCGTTATCGCCTCTTCGCGCGCGGGGGAGCGACGGCGTCGCTCGTCGTCGAGGAGGATGGTCCGGCGGAGGCGCGCGTTCGCCTGACGGAGAGCGAGCTCGCGCCCGCCGACGTTGCGGTCGCGCCCGACGGGAAGGTGCGGCTCGAGAATGCGACCGGCGATCCGCTCCACGTGAAGATCGAGCGTCTCGGGTATGCGAGCTACGCGGCAACCGCGCACGACGTCACGACGATGAGCGAGTTTCGTCGACTCTTCTCGAAGGACCTGCTCAAGCCGAGCACGCCGCTGAAGGTCGCGAGCACGGCGATCCTCTTCAGCGATCTGACCGGATCGACCGCGCTGTACACGAAGGCGGGCGACGCGGCGGCGTTCCGTCTCGTCGACGATCACTTCGACGTCTTGCGGAAGGTGATCGACGCGTCGGGGGGCACGGTGGTCAAGACGATGGGGGACGCGGTGATGGCTGCGTTCAAGGATCCGTTCGCCTGCCTCCGCGCGGCCGTCCGCTGCCTGCGGGAGTTCGAGGCCTTCCGGAGCGCGCACCCGAACGGCGCGGAGACCGGCCTCAAGCTCGGGATGTTCACCGGCGCCTGCTACGTGGTCACGGCGAACGAGTCGATCGACTACTTCGGTCAGACGGTGAACTGCGCCTCGCGTGTCCAGCACCTCGCCGAGAGCGGAGAGATCGTGCTCGAGGAGAGCTTGTTCGACGCGCTGCCCCAGGCCGATCGCGACGGCCTCGCGATCGTCGAGCACCTCGCCGCACGCGTGAAGGGCGTCGATGCGCCCCTCCATCTCGTTCGCGCGCGCCTCGCGGCACACGCTGTGAGCGAGGGCGTGCGAGAGTTGACGGCCTGATCGAAGCCGACCGCCCGCCCTCCGACGTTGCGTTCGCGGCCTCGGGAAAATGGGCGGATCGGGATGGCCACGGTCTTGCACGGTCGCGCGCCCGATGCAGCGAAAGCGCACCAATTACAATGCGTTAAGGATCATGGTCGCCGCCGGCATGGTGACGGCGTGCACCGTCGAGGAGGGAGCGAGCGCCCCGCCGGCGGCGGACGCGGACGGCGCGAACGCGATCGTGGCCGACATCCGCGCCGATTCGAATCGCGACGGCGACGTCCGGTTCGACGACTCCGACGCCGAGAAGACGCGCTGGGACGCGAAGACCGGCGCCGTCTTCCTTGCGAACATCGACGACGACCAGGAGCGCTGCAAGAAGGTCAGCGACGACTACGCGATCGACAAGTGCAACGACGCCGCAGACGACGTGGTGAACGGGCCCGACGACGTGCTCGACCTCGCCCGGATCAAGACGCGTCCATGGCCCCAGGCTCCCGAGGGAACCACCGCACGGTTGGAGATCGCCACCGAGTCCGCGCGCGATCTCGTTCGTCTCTTCAAGAAGACCGGACCGGGTGCGGAGGACTTCGAGCTCCTCGTCCTCGAGGACGGCCTGTCGCGCGAGGACGTCCAGGCCGGTGTCGAGCTCGGCATCGAGGCCAAGGACGTCGTGCGCGATGCGAGCGCCTGGGACGGCTACGTCGACGTCCGGCTCGTCGTCACCACGTCCGCGGGCGAGGCGACCGATACCGTGCGCCTCCGCGTCTCGCCGGTGATGACGTCCCATCACCTCCTGAAGGCGGAGAAGGTCTGGGTCTCGGACACCGGCACGCCGGGCAACGCCGATATGCGCAAGGATCTCACGGGGGTCTGTGCGCCGACGTTGATTGACGACGAGGATCCGTGGACGCAGGACTTCTTCGAGACCGCGTTCATGTCGATGCCGGGGGCGGGGGGCGGGCAGCATGTGATGCACGTGAACTACCGCTCGGCGAACGTGTACGAGCCGGGCGAGAAGAAGAGCCCGCTGCGAGCGGCGGGGCAGGTGGTCTTCAGCAAGATGCGCGGCAAGGACTCCGCCGGCATCCAGCAGTTCGACGTGCGCCACGAGCAGCAGATGGACTCGCTGAACTCGTTCGGCAACTTCGAGACCGTCCCGCCCTACGGTGACTTCCCGCTCGGACGCGTGCTCCGCGGTCGGACCAAGACGTTCTACCCGGACAAGGCGTTCACCAAGATGATCGACGCGCAGGCGATCCAGCTGCCCGCGATCGACATCGACACCTCGTGGCTGGTCGTCGGTCACGTCGACGAGACCCTCTCGTTCGTGCACGCGAAGAGCGCGCGCGGCTGGGTCCTCCTCGCGAACGACGCACGACTGGCCAAGAAGATGCTCGAGGACCAGGTCGCGAAGGGCAACGGCTCGGTGCCGATGTTCGTCGACAAGACCTGGATCGACTGGGACACGGACAAGGAGATCCCCGCGCAGATCACCATCGCCGACGTCCTCGCGGACACCGAGGTGATGAAGGCGAGCGCGGACGCGGCGGTCGAGGTCGACGGTCAGGTCGCGGCGATCAAGGCGGCGACCGGCCTGTCCGACGCCGAGATCGTCCACGTCCCGTTCCTCCACACGACGTATGCGGGAGGGTCGATCGCCTACCAGCCCGGCATGGTGAACGGCCTCTACCTCGGTGACGGACGCTTCATCGCGCCGGACCCGCACGGTCCGCAGATCGACGGCAAGGACATCTTCGAAGAGGCGATGAAGGAGGCGCTCGCGCCCTACGGCGTGGACGTCACGTTCGTCGAGGACTGGGAGTACCACGTCAGCATGGGCGAGGTTCATTGCGGCACGAACACGACGCGCGCGATCCCCGAGACGAAGTGGTGGGAGACCGGACGATGAAGAACAAGCGCATCCTCCTCGCGTTCTCGATCGCCCTCGCGATGACCGCGGTGAAGCCCGCCTCGGCCGACCCGCGCACCGACGTGCGCAAGGCCGTCCTGCAGAAGCAGGCGCTCGACGCGAAGGCTCGCGGGCACCGTGCGCCGATCGCGCTCTACCTCCGCGGCCTCGGCAAGCAGGCGCTCGATCCGATGCTCGAGATCGTCTCCGGCGGCCCCGCCGCCGCCGGTCTGCCGTCGGATGCCGTCGTCCGCGCGCGCCGCGACTTCGTCGAGGCCATCGGCGTGCTCCGCGACCCGAAGGCGACGCCGGTGATCGCCGCATTGCTCGACAAGGACGGCGACGACGAGCTCGTGCGCACCGCCGCCGAAGCGCTCGCGCGGATCGGCACCGACGATGCGGTCGCTCGCCTGCGCGGCGCGCTCGCGCGCTCGAGCGGGAGCCGCGCGACCGCCATCCTCGCCGGCATGGGCGAGTGTCGCCGCGAGGTGGTGACGAAGCTCCTCGCCGAACGGCTCCGCGCGCATCCCGACGAGGCGACCGCGCGCGTGCTCGTGCGCGCGCTCGGTAGCGCCGGCAACGCGTGGGCGTGGAAGACGATGGCGTCGCGCAACGACGAGGCCGCCGTTCGCTCCCTGGCCGCACGCGCGCTCGTCGACGCGTTCGTCGCGTACGACGGCGACGTCCGCGTGGCCGCGTCGAACGCGCTCATGGTCGTCGACGACGCCTCGACCCCTGCGCTCGTCGCCGCCGCGCGCGCGAGCACGAGTGCGAATGCGGATACGGCACGGGCGCTCGATGCGCTCTCGGCGCGCTTCGCGACGAACCCGGCACGCTGACCGTCACCCGGTGCCTGGTGCACGTCGGGTCCCGCCGCGCGTAACCGGCGGATGAGCTTGGCGATTTTTCTGCGACACGAGGACTCGGCTCGTCGCGTTTCGTTGTATTGGGGGACGATGACCTTCGTCTTCGGTCGTCGCAGTTTCATCGTTTCGTCGTTCGTCCTCCTCGCGTGCAGCAGCTCCGAATCGAGCGGCGGGGCCGCGCCCCCGCCCAGCGCGAGCGACGCCGGCGGCGGGCCCGCGCCCCTCGCGGACGTCGTCATCTCGCAGATCGATCGCTTCGGTCACGCGACGGGAAACCCGACCGACGTCGTGGTCACGAAGACCAAGTGGGTGAGCGCTGCCGCGATCGTGACGGTGGACGGCGCGACGAAGACCCTCCCCGGGACGGCCCGCCCGGACGGCTCGATCGCCATCGCGGGCGTTCCCGCGGGACCGTGGGTCCTCGACATGCGGATGCTCCCCGTCGGGTCGCGCGAGACCGATCCTCCGCTCGTCGTGCGGTACCCGATCGACGGCGCGCGCACCGTCCGCTTCGGCTCGAACTACTGGGCGCGCAAGGATGCGGTGGCGCTCACGCCGGCGACGAAGCTCGCGCTCACGGTGAACGCACCGGCGGCCTTCGTCGACGGCGACACGCTCTCGTGGATCGGCCTGCGCTCGTACTTCTTCCGCGAGACCGCCTACGCGAATCCCGATCCCGTCCCCAGCGAGGGCCACGCGAACGTCCCCGAGGTGAACGCGATGGCGAGCTCGGGGTGGACCGTCGATGCGAGCGTGCTCGACGCTCCGTACGGTCCCGAGGCGAGCGGGCTGCCGAGCGCCGCTGCCGGTGACGATCTGACGATCGTCCAGACGCGCGCCGTGAAGGTGTCCCGTGACGGCGAGCACATGATCCCCTGGACGTCGTTCGACGAGAAGAGCGTGGTCGGCGTGCTCGACGCCGCGAGCGCTTCGTTCGCGAACGGCACGACGAACACGGTGACGGGCACGCTCGCCGCGCCGTCGACCGAGGAGCTGACCATCGACTTCCGGGGCACCACCTACGCCTCCATGCGGGCGGCGGCCGGGTACCCGAAGGACGCGCGCGCGCGTGCGACCATCCGGATGAGCCAGGAAGCTGGGCCGGGGCCGGAGCTCTTCACGTCGGCGGCCCCCGTCGCGTGGTCGCTCGGGGCGTCGAGCTTGCCGAAGGTGACGGAGCCGAGCTGCTTCCCGCCGCCGTCGACGCGGTGCGAGCCCGCCGCCTGCGAGGTCGGCTGCGCCGCCGCCTCGGATGGCTTCGTCGATCCGGGCGATTTCTCGTACACCTTCGACGCGCCGCGCGTGTACCCGACGGGCATGCGTGACGTCTACGACGCCAGCTACGCGTACTCCTGGAGCTGGAAGTTCCCCGGCCCCGGCGGAGGAGCCGTGCAGCTCTCTTCGGCGGCGTCGACCACGCGCCCGAAGACCGGGACGACGGCGACCTTCGCGCTCGAGCTCGGTCCGGTGCGGAACGCGCGCATCGACGACGCGATCCTCGCCTGGGCCGGTGAGAGCACGATCTCTGCGAGCGCGGCGGCGACGGTGCGCTTCGACGCGCCCGAGCTCGGCACGCCCGAGTACTACGAGGTCGCGGTCACCGAGCTGATGCCGGACGCCAGCGCGAAGGTCGACGATCCGCGCACGAGCCGCACCGTGGCGCGCCTCTTCACGCGCACGACGTCGGCGGCGATCCCCGCCGGGGTGCTGCGCGACGGGCACTACTACTACGTCCGCGTGTACGCGATGCGCGACGGGCGCGACTTCGCCGAGCCCTCGATCACGAAGAGCAACGAGTCCCGGTGGACGAGCATCTTCCTGCCGCCGTTCGTCGTGACGCCGTGACGGTCAGCCCGCCCACGTGGAGCCGACGCGACGGCGCAGCGCCGTCGCCTCGGGCGTGAGCGCGAAGCGCAGCACGTCGCCTGCGAACGGATGATCGAGCACCGCGGCGACGCTGCCGCGCCCCGGCGCCTCGGTCGCCTTGAGGAAGGCGGCGTCGAGGCCGCGCAGCTCGTCGATGGTGGCGAGCACGTCGCCGGTCAAGAGGTAGGCGACGCGGAGCTCGGCGCGGGCGAGCGCCCCGATGAGCACGTCGATCGGGATGATGCGCCCCTGCGGCGACGTCATCAGGGGCACGAGCTTCTCGAGCGCCTGACGGTGCTTGCGCGACAGCTCCTTCGTCACGTTCGGCTCGTACTGCATCACCAGCTTGAGCGAGAGGACGTCGACGTCGTCCTTGCCGTACGAGGGGAGCACCGCGCGCGCGGCGGCGATGAGCATCGCCTCGATGTGCGGCGGCGGAAGCTCCTCGAGCCACGGCACGTTGAGGGCAACCCGCGCGAGCGCCCGGCCGATCGACGCGAGCTGCGTCGGCTCCGGCAGCTCGGTCAGCGCCCGCGGCACCACCACCCAGAGGGCGTCCTGCGCGAGCACGCGCGTGCGCGAGACGTTCGGGGTGATGACGAGCTCGACGTCGGAGAGATTGAGCGCGCGGGCGAGCCGATCGAGCAGCGCGCGCGTGGGGTTGCCGCTGCGCTTCCCCACGCGATCGCGCGAGGTGACGCCGATCTCCGACAGATCCGCCCGGAGCAGCTTCGTCTCGAGCCCGGCGACCGCCTGCGCGATGTCGAGGTAGATGTGCCGTCCCTCGGGCGGCACGACGTGGCTGAGGAGCGCGTTGCGATCGAGCGGCGCGTGGTGATCGAGGAACGGCCCAAGGCGGCGCGCGCGGAGCCACGCGTGGCGGCCTTCGTCGAGCTCGCCCGCGATCGCGCGGAGCTCGCTCACCACGATCGCCTCCTCTTGCCGGCGCTCGGCGTTGAGCGCGCGCTCGAGCAGCTCGAGCGCCGCGGCCGGATCGGAGATCGACGCGAGCGGCTGGGCGGTGGGCGAGATCATGCCCATGACCGTCTTCGCCGCGTCGTCGTGCGCGCCGAGACGCGAGAAGGCGGTCGCGAGCTCGAACCGCGACTCGTGCAGGCCGGGATCGAGCTGGATGGCGCGCTGCAGGTGGCTCACGCCGTCGCGCAGGCGATTGAGCTGCTCGACCTCGACGTGACCGAGCGACGCGAACCAGCGCGCGTCCTGGTTGCCGAGCTGCTGGCCGCGCGCGATGACGCCGCCGAGCGCGCGCGCATAGGACACCGCGTCGAGGCCGCCGGGGCCGGGGTTCTGCGGCGAGCGGAAGAAGCGCGAGAGGCGCGCGAACGCCCGCGCGTGGTTCGGCTCGACGGCCACCGCCTCGACGAGCGCCTTCTCCGCCTGCCCGAGGTCCTTGAGGCCCATGCGGATGTCGGCGAGCTCGAGGAGGATGTCGCATTTCACGGTGCGGTCCTTCTCGACGTTCGCGAGCTGCTCGAGCAGCTTCGCGATCTCGAGCTTGGCGGCGACCTTGTCCTGCGGGCGGCCCTCCTCGTCCGGCTCGTTCTGCTTCGCCGCGAGGCGATGGATGAGCGCGCGGATCGCGCGCGGGTTCTCGTCGTCGATGGCGAGCGCCTTGCGCAGCGCCCGCTCGGCGTCGGCCGGACGTGCGAGGATCTTCTCGTAGACGCTCGCCAGCGCGAACAGCGCGGTGATCCGCGGCGCGCTCTCCTTGCCCCGGGCCACCACGTCCTCGAGCGCCTCCACCGCCTCGGGCCAGGCCCGCTGCGCGATGAACAGCTCCGAGAGCGTGAGGAGGGAAGGGACGTGATCGGGAGCGGCCTCGCGCACCTTGCGCATCGCCTCGATCGCGACGCCGATGTCGCCGAGGTCGTCACGCGCCACGCGCGCGATCTCCGAGCCGAGCAGCACGATGGCGTCGCGCGACGGCGTGCGCGACAGCGCGGTGCGGAACACGTCGATGAGCCGCTCGCCCCGGTGCTGCTCGGTGCGCACCTGCGAGAGCCGCGTCGCCGCGACGGTCGAGCCCGGATCCGAGTCGAGCGCCTTCTCGAGCAGCTGCGCGGCGCGCTCGGTGCGCTCGCCCATCGGGCCGAGCGCCTCGTCCGGCGCGTCGCTCAGGAGCAGGTTCGCGGCGTCGACCAGGTACTTCGCGCGCACGCGCGGGTGCACCGAGAGCTCGGCGAGCGAGATCGCCGCCTGCGTCGCGCCGGCCGCGTCGCCGAGCTTGTTCGCCAGGCGTGCGAGCGTGGTCGCCGCCGTCACGCTGAGCGCGTCGAGGGCGAGCACGTCCTTCAGCCGATCGAGCGCCTCGCGCAGGTGCGCCTGCGACGTCTCCCGATCGAGCGTCACGTCGCTCCCGTGCGTCTCGAGGAGCAGGCCGAGCCGCAGATCGACGGCGATGCGCGAGCCCTCGTCCTGCGCGAGCGCCGAGAGCGAGCGGAGCGCGGCGATCGCCGCCCGGCGCGCGGAGGCGTCGCCGCGACGCGCCGGACCGAGCGCGAGGCGCACGGCGGCCTCGAGCGCCGACGGATCGGTCGGGTCGAGCTCGAGGATGCGCGTGTACGTGGCGACCGACTCGCCGGTCGGCAGGCGCCAGGTCTCGAGCGACGCGAGCTCCCACAGCGACCCGAGTCGCGCGCGGACGTCGCTGAGGCCGTCGCCCTGCATCTTCATCACGCGACCGAGCTGGCCGGGCGTGCCGTTGCGACGCGCGACGTGCTCGAGCATGCGGAGCGCGCCGACGTGGCGCGGATCGCCGTCGGACAGGGTGTCCAGGATCTCGCTCGCGCGACCGAGCGAGCCGGCGTCCTGGTTCGCGTGCACCATGAGCGACGCGAGGAGGAACGCCGCGGCCTGCGCCTGCTCGCGCGTCGTCGCCTTCTCCGAACGCTTGGCGATCTGCGCGAGCAGGTCCTTGAACGCCGCGGTCTCGAACGTGCGCGGGCCGGCGCCGCCGGCGGTGGTGATCACCCGTCGCGCGAGCACCCGGACGAGGCGATCGGCGATCATCTCGTCCTCCGGCATCTCCGCGAGGGCGCGCGCGTAGAGCTGCGCTGCGCTCACGTCGTCGTCGAGGCGGAGCTCGTCGATCTCCGCGGCGTAGGTGAGGTGCCGCGCGCGCTCCTGCGGGGTGATCGCGTCGTTCGCGAGCTGCTCGATCGCCACGCGCAGCGCCCGCGCGTCGCCCGCGGCGTCGAGCACGCGTGCGATCTCCTCCGGCGGCACCGGATGGATCGGATCGACCTTGCGCGCCTCCTGGAGCGACGCGACCGCCGCCTTCGGATCGCGCAGGCGCGCGTCCTGGATCTGCGCGAGCGCGAGCCACAGCGCCACCTTCTCGCGCGCGTTCGTCACGAGGTCGATGCGCGCGCGGATCGACTGCGCGGCCTGCTCCCAGCGGCCCGCCTCCTCGTGGAGCCGCGTCTCGAGCGCGCGCGCGCCGATGTGCGCCGGATCCTGCTGCAGGACGTCGGCGACGAGCGCCGTCGCCCGCGCCGGATCGACGCGCGCGAGCGCCTGCGCCGAGCGCACGCGCAGCGCGAGGACGTCGCCTCCGTCCTCCGCGAGCTTCGCCTCCTCGAACAGCGCGCGCGAGAGCGCGCGGTCGTCGCCGATGCGCCCCGCGGTGCGTCCGAGCCCGAGCACCGCGCCGCGCCGGCCCGGCTCCACGCGGAGGATCTCCTCGTAGGTCCGCGCGGCGCGCATCGGATCGCCGACGAGCTCCTCCCAGAGGACGGCGACCTTCTCGAGGTAGGCGACGCGCCGCCCGTCGTCGCGGGCGCTCTGCGCGGCCTGCGCGTAGAGCTCGATGAGCGCGCGCACCTCGCGGTCGAACGTCTCGGTCGGCGCGGGCGACATCAGCCGCGAGAGCTGGTCGAGCACCTCGCTGTCGCCTGGCGCGGCGACCCAGGCCGCGCGGAGATGGCGCAGGGCCTCGTCGTGCCGACCCTGGCTCTCGGCGAGCTGCGCCGCCTTCGCCAGCGCCTTCGCGCGCTTCGTGCCGTCCTCGGTGCGCGTCGCCTCGCCGTGCCAGAGCGCGATGCGCTCGTCGTCCTTGCCCGCGACGGTCAGCAGGCGATCGAGCTCGTCGACCAGCGTCGCGTCGTCGACGTCGATCGAGAGGGCACGCTCGACGTCGCCGATCGCGTTCTCGAGGTTCCCGAGCCGCTCCTCGATGCTGGCGAGGCGACGGAGCTCGTAGACCTGCGCGGCGGCGTCCTCGAAGAAGCGGAGGCGCGCCCGCCGTGCGCGCGCCGCCTCGGGCCACTGCGCGGACTTCTCGTACAGGCGCACGAGCTCGTCGAGCACGCGTCGATCGACCGACGGCGTCGTCGGCGCTCGCGCCGCGGCGTGCTCGAGCAGCGCGATCGCGCGGCCCTCGTCGCCGAGCAGCGTGTGCATCATGCACGCAGCGTCGAGCTCGAGCCGCGCGCAGCGCGAGCTCGAGGGCTCGAGCCGCGCCTCGTCGGCGAGGAGGTTCGCGAGCCGCGCCGAGTCGTGGTGCGCCGCGCAGTGCAGCGTGAAGGCGTCGCGCACCGGGCCGACGCCGGGATCGAGCCGCAGCGCGCGCTCGAAGGCGCCGCGCGCGGCGTCGACGCGGCCCATGCGCGTCTCGAGGAAGCGCGCGCGCTCGACGTGCAGCCACGCGGCGAGGTTCGGCTGCGCCGAGTACGCGTCGGCCATCCGGCCGAGATGCGCGACGAGGTCCTCCCAGGCGTCCTCGCTGGCCTCGGCGGCGAACGCGCGCCGGATCAGGTCGACCTCGAGGCCCTTCAGCGCCGCCGAGTGGTGGGGCGCGCGCCCGAGCGCGAGCTCCCACGCCTCGCGCGCGTCGTCGTGCCGGTCGCCCGCCTCGAACAGGCGCGCCCGCTCCGCGAGCAGCTCGACGGCGGCCGCTTCGCTCGATGCGACCGCGAGCTCGCGCTCGAGGTGGCGGAGCAT
This sequence comes from Labilithrix sp., assembly GCA_039809525.1. Classification (GTDB taxonomy): domain Bacteria; phylum Myxococcota_A; class Polyangia; order Polyangiales; family Polyangiaceae; genus Labilithrix. The sequence goes on along the minus strand of JBDHVD010000045.1, from coordinate 2,406 downwards.
CGGCACGAGCTGCGTGCGCGAGTGCAGGCGGCGCCGGAGGATGGCGTGCGCCGGCGCGAGATCGGGATCGACCTTCAGCGCAGCCTCGGCGCTCGCGATCACCTTCGTGTCGTCGCCCGACGTCTCGTGGACGATCGCGAGCTCGACGTGCGCGCGCGCGATGCCGACGGCGTCCTCGGCGGCCTCGAGCCGCTCGACGCGCGCGGTGAGCAGCTCGACGAGCGTGCTGCCCTCGGTCGTGGGCGACGGGGCCTGGCTCGCGCCGACGCCCGGCGGCGCGCTCGGCAGCGAGACCGGCGGCTTCGACTGACCGCCGGTCTCCGACCGCGGCAGCGGCGGAGGCCGTCGCGAGGGGGCCGGGACCGACTTCGCCGCGCCGGGCCGGTTCGAGGGCAGGGGCGGCGGCCGGAGCGAGGCGCCCGTGTCGTCGCCGCGCCCGGGCGGCGGCGGCACCGATCGCGTGGCGCCCGACGCCGGGGGCGCGCCGGCCGCGGGAAGCGGCGGCGGGATCGAACGCGGGATCGTCTCGCGCGCGTCGCCCTCCTTGCCGCCGAAGTCGTACGGCGTCGGGATCGCGAGCGCGGGCTTCGCCGCCGGGGCGGCCGCCTCGCGCTTCGCGCGCTCGGTCTCGCGGTCCTTCGCCGCCTCCTTGAGCGAGTCGCGCTGCTCGTCGAGCGACCAGCCTTCGCCGGTCATCGCGAGGAGGTTCTCGACCGAGCCGCGGTCGGCCTCGTCGAGCTCGATCTCGATGGCGACGTCCTCGACGCTCGGCGGGACCTCCTCCACGTCCTCGAGGTCCACCGACTCCACCGAGTCGCGGTGCGGGCTCGTGCGCGCGGTCGCGATGTCGCCCCGCGCGAACGGCGGCTTGGGCGTGTGCCCTTCGCCTTCCATGCCTCGATGGTCGCACGGATCGCGCCCCGATAGCGCGGAAATTCCGCGGGAATCCTCGGACCGAACGACGGTTACTGACAGGACGCGGTCGGACCGCTGCCGACGCACGTGGTCGCGCAGATGATGTTGCCGACGATCGCGTCGTTGTCGCAGCGGATGCGCGCGCGCGCGTTCATCGGGTGCCACCCCACGAAGTCGTCACCGCAGTAGAGCCCCGTCGCCTTGCCCTGGCACTGGTCGCACTCGTCCGGAAAGCCCGAGGGCATGCGCACGCAGCCGGTGCCCGTGGTGCAGGTCTTCACCGAGACGGTCTTGCCGTTCAGGCAGGTGACGAGATCGTCGCCGCTGCCGCCGTCGACGACGACCTGGTTGCCGTTGCAGTACTTGCCGTCCGGCTTGCCGGTGCACGCCTTGCCGTAGTCGATCGCCGCGTCGGCGGCCGGCGTGTCCGGCCTCGAGGCGTCGCCCGCATCGACGACCGCGACGTCGGGCGGCCTCGAGGTCGGCGCGACGATGCCGGCGTCCTCGTCGGGCACGTCGTCGAACGACACGAGGAACGTGCAGCCGCCGAGCACGACCGCGGCCACGGCGGCGCCGAGCGCGGCGCCGGCTGCCGCGCGCCTCACCGGAAGACCCCCTCGAAGACCTCGCCCGACGACGCTGCGCCGATGCCCTTGCGCGCGCTGAGGGCCGAGAGCCCGAGCGCCGCGGGAGCGCCTCCCGCCTTCGCGCGGGTCACGCCCGCGAACAGCGCCTTCACCGGCTTGGGCTGGTGCGACGAGACCGCGAGCCCGCGCGCACGCAGCGATCCGGCGAGCGTCGTCGTGCCGATGGTCACCCACGACGCGCCGTCGGCCGACACCTCGGCGCGCACCGTGGTGGTGCTCGGCTCGGGCGCGACCACGAGACGGAGCAGCGCAGGCACCTCCGCCGCGAACCCCGCGATCGGCGGCGCGTCCACCGACGTCGTCTCTCCGCCGGCCACCGCGCGCACCTGCATGCGCGCCGGATGCCGATCGAACGTCCGGCAGACCGACGCGTACGGCGCGTCGGCGGCGTCGCTCGCGCGGGCGACGAGGCACGCCTTCGCGAACGGCTCGACGTGCGAGCTCGGGACGCTCACGAGCGAGGTCCACGTCTCCGCGTCGTCCGTGCCGTCCGCCAGCGCGAAGAAGCCGCTGTCCTCGCGGCTCCACAGATCGCCCGTGCTCGCGCGCACGCCGAGGACGTCGGCCGCCTCGGCCAACGCGGAGCACCCTTCGCACGCGAACGGGAAGCCGTGCGCGCCGTGGGTCGTCGCCCACGCGTCGGCCTCGAAGCTCGCCTTGTCCGTCGCGAGGTGGAGGGCGCCGACCGCGCGCGCGGTCTCGAGCTCCGCCCTCGTGTCGAGGCCGCCGATGATGCCGCCGCGATAGACGCGTCCGACGAAGCCGCGCGCCTTGACGTCGGCGACCTGACCGCGCGCGTCCCAGTCCATGTTGGCGAACACCGGACCGTTGGGATCGGCGTCCT
>JBDHVD010000044.1:0-30068 GCA_039809525.1 Labilithrix sp. | reverse complement strand
GTCCTCGTCACGGTGAGCGAGACCACGCAGCGCGTCCTCGGCGCGAGACGGCTCGAGACGCTCCGCGCGCTCGCGGCCCGGACCCAGAAGGCGAGCAGCGCCCACGAAGCATGCACCCTCTCGGCGGAGGTGCTCGGCGAGAACGCCGCCGACATCCCCTTCGCCGTGCTCTATCTCCTCGACGACGATCGCCGGCGTGCGGAGCTCGCCTGCGCGGTCCACGTCGAGCCCGGCGGTCCGCTCGCGCCGAACGCGATCGTCGCGGACGAGGACTCCGCTCCGTGGCCGATCGCGGAGATCGCCGCCGGCGGCGCGGCGCGCGTCGTCGAGAGCGCGCACGGCGCCACGCGTGCGCTCGTCGTGCCGGTCCGGACGCCGGGCGAGGTGCGCGCGAACGGCGTGCTCGTCGCGGGGATCAGCCCGAAGCTGCTGCTCGACGACGAGTACCGGAGCTTCCTCGATCTCGTCTCGCGTCAGATCGGCACCGCCATCGCGAGCGCCCGTGTGCTCGAGGAGGCGAAGGCGCGCGCCGCCGCCCTGGCCGAGCTCGATCGCGCGAAGACGGCGTTCTTCAGCAACGTGAGCCACGAGCTCCGGACGCCGCTCACGCTGATGCTCGCGCCGACCGAGGACGCGCTCGCCTCGCACGAGGGCGTGCTCCCGCGCGAGTCGGTGGAGTCGATCCACCGCAACGGCCTCCGCCTGCTGAAGCTGGTCAACACGCTGCTCGACTTCGCGCGCATCGAAGCCGGACGCATCCAGGCGTCCTACCGGCCGACCGATCTCGGCGCGCTGACCGCCGACGTTGCGAGCGCGTTCCGCTCCGCGATCGAGCGGGCGGGGCTCGCGTTCGAGGTCTCCGTCGCGCCGCTGCCCGAGCCGATCTTCGTCGACCACGACATGTGGGAGAAGATCGTGCTGAACCTCGTCTCGAACGCGCTGAAGTTCACGTTCCACGGCACGATCCGCGTGCGCGTCGCGTGGAAGGGCGATCGCGCCGAGCTGACGGTGAGCGACACGGGCACCGGGATCGCCGCCGAGGAGCTCCCGCGCGTGTTCGAGCGCTTCCACCGCGTCGACGGCTCGCGCTCGCGCACGCACGAGGGCTCGGGCATCGGTCTCGCCCTGGTGCAGGAGCTGGTGCGCCTCCACGGCGGAGAGATCTCCGCGCGGAGCACGCTCGGCGAGGGGACGACGTTCACCGTGTCGATCCCGTCCGGCACGAAGCACCTGCCGGGCGATCGCGTGGTCGCCGAGACCGAGCCGACGACGGCGACCAAGACCGGCGCCGCCTCGTTCGTCGAGGAGGCGCTGCGATGGCTCCCCGACACGCGCGACCCCGTTCCGAGCGAAGACCGCGCGACGGAACGGTCGCCGTCGCGTGCGCGCGTGCTCGTCGTCGACGACAACGCGGACATGCGCGACTACCTCCGGCGCATCCTCGCGTCGCGCTGGACCGTCGACGTGGCGCCGGACGGGCAGGCCGCCCTCGCGCTCGCGCAGGCGTCGCCGCCCGACGTCGTCATCACCGACGTCATGATGCCGAACCTCGACGGGTTCGGTCTCGTCCGCGCGCTCCGCGGCGATCCGCGCACGCGGCGTACACCGGTGATCATGCTCTCGGCGCGTGCGGGCGAGGAGGCGCGCGCCGACGGGCTCGAGTCCGGCGCGGACGACTACCTGGGCAAGCCCTTCGTCGCGCGCGAGCTGCTCGCCCGCGTCGACGCGCAGCTCGTGCATGCGCGCATGCGCCAGCTCGAAGAAGAGCAGGCGAGCAAGCTCACCACCATCTTCCAGAACGCGCCCGTGGGCATCGCCATCCTGCGCGGGCCCGATCACGTCTACGAGCTCGCGAACGCCGATTACCTGAGGCTCGTCTCGAACCGGGACGTGCTCGGCAAGCCGATCCGCGAGGCCTTCCCCGAGCTGGCGGGGCAGGGGATCTTCGAGACCCTCGACGACGTCCTCCGCACGAAGCGCCCGTTCGTCGCGCCGAGCATCGTCGCCGTGCTCCATCGCGGCGAAGGGGGCGCGCCGCAGGAAGGCTTCTTCAACCTCGTCTACCAGCCGCTCGTCGAGCCCGACGGCAGCGCGAGCGGCATCGTCGTCGTCGCGACCGAGGTCACCGCCCTCGCCACCGCGCGGCGCGACGCGGAGGCCGCGAACCGGGCGAAGGACGAGTTCCTCGCGATCCTCGGTCACGAGCTGCGCAACCCGCTCGCCCCCATCCAGACCGCGCTCGAGCTGATGAAGGCCCGCGGTCACGCCGACGAGCACGAGCGCACGGTGATCGAGCGACAGGTCACGCACCTCGTCCGCCTCGTCGACGATCTGCTCGACGTCTCGCGGCTGACCCGCGGGAAGATCGACCTGGCGCGCGACCCATTCGAGATCGCCGAGGCCGTCGCGAAGGCCGTCGAGATGGCGTGCCCCCTCGTCGAGCAGCGGCACCACGAGCTCCACGTCGACGTCCCGCGAGAGGGCCTGGTCGTGAACGGCGATCCCACGCGCCTCGCGCAGGTCTTCACCAACCTGCTCACGAACGCGGCGAAGTACACCGAGCCGCACGGACGGATCACGGTCGAGGCCCAGCGCATGGGAGACGACGTCGTCGTCGACGTGACCGACACGGGCACCGGCATCGACGCGTCGATCCTGCCGCGCATCTTCGAGCCGTTCGTGCAGGAGCAGCAGAGCCTCGATCGCTCGCTCGGTGGGCTCGGTCTCGGCCTCGCGGTGGTGAGCAACCTGGTGAAGCTGCACGGCGGAACGACGACCGCGCACAGCGAGGGACGCGGGAAGGGGAGCCGCTTCAGCATCCGCCTGCCGCTCGCCTCGAGCGAGGGGCCGGTCTCGGCGCGCCCGCCGGCGGCGCGACCGAGCCGCATGCCGGCGACGAGCAAGCGCCGCGTGCTCATCGTCGACGACAACCGCGACGCGGCCGAGCTGCTCTCGGACTTCCTCGAGATGCTCGGCCACTCGGTGGCGGTCGCCTACGACGGCGCGTCGGCGCTCGAGCTCGCTGCTCGCTTCGTGCCGGAGATCGCGCTCCTCGACATCGGCCTCCCGGGCATGAACGGCTACGAGCTCGCGGCCGCCCTGCGCGCGCGGCCCGAGCTCGGCGCGACGAAGCTCGTCGCGGTCACCGGCTACGGCCAGGAGAACGATCGCTCGCGCTCGCAGGCGTCGGGGTTCGACCAGCACCTCGTCAAGCCGCTCGATCTCGATCGCCTGAACGGCCTGCTCGAGCGCCTCACGACCTGAGCGCGGAGGAGAGTGTCACTCTCCGGGCTGGAAGATCACCGGGTAGACGACGGTGACGATGCCGCCCTGAGGCTGCGGGAACCTCAGCGCCTTGAACCTTGCCACGACACACGCCGTGACCTCCGGGTCGGGGAATCGCGGCTCTTCTCTCTGTCGCCGGCCGTCGACGTCTCTCAGCGCTTCCGGGAGATCCGGTCGCTCGGACGGGGGCGCGTCATGAACGTCCGCCGCCGACGACACCGTCCCATCGAGGCCGATGACGAACTTCGTGGAGATCTTGCCCTTCAGCGTGGGATCGCGACGGAGGCCCTCTTCGTAGCAGGTCCTCATGCCGGCGAAGTTGTCCCGGACGATCCGCTGGATGATCTCCGGCGCCAGGCGCCCCTTCACCTTCGACGGATCGATCGCGCGTGCGCTCCGGTCGCCTTGGAGGCCAGGTCCAGCCGTCGCCGCGGGAGCGGTTGCCGGCGCAGCTCTGCACGAGGTGACGGCGAGCGCGGCCGCGCACGCGAGCGTCTTCAGTCGGCGGGAGATCATGAACGAGTGAGCCTCCGCCCGGGACGATGTCGCAAGCGATTTCTCGTCGTCCCTCTGACGAGAGCGAGGCGGGATTCGTCACCGAGCGGAGCGAGGTCTAAATCCCGCCCGATCAGAGGGCGGGCGAATCAGCGGAGAGGGCGGGATTCGTCACCGAGCGAAGCGAGGTCTAAATCCCGCCCGATCAGAGGGCGGGCGAATCAGCGGAGAGGGCGGGATTCGAACCCGCGGTACGGTTGCCCGTACACATGATTTCCAATCATGCACCTTCGACCACTCGGTCACCTCTCCCGTGAGGCGAGGAGCCCTTTAGCACGCGCCGTCAGCGACCCCAAGCTTTGAGCGCGGCGGTCGTCGGCGCATCGGGGATCACCCGGGCCGTGGGCGGGGGCGGCGCCTTCCCGGTCACGAGCTCGTCGAACACGATCGCGTGCAGGATCTCGGCCGCGAGCGGGTGGGTCGGGCGGACGTCGCTCACGCAGTCGGGGTCGAGGAGGAGGTTGCAGAGCTTCAGCTCCCGGTCGCGCACGCCGACCAGCGCGAAGCCGGCCCAGCGCGCGGAGAAGCGCGCGCCGGTCATCGCGAGGAGCGGTCGCTCGGGGACGTGCGCGCCGCGGCTCGCCGTCGTCCAGAGCGGCACGCCCCGGAGCTGCGCGGGCGGCCGAAGGGCCAGCGCCTCGAGGACGGTGCGCGTGACGTCGAGCGCGCTGGTCGCCGTCGCGACGCGGCGCTCGAGCTCCGCGCCGGGGAGGCGGACGACGAGCGGCAGCGCCAGCGCGCCCTCGTCGAGCGCGTCCTCCTCGAGGAACGGCACGTGGGCTCCGGCGTCGACGCCCACGTCGGAGGTGACGATCCACGCGGTGTCCTTCTCGCGTCCGAGCGCCCGGAGGTGGGCGGCGAGCTTGCCGAGCGCCGCGTCGTGCGCCGCGACGGCCTTCGCATGCAGCGCGAACGCCCGCTCGCGATCGGCGTCGGCGAGCATGCGCGAGCCGCCGCGCTTCGCCTTCGCGAGGCCCTCGCCGGCGCGCTTCGGTTCGAGGCTGCCCGCGTAGTTCGCGGGCGGGAGGTCCTTGACCTCCTCGCTCGTCACGTCCCAGGGCGGATGACCTCCGCGCGCGTGCACGACGAGGAGGAAGCGATCGTCCTTGTGCCCATCGAGCCAGCGGGTGACCTCGTCGAACACGCCGACCGCGGCGACCTCGTCGCCGGGCATGTGCGGGGTGAAGGTCTCGAACCCGCGCGCGAACCCGTACGAGGTCGTGGTGGTCGGATTCGCGGTGAACATCGCGGTCACCACGCCCGCCTGGCGTGCCGCCTCCGCGAACGTGAACACCGCCGGCGAGAGCGTCGCGTCCGGCGCGTCGACGCCGTGCTCGCGCGCGAGGGCGCCGCTCAGCATCGAAGCGAGGGCGCCGTTCGCGAAGCTCGACACGCCGCGATGGGCGTCGAAGACCGTCCCGCCCTCGGCGAGGCGCGCGAGCTCGGGCATCGCGATCGGGCCGCCGTACGGCGAGATCTGCTTGCGCGAGAGCGTGCCGAGGACGACGAGGACGACCCCTCGCGCGCGCGGCGGCGCAGGGGGCGGGGTCGCGTTCATCGCCTCGGGCACGACCACGCGCGGCTGGGCGAAGACGATGCGCGCGCCCTTGGCCCCCGACTTCGCGACCAGCTCGACCCCGGCGATGGTGCCCACGTCGCCGAGCGGCAACGACACCGGACGCCACACGGGCAGCGCGCCCGGGCCGCCGACCTGGAACGATCCGACGACGCGCGGCTCGCTCCGGTCGACGAGGACGCGGACCTCCGCTTCGCCTTCGCCGCCGACCGCGCCGATGAAGCCCTCGAGGACCGCGCCGTTCGGGACGAAGCCGGTGCACCGCGCCGATCCGGGGGCGCGCAAGGACACGCCGCGGCGGGCGATGCCGCCGATGGTCGTGGTGACGAACGCGTCCGAGCGCGTCGGCGCGGAGTAGGGGGCGTCGCCGTCGTTGGGCCCCACCCGGATCCAGTCGATCTCCGCGAGCGCGTCGTGCGTGTTCCTCGGTCCGCCGTTGAAGCGGAGGAGCAGCTCGTTCGTGCCTCGGAGGATCGTCGCGTTCGGCACGCGCGCGGAGACGACCTTCGGCTCGTCCTTCGAGAACGCGAGCGCGCCGATGGGCTTGCCGTTGAGGTAGACCGACGCGCTCTTCGCGAGACCACCGCGGACGCGCGCCTCGACGACGATGCCCGCCGCGCTCTGCATCTCGGTGCTCGACACGAACGACAGCTCGAGGGACCGCGAGCGCACGCTCGCCCACGACGCGCCGTAGTGCTCGACCATCTCGACGTCGGGCGCGACCAGCTTCGAGCCCGAGGAGCGCGCGCGCATCGATCGATCGGCGAGGTCGAGCAGCACGCCGCGATGCGAGAGCGTGCACGTGCCGTCTGCGGCCTCGAAGTCGATCGCGATGGCCGACTTCGGCGGACCGGGCGTGGGCGCGGGCGACGCGCTCGCGGCGCTCGCCGCGAGCGACGTGGTGGTCGCGCGCTCGCTCGATGCCTGCGTCCCGTCCGTGCTGCGCGAGCGGACGCACGCGACGAGCATCAGGAGGACAAAAGCCAGACGGCGCATCGGGCGGCTCTGTACCGCGGATGCGCCGTCGGTCCAAGCGGACGGGCGATCAGAACTTCGCGCGCGTCAGCCGTCGCTCGCGCACGTCGACCGTGCAGCCACGCTCGTCCGCGGTGGAGCCCTGGGGCCGCACGCGGACGTCGTGTGCGCCGGAGGCGAGCGGCAGCTTCGCCGCGCCGCGCGCGCGCTCGGTGCCGTCGACGACGACCACCGCATCGGCCGGCGCCGCGACCTCGAGCACGCCGTGACCGGCGGGCAGCTGCGCCTCGTTCGCGGCCGGCGTGTACGCGGCCTCCTCGATCTTCGGCTCCGGCGGAGGCGGCGGCGGGATCAGGTCGCGCGGATCCTCCGCCTTCATCGGCGGCGGCGCGACCTCGACCTGCTTCGGCATCGGCGCGCCGCTCGAGAAGTGCATCACCGCCCAGGCGACGACACCGCTCGCGGCGACGAACGCCACCATCGGCCACGCCTTGCGCTTCGGTACGCCCGCCGCCTGCTCGTCCGAGGACGCGGTCACGGTCGCGAAGGGCGTCTTCTCCAGCCGATCGTCGTCCGCCTTCGGCTCGGCGATCGCGATCGATCCTTCGTCGATCGGGATCGACATCGAGGGCTCCGCGGCAGGGGCGGCCTCCGCCTCCTCCTCTTCGTCCTCCTCGCGATCCTCGTCGCCGGTCTTCTCCGCGTAGCGGGTGTCGTCGATGATCGTCGCCTCGCCGAGCGCGAGGATCTGCTCGGCCGGCGGCGTACCCTCGGCCGGCTCGTCGTCCGTCGCCGTCGTCTCCGTCGCAGCTGCCTCGGCCTTCACCGCGGGCTCGGCCGCCGCGCGCGCCACGGCCGGCTCCGGCGAGCGGTGGAGCAGCTCGTGCACGAGCGCGTCGGGCGCGGGGCTCTCGCACAGCTCGCTGCCGTCCGCGGCGCAGGCGTCTTCCTCGACCGCCGGAGGAGGCGTGGTGGTCATCGAGCGCGGCGCGAGCGACGCGCGCGTGTCGGTGTGCGCGAGCAGCGCGCGCATGGCCGGGCCGAGGAGGTCCTGGCCGCCGTTCGTCTCGATCGCCGTCACGAGGCCGCGCGCGGAGAGATCGCAGAGGATGTCCTCGGCGAGGGAGGCATCGCAGCCGCCGTCGAACACCAGCGAGCGCGGAGCCATGCCGTCGGCGATCTTCTTCGCCACGCGGCGGGCGCCCTCGGGCATCGCGCGGAGGTAGTCCTCGAGCGCGCCGTCGTCGAGGTGCACGCGCGTGACCTTCGTCATGTCGGAGCCGGAGAGGAGCGCGATCGCCGCGCGGGAGCGCGCGAGCGGCTTCGCCAGCTGAGCGGCGAGGTTGCCGTCGAGCTCCGCGTCGATCGGCGAGGTGCTCGTCGCGACGGTGAAGCGGCCGGCGCCGACACCGAGCATCGCCGCGAGGACGCGCGAGCCCTTGGCGAAGGTGCCGTCCCCCGACGTGCGCGTCGCCTTGTACGGCGCGCCGTTGCGGATCTCGACCTCGTAGAGGAACGACGCATCGCGCACCGAGACGCGCGCCTCGGGCCGCGTCGCGCAGACGATCTCGAGCAGCGTGCGCACGCTGATCGTGTCGAGGCGGCCGCGGACGTCGCCGTCCTCCTTCAGGCGCATCTCCACGCGCGTGCGCGGGCGGAGGGCCTCGCGGACGCGAGCGACGATGGCGCGCGTGTCGCTCTCCTTGCGCACGTACCCGGCGGCGTTCGCGCCGAGCTCGCGCACGCGCTGCAGCAGGTCCTCCTTCCACGAGAGGAGGATGACCGGCGTGTCGCGCAGCCCGACGTCGCGCCGGAGCGCGCGGCAGAGCGAGAAGCCGTCGAGGCTCGGCATCAGGATGTCGCTGATGACGAGGTCGGGCGACGTCCGGTAACAGAGCTCGAGCGCCTCCTTGCCGTCGAACGCCTCGTGCACGATGCACCCGGCGGTCTTGAGCAGGTCGGCCATGAACCACACCACCGCGGGATCGTCGTCGGCCACGACGATGCGGCGGCCGTTGAGCTTCACCTCGGCCGCGGGCGTACGCATGCGCGAGCGCGCGCGCTCGGCGCCGGCGACCTCGCTCTCGATGAGCGACGGCGCGAACGGCAGCGCGCCTTCGGGGCCGGCGGCGAAGCGGACCTCGCCGTCGGTGCGTGCGGTCACCACCTCGCGCACGCGCGCGATGGCGCCCCACACCGCGCCGAGGATCTCGGTGCCCTCGCCGAGCGGGATCTTCCGGCTGCGCGAGCCCACGTCCGCCCGCCCCACGATCGCGTCGCGGATCTCGGTCGCCAGGCGATCGCCGAGCTCCTCGAGCGTCGGCTCGCCGAGCACCACGACGCCGCCGCGTCCGTCCTTGGTCTGCACCGGCGGCGCGAGCGCCTCCTCGCAGAGCGTGCGGAGCTCCTCGCGCGACGTCGGCTTGCCGATCGTCTTCGTCACGCCGAGGGCGACGTACTTCGCCGCCGCGCTCGGCTCGGTGAAGCTGCCGACCACGACGATGGGGATCGACTCGGTGACCGGGTCGTCCATCAGCGCCTCGACGAGCTCGACCGATGCGTCGATGTCGGCGTCGAGCACGACGAGGTCGGGCTCCTTCACCTTCACGAGATCGAACGCCGCCTGCGCGTCGGGCGTGCACTCGCAGCCGAACGTGGGGCGCTCGCCGTCGGGCTGCTCGAGCAGCGCCTCGGCGATGAGATGCGTGCCGACGACCAGGACGGCGTACGCCGGCGTGGCCCGACGGTCCGCTTCCTTCTGCACCGCGATCACGCGCGACGAGCGCGTCGCGCCGTCGCCCCAGGCCAGCGCGGGGAGGTCCTCGATCGTCTGCTCGATGGTGTCGAGGTCGACGTCGACGAGCGGCTCGTCGATCGCCGTGCGGTCGATGACGCCGACCGCGTCGCGGATCGCGCGCTCCATCGCATCGCACTTCATCAGCTTCGCCGCCGTGGCGAGCGCATGCAGCTTGCGCCGCAGCTCCTCGCGGGGCGGCAGGGACCCGGGCTCGCCGCGTACGCGGCCGAATGCCCTTCGCAGGTCGGCCACCTTCCGGCCGAGGCCTGCGACGAAGTCCGCGCGCGCTCCCCCGAGCCTCGCGCTCGTGGCGTTCTTCGTGGTCGCCTGTTCAGGTTGCATGAGATCGGCCCTAGCATCCTCGGATCCGAATGGCCCAATTTCCGGAGCCCGCCTTCCGCCCCGCGCGCGAGGACGATCTCGATCGCCTCGTCGAGATCCATCTCGCCGCCTACCCCGACGCGCGTGGAGCCGACGCCCGGAGGCGGAACTTCACCGCGAATCCGTTCGGGTCCTTCGACGACCTGTTCGTCGCCGAGGTCGACGGCGAGGTGGTCGGGCACGCGTTCCTCTTCCCGATGGAGGGCTGGTTCGGCGGGCGGCGCGTGAAGATCGGCGGCATCGCGTCGGTGGCGGTCGCGCCCGAGGCCCGCGGGCGCGGGATCGCGCGCGCGCTCGTGCGCGGCCTCCACGAGGTCTCCGACGTGCGGGGCGACGCGATCACCATGCTGTACGCCTTCCGCCAGGGGTTCTACGCGTCGCTCGGCTACGCCCCGGTCTCGTCGCGCAAGCGCCTCTCGTTCGATCCGGCGGCCGTCCCCGAGCCGTGGCGTCAGCTCGCGCGGACGCGCGTGCGTCGAGGGCGGGGCGACGATCGCGCGCGGATCGTGCACCTCCACGAGCGCGCCGGCGAGAGGGCGAGCGGCTGGACGGTGCGCACGGAGGCCCTGTGGGATCGCATCTTCGCGCGCGAGCGCCGGCAGCTCCTCGTCTGCGAAGACGGCTACGTCGCGTTCGCGTTCGAGCAGGAGGAGGCGCATGCGCCGACGATCGCGGTCGTCGAGGAGCTCGCCGCCGCGACGGACGACGCGCGGCGCGTGCTCTTCGGCGCGCTCGGCGCGCTGCGCGATCAGGTCTCGGAGGTGGTGATCGAGGTCGACGCGAACGATCCGATCGAGCACGCCTTGCTCGACGCCGACCGGCGGCGCTTCGGTACCGACGCGGTCGAGCACGCGCTCGGCGAGATCGTCGCCGGGCCGATGGTGCGCATCGAGGACGTGCATCGCGCGATCGAGGCCCGGGGGTACGCCGCCGACGGATCGTTCGACGTCGTCGTCGCCGAGGAGATCGCGATGTCCGTGCGCGTCGACGGCGGCCGGGCGGAGGTCGGGGCGGCCCGGGGCACGAGCGCGCTGCGCGCCGGTCGCGCTTCGCTCGCCGCCGTCTTCTACGGCGGACTACGGCCGAGCGATGCTGCACGGCTGGGGCTCGTGGACGCAGACGAGCGCACGCTCGCGCGCATCGACGCGATCGTGGCCATGCCTGCGGTCGCCCCGATCGACGCGTTCTAGCTATAGTGCCCGGCCTTGGACACGCAGCCCACGCTCCAGCCGGACGCCGCGGAGGAGGACCCGCAGGCGTCGCTCGTCACGCGCTTCGGCACGGCCGTCGGCGCGGGCGTGGTCGCGGCGGCCGTCGCCTCGCTGCCGCCTGCGATGCGCATGGGCGGCGGCGTCCCGGCCGCGTTCCTCACGCTCGCGGCCGTCGCGACGCCGTTCGCGATCGCGACCGTCGGCATCCTGCGCCGCGCGCGTGCCGGCGCGAAGATCGTCGCGGGCGATCGCCTCGATGCGTGGATCGCCGGCGTCCTCTCGTGGGCGACGTTCCAGATGCTGTTCGCGGCGGCCTTCGCCTCGGTCTTGCGCAAGCACACGCACCACCACGGCCTCGCGGGCGTGACGTTCGCGATCGCCGCGGCGCTGGTCGGGATCGTGCTCGCGATCGTGGTCGCGCGGGCGACGCGATGGCTCTCGAGGCTCGGACGCCGCTTCCGCCGAGGAGCGGCGATCGTGGCGACGCTCGCGACGCTGATCGTCCTCGCGGTCGCCGGCGTGCGCACGGCGCACGCCGAGGGCCTGCACACCGCCGCGGCCCTCGTCGACACGCTCGCGTTCGCGATCGTGTGCGGCGCCGCCTCGTCGCGTGTCGTCGCGGATCGGAAGCCGCTCGCCGTCGCCGGAGTGCCCGCGGCCGCGGTCGTCGTCGCGCTCGGCCTCGCCTCTCTCCACGGCGATCCCGCGCTCCGCGAGGCCGTCGCGAACGGGGCGCCGCTGCACGAGATGTTCTTGTCCGTGTTCAGTCGTTGACCGGGCCCCGGGTGGGCTTAGATTGGGGCGACCTCGTGGCCGGACGCGCTCTTCCTTTCCGCGCAGCAGCGCTCATCGCCCTCGCGCTGCTCGCGACGAGCGCGACGGCCTCCGCGCAGTCCGCGCCGGCTCCGGCTGCGTCCGCGCCCGCTCCGCAGTCGGCGGGGCAGGGCATCGCCGTCCTCGGGATGGGGAGCGCGCGGAACGAAGCGTATGCCCTGGCGCGTGCGGTCTACGGATCGAGCCTCCGGCCGCGCGGCCTCGACGAGATCCGGGCGCGCGTGCTCGCGGGCGATCCGGCGCCCGCGCTCGCCTCGCGCGAGACGCGCGAGCTCGCCGAGCTCCGCGCCGGCGTGACGGGAGACGACGCCGCGAGCCGGCGGGTCCTCGCGGGCATCGCGCAGCAGCTCGGCGTGCAGGCGATCCTCGTCGTGCGCGTCGATCGCGCAGCGGTCGCGCCCGAGGCCGGCCCTGCGGACGCGGGAGAAGGAGACGCGGGAGAAGACGCGACCGCGCCCGAGGCGCCGCCTCCGGCACCGACCACCTCTGCACGCCTGTTCCTGGCCGACACGGGGGACCTCGACGCAGCGCGGTATGCGCCCGACACGGGGCTCGAGGGGGCCGACGCGTGGCGCTCGACGGTCTCCTCGCTCGAGAGGCGGTTCGTCCGCGCCCCTGCGGTCGCGCCTGCTCCCGGCGGCGATCGGGCCCATGTTGCCGCGCCGACGATGCGGTCGAACGAGGCCCCGGAGGGCAAGCCGTTCTACGCTTCCGCTTGGTTCTGGGGCGCGGTGGGCGCGGCCGTGCTCGTCGGTGGCGCTTTCTTCCTCGTGTCACGAGACACGAGCGACGACCCGATCCATCTTCAGATGCGCGTCCCTCGCTGAGGCAGGGGCCCGGAGGGAGAACCCCCGAGCTCGTCGGCGCATCGAAACGCAGGTCATGGCCCGCTCCCTCCGAACGTTCCTCGCGCGACTGCTCCTGGCGTTCGCCGTCGCCTTCGCGCTCGTGCCGGGCGATGCGCATGCGAGGTCGGAGCCGGAGCTCGGCGAGCTCCCCGCCGGCGCGCCCGGGCCGAAGCCGGCGACCGGGCCGCTGCTCGTCGCGCCGCACGACGTCCCGGTCTTCGTCTCCGCGCAGCGCGAGATCCCGCCGGTCCCGTCGTCGTACGTCACGCGTCGTCTCGGGTGGCTCGAGCTGTCGTATCCGCCCGCGGCCGCCGAGCGGGTCGCGTCCCTCGTGCGCGACGCCGACGCGATCAAGGCGGAGCTCACCGAGGCGCTCGGGCAGCCCGTCCTCGAGCGCGTCGAGGTCCGCATCGCGCCGACCGTCGCCGACATGGCGCGTCTCGCGCCCGCGGCCGCGCCGCCGCCCGAGTACGCGAGCGGCGTCGCGTACACCGGGATGCACTTCGTGCTCCTCAGCATGCTCGCCCCGCGCGGCGCGGAGGCGGTCGATCTCGACGAGGTGTTCCGTCACGAGCTCGCGCACGTCGCGCTCGAGGACGCGGTCGGCGGAAAGCGCGTGCCCGTGTGGTTCAACGAAGGGCTCGCGATCTCGCTCTCGAACGAGCTCGCCTGGGCGCGCCGTCAGACGCTCATGAGCGCGACCCTCTCGGGCACGCTCATCCCGCTCTCGGATCTCGATCGCAGCTTCCCGCGCGAGAACCACGACGTCAGCATCGCGTACGCGCAGGCCGCCGACTTCATGCAGTTCCTCCAGCGCCGCAGCGACCACGCGCGCTTCGTGTCGATGATCGATCGGGTGAAGGACGGTCAGCCGTTCGATCGTGCGATCGGTGACGCGTACGGCAGTGATCTGCGGAAGCTCGAGTTCCAGTGGCGGAGCGATCTCGAGCGCCGCTTCTCGATCATCCCCGTCCTCACCGGCGGCGGCGTCATCTGGGTGCTCGTCATCGGCACGCTCGTCGCCGCGTACGTCCGCCGGCGCCGCCGCACGAAGGCGATCCTCGAGAAGTGGGAGCGCGAGGAGGCGATCGAGGACGCCATCGCCGCCCGCCGCGCTGCGGTCGAGGCGGGCGACGATGCGCTGCCGATCCGTCCGGTGAGCGTGCGGGTCGCCGCGAAGGTCGAGCACGACGGCCACTGGCACACGCTGCACTGACCCGTCAGGGCTGGCGAACGAGGTCGAGCCGCCCGAACACGCCGTGGTTCTCGTCGTCGGGTCCGGCGGTGAAGAACAGCTGGTCGGCGCCGAACCCGCCTGCGCCCGGTCCGAACCGGAGCGCCCAGAGCCCGTCGATGGTCAGCGGCTGCCCGGAGGCGTCGCCGAGCGGCCCCTCGTGCACGAGCCGCGCGAGCCCGTCGACCTCGTGGAGCCCGTAGACGTTGATCCGTCCGTCGCCGAAGTTGCCGACGAAGAGGCGGAACGGGATCTTGCCGTAGCCGCTCGACGAGGTGGCGATGCCCCAGGGCGAGTTCAGCGCGCCGCGCGAGACGAGGCGCACGATCAGGTGCCCGTCGAGATCGAACACGTCGACGAAGCCGTGACCCGGTCCCTTCACGTCGTCCTTCTTCGCATCGTCCTGCAGCGCGTAGGTCACGATGAGCCCGCCGAGCGCCTCCTGGACGTTGAACGGCGCGTAGCCCGACGGGATGCCGGGATCCGCGAAGGCCCCCGTCGTCGCCACCGGCGCGAACGCGTCGTCGTAGACGTCGATCTTCCCGCCGGCGAAGTCGGCCGCGTAGAGCCGCGACTTGCCGTCGGTCCCGGTGGCGATCGTCACACCCTTGTAGTTTGCACCTTTCGCCGAGTTGTCGACGCGCAGGACCGCGTTGGTCGTGTCGGCGAGCTTCCAGCCGGCGATCGTGCCGTCCTCCGTCACGAAGAGGAACGCGTCGCCGCCGAACGCGTTCGGGTTCGCGTTGAACGCCTGCCCGGTGGGCGCCGACGGGTCGGTCGAACCGGGAGGCGCCGGGATGGTGACCGCGGGGATGCGCGGCGCGCCCGTCGCGTCGTAGACCTCCGAGGTGCCGGAGCCGTTCGCCGAGACCCAGGCCACGCCGGCGGGGTTGAACGAGAGGCCCCAGGCGTTGATCAGCTTCGCGTCCTGCCTCAGCGCGCCGGGACGATCCGAGACGATGTCGGTCCGCCGGACCTCGGCAGCGACGAGCTTCGCCGGCTGCGCGTCGGCGTCCGCGTCCGCCGCGTCCGCGCCGCCTCCGCCCCCGTCCGTGATCGTCGACATCGACGACTCGCTCTGTCCCGTGCCTCCTCCGCCGCTCGTGCCGCAGGCCGCGCCGACCAACCCGAGCGCCAACATGATGAGCCCGATCCGTTTCATCGCTACCTCCCCCTCGAGCCCGCACGAGGGCTCGGCGTCCGCCAGCAGCCACCGTGCCCTCCGCGGAGGCCCGGATCGCGCGCGGGCGCATGCTCCGGCCCGTGGAACGGTCGCGGCGCGCGTGCTCCGCTGGGGCGCACGGGCGAGCACGCGCCGCGAGAGTCGCAGCACCCGGGACCCGCTGCCGTTCCGTGCGGCCACCAGCCCGGCATCACGACCCGGGCGTCGCCTCGTCAGTGACGGGGCTTGCGCGCGACGAGCGCCACGGCGCACATGTGCTTCACGTGCTTGCGGAAGACGCTCTGCATCTCGACGACGCGCCGGCGCGCAGCGGGGTTGACGGCGATGTTCGCGGCGATGCGCAGGGCGCCGAGCAAGCCCTCGTCCTGCACCAGGCGCCGCGACTCGAGCAGGTGCATGGGCGCCTCGGCCTCCGCCTCGATCTCGAGGCCCGCCGACTCGAGGAGGCGCCGCCACTCGCCGACCGTGAGCGGTCGAGCGCCGACGCGGATCGACGTCTGCAGATCGCGCGCGATCTCTTCCTTGATCGCCTCGGGGAGGTCGTCGGGGGTGAGCGCGAGCTCGTGGATGCCGTAGCGCCCACCCGGCCTCAGCACGCGAGAAGCCTCGCGCACGATGGCGGCCTTCTGCGCCGAGGTCTGCATGGTCAACATGGCCTCTCCGTAGACGACGGATGCGGAGCCCGCCTCGAGCCCCGTGTCCTGGGCGCTGCCGTCGACGCAGCGTCGGTTCGGTCCCCGCAACATCCGGCGCACGCAGGCCGCTGCGGCCTCGTCGCGCTCGATCGCGGTGTAGGACGCGGATCGCTCGACGGTGAGGCGCGTGGTGGCCCCGAGCCCCGGCGCGAGCTCGACGACGTGGTCGTCGGAACGGATGTCGAGCGCGTCCAGCATCCGGCGCGTGAGCTCGATCCCTCCCGGACGAAGGACCCGCTTGCCCATGCGCGCGAGCAGCCAGTGTCCGGGCATCCGGGCGAAATCGAGGTGGGCTCCAGGAAGCGCGTGGGCGTCGTGCGCGAGGTTCATGCGAGGCTCCTGATGAAAATGATAGTGAGAGTCGTTTTCAATAAGACTCCCCCCGCGATGGCCCCGTGTCAAGCGACGGCGCGTCCCGGTCGCTCGGGGCTACGGTCCGGGTCTCACGCGAGCCGGATCAGCGCGGCTCGACGCGCGGGCAGCCCGCGATGATCCGCACCGCGAGCACGTCGCCGTTCTTCACCTCGTTGCAGGCGTCGCCGAGGAGCGTGACCTTGTTGCCCTCGATGCTCCAGCCGTTGACCGGGTCGTACGGCAGGACGACGTCGTCGAGATAGACGTTCACGAGGCGCGGATCGGCCGGCGGCTCTTTCAGCTCGAAGTCGCAGCGCGCGACGATCTTCGCCGCGACCTTCTTCAGCGCGTCGAGCATCGCGTCCTCGCTCGCGGCGCCGACGGCGAAGTACTTCGGCGAGCCGGCGTTCGCCGTGCCTCCGGCGACGGCGAGCTGATCGAGCACGCTCGCGTACGCGGGGACCGACGTGCCGGGCAGGCCGATGACGTAGACGGGGACGCCCGCGCTCTTCAGCGCGGCCGCGGCGGCGATCGACGCCGAGCTGTCGAGGCAGTTCTCGCGGAAGCCGTCGGGCGGCTCGCAGCAGTTGTACGGGCCCTCCTTCGGACAGCCCGCCACGTCCTCGATGTTGGGCATGCATCGGTCGTAGCCGCACGCGGTGAGCGCGTTGCAGTTCGGCGCGCCGTCGGTCGCGAGGATGACGAACGTCTTGCCCGGGAGCTTCTGCACGATCGGGAGGACGCCCTGCAGCGTCACGCCGGTCGGTGTGCCGCCGTACGGCTGCACCTGCGTGCGCGTGAGGAGCGTCTGCGTCGTCGGTCCGTCGACCTGCGAGGACGGCGGATCGCCGGGGCGCGTCTCCATCACCTCCATGCCGGGCGCGCAGGTGCCCGCGCTGCCGCTGCCCGGGTAGATGGTCGCGCCGAAGTTCGCGCGCGGCCCGAGCGCACGAAGGATCTTGCCGACGACGACGCGCACCTGCGTCCACTTGTTCGACTCGGCCATGCTGCCCGAGCGATCGAGGACGAAGTACATGTTCGGCGGCTCGATGAAGAGCGGGACGTCGACGCAGTCGCAGAACGTGCCGTCGGGGGCGGTGCCGCAGCCGGGCGGCTTCGTGCTCCCGGCGTCGGTGACGAACGGGCCGCCGCCTGCGCCGGTGTCGATCGAGGACCTGTCGCCCGCCGGCGGTGGGCGCGACGTCCCGCAGCCACCGGCGAGCACGAGGCCCAGCGCGGACGCGACCACGAACCTGACGACGGGCCTGGCCACCTCGAAAAAAGTAGCACCCCGAGGCCCCGGGGCGACATAACGGAGGCGGGTCACGGTTTCTTTCATGTTGGGCCGCGTCCGCTCGGTCATGCTCGCGCTCGTCGCCCTGCTCTACCTGGCGGGGGTGCCGGGCTCCGTCGTGCGCGACGTGATCGTCGAGCTCACTGCGCCCGAGCTCCCCAAGAACCTCGAAGGCCGCGACGGGACCCTCGACGTCTTCGTGCGCACGGCGGACGGCGACAAGCCGCCCGTGGCGCGCGCTCGCGTCCGTGCGTTCGCCATCCTCGACGGCCGAGCCCATAGCGCCGCGGATGCGCTCACCGACGCCGAGGGCCATGCGACGCTGAAGGAGCTGCCGTCGGCCGAGCACTGGGTGGTCGCGGAGGCGCCGGGCCGCGCGCGTGCGTCCCAGATGGTGGTCGTCGTGCCGGGGCAGCGGCGCGTCGATCTCGAGCTCGCGGTCGAGCACGGCCTCGACGTGAAGGTCTCCGACGAGCACGGCGCGCCGATCGCCGGAGCGGAGATCGAGGTGCGCGGCTCCGATCCGTTCCCCGTCGGGGCACGCACCGGCGAGGGCGGGACGGCCCGCGTCGGGCGTCTCGGCGAGGGCCCGTACACCGTGGTCGTGCGCGCCTCGGGCTACGAGGAGGTGACGAGGCGTCGCGTCGCCGAGGGCCAGCTCGTCGCGGTCACCGTGTCGAAGCAGGGCGCGCTGCTCGTCCGCGTGCTCGGCGAGGACGGCGCGCCCGTCGCCGGTGCGAAGGTGCTCGTCGCGTCCGCGTCGCTCGGTCCGCCGCGCGCCGGCGAGACGGGCGCCGAAGGCACCGTGCGCATCGGCGGCCTCGACAGCGGCGCCTACACGCTCAGGTCCGTGCATGGTACACGCGTCTCGCCGATCGAGCTGGGCGTGCCCGTCGCGCGCGGCGAGGAGAAGAGCGTCGAGCTGAGGCTCGCGCCCGGCGTCACCGTCGTCGCGCGCGTGGTGGACGCGGTCACCGACGAGGGCATCGGCAACGCGCGGACGACGCTCGCGGAGGGCGGGCTGTCGCCGTTCCCCATCGAGGGCGTGACCGACCGTGCGGGACGCGTCGTGCTCGGACCGATCGCGCGAGGCGCGGCGACGCTCTCCGCGCGCGCCGACGGCTACGTCGCGAAGTCCGCGGTCCGGATCGAGGACGTGCCGCCGGGCGAGGTGAAGGTCGCGCTCGTGCGCGGCGGCGTCCTCGTCGGGCGCATCCGGGACAGCCGCGGCTACGCGGTCGACGGCGCGACCATCCGCATCGTCGGGACCGATCTCGAGGGCATGCCCATCGACGAGGATCCGCAGCGCACGTCGTTCCGCGAGGCGCACTTCACCGCGGCGCTCGCCGGACCCTCGCCGCTCATCCCGGCGGGCCAGCTCGGCGTGATGCCCGGACCGGTGCCGCCGATCCCGCACGGCCCGTCGGGTTCGCTGTCGTTCGGCCCCGCGCGATCGACGGCGATCGCGCCCCAGGGCGAGGACGCGTGGGTGAGCGGCCGCGACGGCACGTTCACCGCGAAGCCCGTCACCCCCGGGCGCGTGCGCGCGTACGTGCGCCACCCGCAGTACGTCGAGGCGATGAGCGACGTCGTATCGCTCGCGCCCGACCAGGAGGCGCGCGTCGAGATCGTCCTCCAGCGCGGCGGCATCCTCGAGGGGCGGGTGGTCGATCCGAAGGGGCGCGGCGCCTCCGGCGTGCAGGTCACCATCCTCGCGACGAAGGGCTCGCTCGAGCGCGTCACCCGCACCGGCAGCGACGGATCGTTCGCGTTCGCCGCCGTCCCCGAGGCGCTCACCGTGCTCGTCTCGCGCGACGAGGACGTGTCGTCGGTCGCCGCGCGCGCGGAGGTGCACGTCGCCGAGGGGGGCAAGGGCACGGTCGAGATCGTGCTCCCCGACGCGCGGCCGGCGCTGCCGGTGAAGGTGACCGCCGGCGAGCGCGGCTCACCGATCGAGGGCGCCCAGGTGTCCGCCGTGTCGCTCGATCCGTCCGAGGCGCTACGCGTCACCGCGTTCACCGATGCGCGCGGCGAGGCGCAGCTCGCGGGGGCGAAGGGCCTCGCGCTCCGCATCGAGACGCACGCGCCGGGCAAGGCGGCGCGCGTGATGGTGACGAACGGCGAGTCGAGCACGCTCGTCATCGCGCTCGGCTCCGCGGAGAGCATCACCGGCGAGATCGTCGCGCGCAGGGAGGGCGGGGTCGAGGGCGCGACGATCACGCTGCACACCGAGGCGGGCGTCCGTCATGCGCGCACCGATCGCGACGGCGTGTACACCATCGGCGATCTCTCGCCCGGGCCCGCGCGCCTGCGCATCCGCGCGAAGGGACGCGCGTCGGTCGTGCGCGACGTCCTGATCGAGGACCGTGGCGGGCGGAAGCCCACCGAGGTGCCGCGCATCGAGCTGCCGGAGGAGGGCGTGATCGAGGGCGTGGTCGTCGATCCGAAGGGCAACCCCATCGCGGGCGCACGCGTGGCGAAGGACGCCGTGCCCACGTACCTCCCGGTTGGGGCGCCGCTGATCGGGATGGCGATGACCGACGCGAAGGGACGCTTCGTGCTGACCGAGCTCTCGGAGGGCACGATCGCGCTCGAGGCCTACGCCGCCGACGTCGGCCGCGCGCGGCTCGGTGGGGTGAAGGTCCGCGCGGGCAGGACGACCGACGACGTGAAGATCGTCCTCGCGCGCGGCGAGGCGACGCCGGGCGAGCCGCTCGCGACGGGCGGCGTGGCGGTGACGCTCGGCGAGACCGCGGCCGGCGTCGAGGGGCCGGAGGTGGTCATCGTCGCGGTGTCCGAGAACAGCGAGGCGGAGCGCGCGGGGCTCGTCGCCGGCGACGTGGTGCTCGAGATCGGCGGCACGCATCCGAAGTCGATCACCGACGCGCGGGCGAAGCTGTCGGGCCCGGTGCACGACGACGTCGTGGTGAAGGTGCGCCGCGGGGATCGCGTCGCCACGCTGCGGGTCACGCGCGAGCAGGTGCGCCGCTAGCGCCGTCCGCGCGCGGTGCTACCGTCGCGCCGTGCGCCTCCGGCTCCTCCCCGTCGTCCTCTTCTCGCTCGCCGGCGTGGCCGTCGCGGCGCCGGACAAGAAGCCGTCGCGCGACTGGCGCGAGGTCGGCACGAACCACTGGCAGATCGTGTCTCCGCCCGGCGAAGCGCCGGACGTCACCGACGCGCGCGAGGGGACACGCGGCGCGTGCGCGGCGGGCATGGTCGAGGTGAAGGGCGCGATGCGCGTCACCGCCATCGGCGACGAGCTCCAGAAGTCCGTCTGCGCGAGCTGGATCAACCGCGAGTTCCCCGAGCGCTGCGCGCGCTTCGACAAGGACAGGTGGAAGGCGATCCGCGACAAGCTCCCGACGAAGGCGATGCACTTCTGCATCGATCGGTTCGAGTACCCGAACCGGAAGGACGAGAACCCGGTCATCTACGTGAACTTCCCCCAGGCCGAGGCGCTCTGCGCGACGGACGGCAAGCGCCTCTGCACCGAGGAGGAGTGGACCTTCGCCTGCGAGGGCGAGGACGCGCTGCCGTACCCCTACGGCTTCGAGCGCGACAAGGACGCGTGCATCACCGACAAGCCCTGGCGGCCGTTCGACCCGAGCGCCTACGGCAAGAAGGAGACGCTGCTCCTCGAGCTCGACCGCCTCTGGCAGGGCGTGCCCTCGGGCGCGCAGCCGAAGTGCAAGAGCCCGTTCGGCGTCTACGACATGACCGGCAACGTCGACGAGTGGACCCGCGCGAGCGTCCCGGGCCGGAAGTCGATCCTGAAGGGCGGCTACTGGGGACCGGTCCGTACCCGCTGCCGCCCGTCGACGCGCGCCCACGGCGAGGCGCACGTGTTCTACCAGCAGGGCGTCCGCTGCTGCAAAGACGCGCCCTGAGCGCCGCTCAGTCGATCTTCTTGAAGACGATCGAGCGCTTCTCGTCGACCTTCCACGCCATCGTCTTCGGGTCCTTCGGATCGGCGAAGTCGAACGTCTCGCTCGTCGCGTCCTTGTCCGTGTGGATGACGACGGAGGTGGGCTCTTCCTTGTCGACGAAGTAGGTCGCGGTGACGTTCTTCGCGCTCGGCGTGCTGATCGAGATCTGGTTGCCCTTCACCACGATCTCGGTCCCCACGGCGAAGACGTTCGCGGCGACGAGCGCATCGGAGCCGACGCCCTCGGCGCGCTGCCCCTTCCAGTGCCCCTCGAGCTTGGCCGAACCGGGGTGCTTGCAGCCGGTCCCTGCGAACAGGGCCGCCGCGGCAGCGAGGGTCACGAGGACGAACGGTCGCAACGCCGGCCAGTGTAGCGTAGAAGATCAGAGAAGTGTCGCAGCGCGCGCTGGCAGATCCCTTCGCCCTCGTGGGCGCGGTCCTCCAGAACGAGTACCGCGTCGACGCCGTGGTGGGTGAAGGAGGCTTCGGCGTCGTCTACCGCGGCCTGCACCTCGGCCTCGAGCAGCCGATCGCGATCAAGGTGCTGAAGGGCCTCGAGCTCGAGGACCGGCGCATGCAGGACACGCTGTTCGCGAAGTTCAAGGACGAGGCCAAGCTCCTCTACACGCTCTCGCAGCAGTCGCTGAACATCGTGCGCTCGATGGACTTCGGCGCGCTCACGACGCCGACCGGGGCGTGGGCGCCGTTCATGGTGCTCGAGTGGCTCGAGGGGCGGTCGCTCGCCGACGACCTGGGCGACCGCCGGCAGCGCGGCATGCGGGGCCGCTCGCTCGACGAGGCCCTGGCGATCCTCGAGCCGGCGGCCTCGGGCTTCGCCGTCGCGCACCAGCGCCGCGTCGCGCACCGCGACATCAAGCCGGCGAACCTGTTCCTCC
Source organism: Labilithrix sp. (assembly GCA_039809525.1). Taxonomy (GTDB): domain Bacteria; phylum Myxococcota_A; class Polyangia; order Polyangiales; family Polyangiaceae; genus Labilithrix. The sequence goes on along the minus strand of JBDHVD010000044.1, from coordinate 8,025 downwards.
TGTCGGCCGCGGACGGACCTCGCGTGAAGGTCCTCGACTTCGGCATCGCGAAGATGATGAAGGAGGGCGAGCAGGCGGGCACGAAGGGCACGTTCGCGTCGTTCACCTGGATGTACGCCGCGCCCGAGCAGCTCGATCCGCGCCTCGGGACGACGGGCCTCCAGACCGACGTCTACGGCTTCGCGCTCGTGCTGACCGAGCTGCTCACCGATCGCTTCCCGAGCGACGGCATGGACGTCGTGTCGATCCTCAAGGCAGCGACCGATCCGACGGTGCGCCCGACGCCGCGGACGCGCGGCGCGCAGAACATCCCCGACGCCGTCGAGGTGGCCTGCCGGCGCGCGCTCGCGGTCGACCCGAACGCGCGCTTCCCGACGATCCCCGACTTCTGGGCCGCGATCACGAGCGCGACCGCCGGTCGTCGCTCGATCACGGCCGCGGTCCCCGCGAGCGCGATTCCCCCGCGGCCCTCGCACGCGCAGGCCGCCTTCGCCGCGACCGCGGCGGCGCCTTCGGCCGCGAGCTCCGGCCCGTATCCGCAGGCGCCCGCGCACGTGCCGACCGCTCCGCCGATGCCGATGCATCCATCCATGCATCATGCACCGATGCAGCCCTCGCCGCCGCCGTGGACCGGGCCTCCCACCGGCCCGCCGCTCGGCACCGCGCCGCCCGGGCATGCGCCGCACACCGGGACGCATCGGCGGCCGCTGCCCCCGCGTCCCGCGGAGACGAGCTCGGTCGTGCCGGTCACCATCGTGCTGTTCGTGCTCGCGCTCCTCCTCGCGGGGAGCTGCGCGGCGCTGCACCTCGCGTGCTGAGCGCGGTCAGTCCTTCTCGCCCGCGAGCATCACGTCGCGCATGTACTCGGGGATGCGCAGGAGCTTGTGCTCGTGGTCGATGCAGCCGAGCCGGGTCATGCCCGAGGCGATGTCCTTGCCGTCGCGCCGGATCCGGTAGGTGAACTTCATCGAGACGGTGCGGAGCTCCGCCAGCGTCGTCTCGACGTCGAGCAGATCGTCGAAGCGCGCCGGCGACTGGTAGTTCACGTGCGCCTCGACCACCGGGAGGTGCACGCCGCGGCTCGCCCAGTCGGCGTAGGTGACGCCCCGGCGCCGCAGCCACTCGACGCGGCCGGCCTCGAAATAGAGGAGGTAACTGCCGTGGTGGACGATGCCCATGAGGTCGGTCTCGCAGAACCGCACGCGCATCGGCGTGACGGTGACGCTCTTCCGGGGATCGACGGGGGCGAGGGTGGACGTCGCGCTCACGGGGCGCGCTTACCACAGGTGCTAAGCTCGCGCCGCAGTGGCCGACAAGCCGGACAAGCGGAGGCTCCCCGTCCTCCAGTCGCCGAAGCCGAGCGACGCCGAAGACGACGGCGAGCCTCGTCCGCCGTGGCACTGGGTGGGCTTCGGCACGGTGCTCATCTTCGCCGCCTGGCTGCCGCTCGCCTACGTCGGCGGCGCGGTGCAGGCGCGGATGCTCGCGTCGAAGTTCGGCGAGGACGCCTCCAAGGATCAGATCGATCTGGCCGTCGCGGCGATGACCGCGGGCGAGCGTGCGCAGCTCGCGCTCTCGCAGGCCGTCCCCGGCGTGCTCGCGCTCGCGCTCGCGTCGTTCGCGGGAGGGATCGTGGTCGGCCGCTTCGGCGCCGGTGCCGGGGCGCGCGAGTCGGCCCGCGCCGGAGGGCTCACGGCGGCGATCGCCACCGTCCTCGCGTTCCGCGGCTTCTCCACCGCGACGCTCGTGAGCGCGCTCGTGACGTTCGCGGTCGCGATCGGCTTCGCCGCGTGGGGCGGCAAGGTGGGCGCGAGGAAGAAGTCGCCGGCGGCGGGCTGACCGGCCCTGTGCTATTTCGGGCGCGATGTTCTGCCTCCGCGTGGCGACCGATTCGTCCTGGGCGCACGAGGCGGTGCGCGATCTCGACGGCGTGCTCGTCGACCACGCGCACTGCGAGATGAAGGCGGCGACGAATGCGCTCTCGCTCGTCGTGCGGCATCCGGACGATCTCGCGCTCGTGCGCGCGCTCACCGATCTCGCGCGCGAGGAGCTCGATCACTTCCGCCGGGTGGTGGCGTTCCTCGAGCGCCGGGGGCTCGCGCTCGGGCCGCCGCCCGTCGACAACTACGCGGCCGAGCTCCGTCGCGCGCAGTCGCGCCTGCCGGCGAGCTCGCTGCCGCTGATCGTCGATCGCCTCCTGTTCAGCGCGCTCATCGAGGCGCGCTCGTGCGAGCGCTTCAAGCTCCTCATCGCCGCGCTGCCGCCCGACACGCCGGGCGAGCTGCGCGTCTTCTACGAGGAGCTGTTCGCGTGCGAGGCGCGCCACTACCGCACGTACGTCGACCTCGCGGTGCAGGCCGTCGGAGAGGGCGAGCGCGGCCGGGCCGACGTCGAGGAGCGTCTCGCGCTGTTCGCCGATGCCGAGGGCCGCATCGTGCGCACGCTCGCCGATCGCAATGCCCGCGCGACGGTCCACGGATGATGCGATGGCGGACGCGATCGATCGCCTGAGCCTTTCGCGCGACATCGCGCGGGTCGACGAGCGGATCACGCGCGGCGTGGCCGATCCCTTCTTCGACCTCCGACACGTCGCGCAGCAGTCGACGTACCGCGCGCTCGTCGAGAGCGAGCCGCCCGCGCACGAGGTGCTCGTCCGCGACGCGCTCCTCCGCTGGGTGCACGAGCTGCTCCAGATGCGCGTCGGTCTCGACCTCGCGGGCGACGAGAAGGAGGCGCTCGAGGAGAAGGACGAGCGCTTCGTCCGCGATCCGCCCGCGACGTTCGCCGAGGCGCGGCGCCTCCTCGTCTCCGCGCCGACGCCGGCCCAGGCCGAGACCGCGCTCGCCCGCGTCGCCGCGCTCGCGGCGCCCGTCGCGGCCGTGCGGAAGGAGCGGAGGGCGCGCCGCTTCGAGGCCGCCCGGCGCCTCGGGCTCGCGCATCCGTTCGCCCTCGCGACGACCGCGCCGGTCTCCGCCCTCGCTTCCGCCGCGCGCGGTCTGCTCGACGCGACCGAGGGCATCGCCGCCGATCTCCGCCGCCACGGGCACGTCACGTCGGCCGCCCAGGCGATGCACCACGACTTCGCGCGCGACGCGCACGAGGGATGGCCCGCGCACCTCGTGCCCCGATGGCTCGAGGAGGTGTTCGGAGCGATCGCGCCCCGCCCGTTCCGCCCGCCGCCGCTTCCGGAGGCGCTCGGCGGCGCGAGCTTCCTCCGCGCCGCGGCCGCGTGGGGCCGCGCGCTCCGGCTCGCGGGGACCGCGCGCTCGCTGCCGTTCGTGCTCGCGCGCGATCCGTATCCGGTCGACGCGCATCGCTTCGGCGACGTCCTCGCGCTCGCGGTCGCCGATCCCGTCTTCCAGAAGAAGAAGCTCGGCGTGTCCGCGCGCGTCGCGGCCGCGCAGGCCCGGTCGCTCCGGACGACGCTCCTCTCGGCGACGCGGCAGACGGCGGTGCGGCTGCTCCTCGCGGCGTCCGAGTCGATCGACGCGGGCACGTTCGAGGAGCTCACCGCGCGCGCGTTCGGCGCGCCGCTCCCGCCCGAGCTGCGCGATGCGTGGCCCGAGCCGCGCGCCGACGAGCCCGCGCGCCTCGTGGCGCTGCTCTCGGCGCACGCCTTCGAGGGCGATCTCCGGAGCCGCTTCGACGAGGACTGGTTCCTCAACCCGGAGGCCGCGACGCACCTCGCGGCGATCGCCGCGGGCCCCGTCTTCTCGGACGACGCACCGGACGAAGCGGCGCCGGCCGCGATCGGGCGCGCGTTCGAGCGCGCGCTCGGGTGACGGATGCGATCGCTGCTCGCGCTCGCCGCCGCCGCCGTCTTCGCGAAGCCCGCCGCTGCACCACCGCCCCCGCCTCTCGCGCCGCTCCCGATGCTGCCCAGCGTCGGCCGCGTGAAGATCGTGGTGCAAGGCGGATCGCTCGTGGTGATCGAGGAGGTCACCCTCCCGCGCGGCGAGTGGAAGAACGAGCCGCTCGACTTCCACGTCGCGTTCGGTGCGCCCGGCGCGCCGAAGGCGATCGACGCGCACCTCGTGCCGATCGGCGACGGCGCGCTCGAGGCGGACGACGACGATGCGGGCGAGGTGGTGCCGTTCGATCGCGTCCCGCGACGCCCGCCGACCGCGCACCCGCTGCTCGGGCGCGACCAGATGGCGGGCGTCGTCGTGCACCTCCGCCGCGAGGCGCTCGCGGCGGCGTTCGCGCCGGGCAACATGGCGGCGCTCCGCATCCGGACGGCGCTCGATCTGCCGGACCTCGATCCGCAAGGCGGGCGCAGCGTCCTCGTCCGTCTCGGCGCATCGCGCGGGACGCCGCTCACGCTCGGGCGGATCGTCGTCGCGCCTCCGGTCTCGCGCGTGGAGGCGCGTCTCTGCGGACCCGAGGCCGACCCGCATCCGCTCGCCGTGTCACCGCGCAGCGCGGGCGGCGGCGAGCGACCGATCGCGCCGGTGCTCGCCGTGCGGCACGCGTCCGACGATCTCTGCGTGCGCCTCTGGCCGTAGCGCGCTTGCGCACGGGCCTGCGCAGCCGCGCACGGACCGGCCACGGTCGACGGCGCGCGCGATCGGTCCGCCGCCGATCCATCCCGTTCCGCATCGTCCCGGTGATCTCCGCGGATCGCGGTTGGCATCGAACCTGCCGTGCGAGGCCGCGTGAGATCCTTCGTTCGTTCCTCCGCCGTCGCTCTGGGTCTGTCCGCCGCCGCCCTCCTCGCCACGGGCTGCGCCCAGGACGAGGACCAGGCGGCCTCGAGCGACGGGGAGCTCGTCGCCGGACCGACGCCGTTCGACGTCGTGACCTACGCGTACGAGCTCGTGCCCGACGCGTCGCTGGTGAAGAGCACGGATTGCACCGTCGAGGTGAGCTTCGTCACCGAGGACGGCATGCTCGTCCGCGCCGGCGACGCGCACGTCGGCGGCGCCGGCGAGGCGGTGAAGGGGCGCGTCGAGGCGCGGCGCTACGAGCGCTTCGAGACCTTGTGGACCGTCGTCCGGTGCAAGGTCGCCGGGAGCGATCCCGCGGCGTACCAGGCCTCGGTCCCCGTCGAGTCCGCGCGGAGCAGCGGCGCGCTCCAGCTGTCGATCGCCGGCTCGCGCGCGGCGTCCGACGTGGGGAAGGGCAACTGCACGGGCGGCGAGCGAGAGCGCCTCTACGTCCGCTTGCGCACGAGCCTGAACAAGAAGTACGGCGGCTTCCAGGGCCCGTACGGCAACGACTACGAGCAGACGATCACGCTCGATCGCGGCGCGAAGCTCGCGTTCCACCCGAAGGCTGCGGACGTCTCGGACTTCTGGTTCGCGTACTGCCCGGCGGCGCCCGCCGACGCCGTGCACGTCGAGCTCACGCTGAAGGAGAACGATCTCGCGTTCGACGACGCGTTCTCTTCGCCGTCCGCCGACGTGGCGGTGAACGCGACGAAGTCGCTCGTCCACTCGGCGTCGAGCACCGCCGCGAGCGCGTCGTTCGATACGTGGGTGACCGTCCGCCGCTGAGCGCGGATCAGATCCCGCCGTCGTCGCTGCCGCCGCCCGCGCCCGCGGAGTCGATGAAGAAGCGCAGGCCGACCGAGAGCAACGTCGCCGGATGATCCGCGACGACGTCGCGGCGGCCTCCGAGCTCGATGCTGAACTTCTTGTCGACGTAGCCCGCGCCGAGGCCGATCCCGTGCGTCTTCGTCCCGGCGTCGTAGCGGTAGCCGGCGCGCACGGGGAAGCGATCGGCGAGCAGGACCTCGCCGCCGACCATCGTGCGGCCGCGCGCCGAGCCGAACGTCGTGAAGTCGACGAGCTGGTCGACCTCGACGGTGAACGTGCCGTTCGAGTAACCGATGCCGCCCGCGGTGCCGAGCGGCATCAGCGAGGTGCCCGGCGCGGTCAGGTTGCGGCCGCTGACGCCGAGGCGGATCTGATCGGTGATCGCGACCGCGGCTCCGGCGTCGAACGTGAACTGGCTGAACAGCGGATCGTCCGGCGTGCCGCCGGACGCCAGGCTCGCGCCGAGCGGGCCCGCGCCGGTGCGCTGTTCCGTTCGGAGATACCGTCCGGTCATGCCGACGCTGAGCCGATCGCCGAGCGGATAGGCGAGCGACAGACGCAGGTCGGTCCACGTGCGCCGGATCCCGTCGGGATCCATCTGCGACCACGTGCCCCCGAAGCCACCGGCGAGCCGGCTCGTGCTCGAGTCGGTGATCGCGCCGCCGTAGCTCTGCCGCCGGGCTTCGGGGCCGAAGGTCGCGAGCGCCTCGAGGTGGTAGACGCGGTAGAGCGGGAGGTTCGCCGGGTTGAGGAAGACTGCCGTCGTCGAGCCGCCCCACGCCTGCTGCGCGCCCGCCATCGCGACCGCCCGCGGATGCTGGATCTCGCCGAGGTCGTAGCCCTGCTCGATCGTCGTCGTCGACGGATCGGCGTGCGCGACTCGCGCAAGCAGGGCGAGCGTCGCCGTGCATGCGAACGACGCGAATGATCGAACGAGGCTCCGCCGGCGCACTGCGGTGCACCCTACTGAACCGTCTCCGTCGGAGGACAATTTTCGGCGAAGCCGATCCTCCCGCGGGAGTATCCCGGACACGGCGCGATCGCACCTCGCCTCGGAAATTGCGGAGGTTCGGCGACTCTTGACATGGAAACACTCGGGAAATTTCGCCGCGCGCACCGGTGTCGCGGTGGTGACGCGGCGATTACGGAAGCGCGACGAGGAGTTACGAAACGCCTGCGAAGTCGCATGCGCACAGCATGCAATTCACAGGCGGTCTACAAGGAATAAACCCAAGCGATCCCGGCGACTTTTACACATTCGAAACAATGGACATGACGACCGCGAGAAGAGGGTGCTAGCTCCATCCTCCCATCACGACGGGAGGTCGGCGATCAGTGCTCCGAACCTGTCACGGTGCAGCGTGTGAACGCTGCGGCGTGATCGGCGCTCGGCGGAGTGCTCATCCTCGATCGTCCGTGGTGAAGGGGTTCTGAAAGAAGATTTGTCTCGCATCCGACCTCGACGTTCCCCCCCAGGGGTGACGTGCAAGGCTCCGTGCGAGAGGGGGAGCTTTGTCCTTCGGAGCGGGTAGGAAGCGGCTTCGGACGAGCAGTACGCGTGTGCCACCGCGTTCGTCCACAGCCTGTGGAAAACCTGTGACGAGGCAAAGCATGGGACGAGAACGGTTTTCATTCGCCTGGAACGGATGGAGATGCAGCACGACACGCTCTGGAACGAAGCCGTGGCTTTCACGCGGGCGAAGTCGCCTGCGAGCTTCGAACAGTGGTTCTCTGGAGTTCAGTTCGACGGCATGACCGACGGGGTCGTGTGCCTTCGCGCGCGCGACGAGTTCGTCCGGGAGTGGGTCGACCAGCATTTCCTTCCCACGCTCGTCGACTATCTCCGTAGCCAGACCGGCTGGAGCGTTCAGGTCGCGTGGAGCGTCGGCGGTGATCTCCAGCGCCCCGTCGCGCTCGGCGGCAACGGGCCGAGCGCGATGCCCGTGCGCCCGCGCACCCTCACGCCCGGAGGCATCCACGCGGTGCGCCCGCGCCTCGAGGGCGGGATGACCGACTTCGAGTCGGCGATGTCGAACGGCGAGCCTGCGCCCGCGTCGCGCCGTCCGAGCGCCCGCATGAGCGCGCCGCCGCCGCTCGAGGGCCTGAACCCGAAGTACACGTTCCAGAACTTCGTCGTCGGCCCGTCGAACCAGCTCGCCCATGCGGCGGCGATCGGCGCCGCCGGAGGCGGTGGTCCGCGCCACAACCCGCTCTTCCTCTGCGGTGGCACCGGCCTCGGCAAGACGCACCTCGTCCACGCGGTCGCGCATCGCGTCCGCGAGGAGCGCCCGCAGGCCCGCATCCTCTACGTGTCGGCGGAGAAGTTCGTGAACGAGTTCGTCCAGTCCCTCCAGGAGGGACGCATGAACGAGTTCCGCGCGCGCTACCGCGATCGGTGCGATCTCCTCCTGGTCGACGACATCCAGTTCCTCGCCTCGAAGACGCAGACGCAGGAAGAGTTCTTCCACGCGTTCAACGCGCTCCACCA